>NZ_JACCFS010000001.1:6306537-6607844 GCF_013410755.1 Nocardiopsis aegyptia
GTCGCGAGGAGGGGAGGTCGAAGGGTGGATACCGACTGGACGGTATGAAATCCTGGTGCTCGGAGGCGCCGGCGCGCATCGCGAACCCCGCGTGCCCGGCGGCCCCCGACCTGCCGATCCCGACACAAGGAGCCACCGATGGCCGTCGACCCCTCAGGAAGCGCTCTCAAGGACCTGCTCGCCGACGGGCGGGAAGGGCCCGTCGTCATGCTCAACCTCCTACGCTTCGCCCCCGGTGGACGCGCGTCCTATGAGGAGTACTCGCGCAAGGCGGGCCGCTTCCTGAAGAAGTACGGGGCGGAACTGCTCTACGCCGGTGACGGGCTGGCGCCCCTGGTCGCCGAGGACGGTCAGGACTGGGACGCGGTCCTGGTCGTGCGCTATCCGAGCCGCGAGGTGTTCGGCCGCATGATCGCCGACCCGGAGTACCAGAAGATCACCCACCTGCGCACCAACGCCCTGTCGGAGGCCGTGCTCCAGCCCACCACGCCCTGGGGTTCGCGCCGCGACTCCTGACCGTCCGCGGATTCCTTCGCCGCGCGTTCCCGCCGGTGCCGGACACGGCCGTCAGCGGCCCTGGCCCACCGGCGGGCCGCGGGTTAGGCTCCCGCCCAAGGGAAGGGAGCGGGGGATGCCCAAGAAGAAGCCGCGCCGCCGCCCGGATCGGGGCAAGGGCGCGAACGACATCCACCGTGGTCCCACGCGCGACCCGGGGAGCACGGGCGCGGTGGGCTGCTACATCATCCTCGTCGCGATGGTCGGGATCGGCCTGCTCATCCTGCTGTTCGAACTGCTCGGCTAGACCGGGCCCCATGTGCGCCTCCTCTCATGGCCGGGTCCTTCGGTGTGCCCACATCTTCCTATAGTGTGGCAGGAAGTACCTAAAGGCTTTAGGGAGAATCCCTAGGGAACTAGGCGAAGGGGGTGGGGGCATGGCACGGGCCGGACTGAGCGGCGAACGCCTGACTCGGGCGGGGGCGGAGCTCGCCGATGAGGCCGGGTTCGACCAGGTGACCGTCTCGGCGCTGGCCAGGCGCTTCGACGTCAAGGTCGCGAGCCTGTACTCGCACGTGAGGAACTCCCACGACCTCAGGACCAGGATCGCCCTGCTCGCACTGGAGGAACTCGCGGACCGCGCCGCCGACGCCGTCGCCGGCCGTTCCGGCAAGGACGCCCTCGTCGCGCTGGCCAACGCCTACCGCGACTACGCCCGTGAGCATCCCGGCCGCTACGCCGCGGCGCAGTTCAGACTCGACCCGGAGACGGCGCCGGCGAGCGCGGGGCCCAGGCACACCCGGATGACGCGGTCGATCCTGCGCGGCTACGACCTCCCGGAAGCGGAGCACACGCACGCCGTCCGACTGCTGGGCAGCGTCTTCTACGGCTACGTGAGCCTGGAGGCGGGGGGCGGGTTCAGCCACAGCGCCCCAGAGTCGCAGGAGAGCTGGTCACGGGCCATGGACGCCCTCGACACCCTGCTCCGCAACTGGCCCACGCCCTGAGCGCAGCCCCGGCGAAGCCACCAACGTGCACCGCGCGCACCATGCGCACCACAGGTCCGGGCCACGTGCCACGCGCACACCTCGTGGACCATGCGGGTCGCGCACGCCTCGCCCGCCATGCGCACCACGCGCTTCGCGCACACCACGAGCCTCGTGTGCACCGCGCACACCGCGCGGGGCGCAGACCGCACACGACACCCACAGGCAGAGAACGATGAGCACAGAACAGCACTGGATCACCACACCCGTCACCGACCTGCTGCGGGGCGCCCTCGACCTGGAACACACCGAACACGGCGTGCTCCCGCACCGGCTGCCCGCCTGGGCCCGCCACCAGAGCGGCGACGCGCAGGTGGCGATGGCCGAGTCCCAGCCGTCGGGCGTGCGGTTGGCCTTCCGCACCCGGGCCACCGCCGTCGAACTGGACACGCTGCCGACCAAGCGCGTCCACGTGGGAGCCCCGCCCCGCCCGGACGGCGTCTACGACCTGGTCGTCGACGGGCACCTGGCCGATCAGGTCAACGTGGCGGGCGGCAACACCCTGGTCGTCCACCTGGCCACCGGAGCCGCGGAGCTGCGGCCCGGCCCCGTCGGCGTCGCCCGCTTCGCGCGCCTGCCCGAGGGCGTCAAGGACGTCGAGGTCTGGCTGCCGCACAACGAGACCACGGAGCTGGTCGCCCTGCGCACCGACGCACCCGTCGAACCGGTCCCCGACCGGGGCCGCAGGGTGTGGCTGCACCACGGCAGTTCGATCAGCCACGGGTCCAACGCCGCGAGCCCCACCACCACCTGTCCCGCGCTGGCCGCCTTCCGGGCCGGGGTGGAACTGGTCAACCTGGGCCTGAGCGGCAGCGCCCTGCTCGACCCGTTCACCGCCCGGACGATGCGTGACACCCCCGCGGACCTGATCAGCGTCAAGATCGGCATCAACATCGTCAACGCCGACCTGATGCGGCTGCGCGCCTTCGCCCCGGCGGTGCACGGCTTCCTCGACACCATCAGGGAAGGTCATCCCGACACGCCGCTCCTGGTCGTCTCGGCGCTGCTGTGCCCCATCCACGAGGACACCCCGGGGCCGGGCGCCTTCGACACCGAGGCACTGAGCAGCGGAAAGCTGCGGTTCAGGGCCACGGGCGACCCCGCGGACCGGGCGGCCGGGAGGCTGACCCTCACGGTGATCCGGGACGAACTCGACCGCATCGTGAAGCAGCGGGCCGAACAGGACGCGCACCTGCACTACCTCGACGGCCGCGACCTGTACGGAGAGGCCGACCACGCCGAGCTGCCGCTGCCCGACCGGCTCCACCCGGACGCGGCCGCGCACCGGCTCATCGGTGAGCGCTTCGCGGAGCGGGCCTTTCGTGCCGGCGGGCCGTTCGCCACCGACGCCTGAGCGGCAGGGCGGGGCTCACCGCCCGGTCGCCGTCGCCGTCGCCGCTGCCATCGGCCATGGCGCCGGGTGTGCCCGCCCGCCTCCTGCCGTCAGCGGTCGCGGGTGTCCTCCGTGCTCCCAGCGTCATTCCGCCGGAAAGGGAACGCGGTACCCATTGATGTGTCGCTTCCCGGCTCGCGGACAAAGACACGGGTGCGGATCGGCCGGCACGATAGTTCAAGGTCGGTCCATCCGGTGTGAAGGCGCGGACGGCCCGGTGTGCGGACATGATGCCACCACCACGGAAATGGCCGCCGACCGTTGAGTCGACACCGCGGCCACGAATTCCTCACCCGGCGTCCCGCTCCGTGCCCACGGCCCGCGACCTGCGGCCGCGTGCTCCGGGCAGGGCCACGTGCCCCTGCGTGACGAGGTGGAACCGCTCTAGCCCCGGGCACTGCACCTGGACCACCGTCGTGCCGTGCGCCAACACCTGGAGCCGGTGGGCCGCCACCCGGTGTCCCGCGGCCGTGATCCGCTCCACCACGGCCGCGTGCTGGTCGGGCACCGGCGTTCCCAGTGGAACGGTCTCCCGCGGCAGCGGACCCCGGGGCGCCTCCGGGAGGCGGTCGGAGAAGTCCAGCATCGCGCAGGCCAGCAGCCGCGGGTGGTCGCGGAGCCGGGCACGCACGTGCGCGTCGATGTCGTGGTCGGCGATGAGACCCGCGTACGGCTCGGACCGGTCGCCGGAGGCCACCTGTTCGGACACCATGCGGGAGAGCAGTTCGTCCTGCACGAACTCGGTGATCGCGCGTTCGGCGGCCAGGCCGCCCCACAGCGACGCGCCCAGTCCGTAGCGGTGCTTCACGGCCGCCGCGCCGGAACCAGTACGCGCACCCGCGCCCTCGCCCGCTTCGACGCCGAAAGGCCGGTGGCCGTAGGCCATCACGGTGGGCACGCCGAGGTCGGTGGTCAGGTCCAGGAGGGTGACCGGCCCGCCGACCAGGTCCTCCGCGCGGTCCAGGTGGGACCGCAGCGTCGGCGGCAGGTCGGTACGGTTGACCTGCGGAGGCATGGGGCCGCGGTCGTAGACCGATCGCAGCAGGAACAGGGCGAAGGCGTCGCGCTCCACCCACTCGTTGAGGGCGTGCAGCAGGGCCTCGTCCCCGGTGGCGCCGATGGCGCAGCCGGAGTTGACGCTGTAGGCCAGCGCCGACCGGTAGTCCGCCGTGTCGCCCAGGCCGCGCCGCACCGCGGTGGCCTTGGAGGTCGGCGGCGGGTACCAGGGCGCCCACAGGTACACCGGAACGTCGAAGCCAGGTCCGCCGTCGAGCGCCTCGTAGCGCACACACGCCACCCGCGCCCCGTCCTGCCGAGCGAGGTCGCGCACCGCCCGGTCGGCGGCGAAGGGGCCCTCGCCCAGCGCGGTGGCCTCGACGAGCCGGACCGGGAGCGACTCCAGGGCGGTGGGGCCGGTGAACGCGTGTTCCACCGCCTCGAAACGCGCTCCCACGTGGGCCGGAGCGCCCGGACCCTTGCCGGCGCCGAGGCCGTAGGGGATCTCCGCCCCGCCGGCGTCCCACAGCGCGCACTGGACGGCGGTGGGGTCGGTGTCGTCGAGCGAGCGGTGTCGCCACACCCAGCCCTGGGCGGCGATGTCGGCCCGGATCTGCCGGTCTGCCTCGGCCAGGGTCAGTTCGCGTTCGAACGTCCCCGACCACCGTGCGTCCCCCGGGCCGGGGAGCCGGGTCGTGGCTGCCGGCTCCCCGTCCGGGAGGACCCATGCGGGTCGCACCATGGTTACTCCGCGGTCTCCTCGTCGAGTTCCTCGACCGCCGGGGTCACGTCGTCGGTCGGGTCGATCGGAGAGGACATCATGAGAGACGCGCAAGCCATATTCGACTCCTTAACAGTCAGGATGAAAGCGGCGGAGTGGCCTCCGTGCTGGGGCATTCCTATCTCAAGCACACCGTTCCTGTCACGGCGCACAAGGGAGAAAGAAAGCGGCAAATCAATGGCGCCCATCATGTTTGAACACGAATAGTGGCGCCTGTCTGCGAAGATGCGGGAACGGCGGCCGAGTGGCACACTCACGCCATGGCGAACGCGAGAACCGAACTGGTGGGCCGTGTCGACGAACTGTCCGACGCGGTGTGGGTGCTGGCCGCGCTCGCCTCGGCGGTCGGCGACGCCCGTCTGTCGGACGAGCACGGGGCGCTGCTGGCGGCGTGCGGGTGGGCCGAGCGCGACGGCGGGGCCTGGCGGCTGCGCTCCGACCACGCGGCCGAGCTCGGAGCCCGGCGGGACCCGGCGGCCTTCCCGCGCCGGATCGCGGAGCAGCTGCGCCTGGCCGCGGACACCGCCGACGGCAGCACGGCCCCCGACCGGATCGACGACGCCGCCTTCCTCGCCGACGGCCGGTCGTCCGGCGCGCACATGCGGGTCTTCCTCGACGCCCTGGCCGAGCAGGTCCCCGGCTTCGCCGAGCTGCTGGACCGCGGATCCCTGCGCCTGCTCGACGTGGGAACGGGGATCGGCGCGATCGCCGCCGCGGTCGTCGAGCGCGCCCCCGGGTCCAGCGCGGTCGGGTTGGACGTGGACGCGCGTGCGCTGCGCCTGGCGGAGGGGTACCTGACCGAGCGCGGACTGCGCGACCGGATCGAGACGCGCCTGCTCGACGTCGCCGATCTGTCCGAGACCGGTCGCTACGACCTGGCGTGGCTCCCACTGTCCGTCCTGTCCCCCCACGTGACCGAGGCGGCGCTGCCCCGGATCCGGGCGGCGCTGCGCCCCGGAGGCCGGGTGATCGCCGCGACCGCCCTGCCCGCCGACCCCGATGAGAGCGGGGAGGGCGGGCCGGACGGCGGAGCGGACGTGCACGCGGCGGTCGTGCGCTGGCGGATGGCCAGGTCCGGCGTCACCCCGTGGGGGCCGGAGACGGTGCGGCGCCGTCTGCAGGCCTGCGGGTTCGCGGACGTGCGTTCGGTGGGCGCGCCGAGCGGGACCGTCACGGTCCTGACCGCCCGCGTCCCGGAGCCGTCCACCCCGTAGGCGCCCACGCCATGGACACCCGTCACGGCCGGCCGACGGCGGCGCGCACCCGCTCGGCACCCCGGTGCGCGCCCGCCCGCCGGCTCCGCGTCAGCCCGGTTCCACCGAGGACCAGGTCACCGGCCGCCGGGCGACGACCACGGCGTAGCCGCTCTCCGGCAGCTCACCGAACCGCAGGGCGTAGCGGGCGATCTTCTCGGTGCGCTCGCGCGGAAGTCCGACCGAACTCTCCAGGTCCTCCGCGGCCTCGTCGAAGCCCTCCTTCACCCGGGCCATCGTGGAGAAGATGTTCTCACCGATGTCGGTGAGCCGCACGAGCTCCAGCCCGGCGTCGACGACCATGCCGGGAACCGAGGCGAGCGGCGGATAGGTGGCGTTCACGGTGTCGTAGTAGTCGGTGAGGAACTCGCGCACGGGCGCGGACACCGGCCGCCGTTCGACGCAGATGGTGAACACGACGCGACCGCCCGGGCGCAGGACCCGGCGGATCTCGCCGAGGGCGCGGACGCGGTCGGGCACGTGCGGAAGGGACTCCACGGCCCAGGCCGCGTCGAAGGAGGCGTCCGGGAACGGCAGGTCCATCACGTCCGCCTGCTCCGCCGTGACCTGGTCGGAGAGCCCTTCCTCACGGGCGTGGTCCGTGGTCTGCTTCACATGGCCGGGGCTGATGTCCACGCCCAGCAGGTCGACTCGCCGGGTGCGGGCCAACCGCAGCGCGGGGCGGCCGGTCCCGCACCCGGCGTCCAGGATCCGCTGCCCGGGGCGGGCGTCGAGTTCCTCCGCCAGAAGGTCGGTCAGCCGGTCGGTCGCCTCGCGCATGGACCCACTGCCCCGGTCCCCGTCGGGCCAGTATCCGACGTGCAGGTTGCCACCGAGGATCACTTCGGAAACGGCTGTCAGCTGCTCGTACTGTTTGATGATGGTCTCGATTTCCGGGGACTGCCTATTCGCTTCCAAGAATTGTCCTCGATGAAGGGTATGAGAGAATTCGGGCCACCAGTATTTCGGCGATGAAGTCCTCCGCTCGTCCCGGCGGTCCGACGGTTGTCAGCCTAACAAGATAAAACCGTTCACAGCGGTTCTGGCCCGTTCCGGCCAGGCTTTCCCGAGTGACCGCGCGCCGGTGGTCGAACCGGAGCTGCCGCCGGATCGCGGTCGCGCTCGCGCGCGTGTGCGTGTGCGTGCACGTCGTTTCGGGTTCTGCGCGGGCGGCTTCAGATTCTCGCAGTTCAGCGAGGTGTGACAGCGGGTGATTGGACTCTGGGAAGTAGTTCGAGGATCAACTAAATGGAGGCTCGGTCGCGCTCCGGAGTCGAAAACCCCGCGTGCCGAACCTTCGCTGGCCGGATCCGGCCACGCCCGCCAAAGCGGCTCGGACGTGGGGTGACGCTTCGCGCGACACGCGTGCTGACGTGCGCTCTCTGTGTGACTACGACACGTAGTGGAAATTCCTCCGACGCACTGAGCTGCGGTTCAGGGAAACTTCCATCGACCTTTGATGATCCTGGCACCTGACCTGCCTTTTCTTCGGGGGTTTGCAGGTCGCGGCGTGGTGTTGACACCGGATCCGGTCTATCTAATATGTACCTGTGCTTGGCTCCGGTGACGGTCGGAGCCGCAATGGGGAGAATTTCTTGCGGAGATCTGTTCAGCGGGTAGCCCTGCTTGTTGTGAGGATGGAACGGAGGGTCGGCCGCGGCCGTGGCGTGTGCTCATCGCCCCTCTGACAGTCATTTCAGAAACTGTTCGGTGGCGGTTCGCTGCTGCTCTTGACACTGCCTTCGACACCCTCCTTCGGCGTGCCCGAAAACCGTGTCGAGGATTCGTTGCCCGGCTGACGAGGTGGACTCATGCGTGAACTCAAGGACTCGTCCGACATCGCCCACGACCCCGACCTGCTCCGGACCCGGATACGCCGGGACGGCTACGTGTTCTTCCGGGGCCTGCTCGACCCCGAGCCGATCCGCGCCCTCGCGTCCCGCGTCCTGCGCGAACTCCAGGCCGAGGGCTGGCTGGAGCCCGGGCCGGCACCGGAGCAGGCCCGCCTCCGGCCGCCCGCCCGCGACTTCAAGAACCAGAACTTCTACGGCGGATACACGGCGCTGCAGAGCCAGGAGTACTTCCACGCCCTGCCGCACTCGCCCGAACTGACCAGCGTCATGGCCGGGCTGATCGGCCCGGACGTCTTCATCCACCCGCGCAAGGTCGGACGGCTGGTCTGGCCGACCGGGATGGGCACCACACCGGGCATCTACACCCACCAGGACTTCGTGGTCGAGGGCGTCCCTGACATGTTCACCTCCTGGGTGCCGTTCGTCGACTGCTCCCGTGACCTGGGCGGACTGTCGATCCTGACCGGCTCGCAGAACGAGGGCGTCGTCGCACGGCTGCACCAGGTGGACCCTGACGACGAGCGGTGGGCCACCACCGACTACCGGGTCGGCGACGTCCTCGTCTTCCACTGCCTGACCGCGCACGCCGCGCTGCCCAACCGGACCGACGGCCTGCGCCTGTCCGGCGACTACCGGTGGCAGTCGACCGGCCAGGCGCTGCCCTCCGACGCACTGCTGCCCCACCTGCACGGATCCGTGCCCGGATGGGACGAGCTCACGCGGGGCTGGGACTCCACCGCGTGGGTCGATCCGCCGACGGGCGTGGACGTGGTCGACCGCCTGGGCGGCGAGATGCCCGCCATCGACGGCTCCCCCTTCGTCTCCGTCCCCGTCCAGACCGACCACGACCGCGAGCACGTGGTCCTGGCCGGGATGTTCAACAACATGCGCGACGGCTTCCGGCCGGAACACGCGACCAGGGACAGCGCGGTCATCGAGTACCGGATCACCTCGCCCACCGGAGCCCACCACTGGCAGGTGGCGGTCAACGGCGGGAACTGCCGGATCGACGCCGGCGGCGAGGACAAGCCGGACGTCGCCATCACCACCGGGTTCCGCGACTACCTGGAGATCGTCGGAGGCCGGCTCGATCCGGCGCGGGCCCTGACGGACGGACGGCTCGCGATCGAGGGCGACCTGGAGATCGCACTCGAACAGACGCAGTGGTTCCGGGACAGATGACGAAGGAACGAGGGAGGACCATGGCGACCGACACCCCGACCACACTGATCGACGTCCTACTCAGGCACACCCGGACCCACCCGCACCGCAAGGCCTACGAGTTCACCGGCGGCGGCACGGTCGCGAACCTCACCTACGCCGAACTCGAACGCCGGTCGCGCTCCATGGCCGTCGCCCTGCGCGCGTCGGCCGCGCCCGGTGACCGCGTCCTCGTCATGTGCTCGCCGGGGCTGGACTACGTCGCCGCCTTCCTCGGCGCGCTGTACGCGGGAGTCATCGCCGTCCCCGCCTACCCTCCGACCAACGCCAGGAACATGGTCCGACTGGTCCGGACGGCACAGGACGCCCAGCCGGTCGCGGTCATCGCGGACGCCCTCGTGCTGGACCTGATCGCCCTGCACGACACCGGGGGC
The DNA here is from genome assembly GCF_013410755.1 of Nocardiopsis aegyptia. Taxonomy (GTDB): domain Bacteria; phylum Actinomycetota; class Actinomycetes; order Streptosporangiales; family Streptosporangiaceae; genus Nocardiopsis; species Nocardiopsis aegyptia. The sequence goes on from NZ_JACCFS010000001.1 coordinate 6,315,950, forward strand.
GAACTCGCCGCGCTGCACCGCATCCCGGTGGAGGACGTCCCCGACACCGGTGCCGACCTGCCCGGTCCACGACCGGACGCGGACGACGTCGCCTTCCTGCAGTACACCTCGGGATCGACCGGCACTCCCAAGGGCGTGGTCGTCTCGCACCGCAACCTGATGCACAACTCGGCGCTCATCGCCTCGCGGATGTCGATCTCGGCCGAGTCGGTCTGCGTCAGCTGGCTGCCGCCGTACCACGACATGGGCCTGGTCGGCGGCATCCTGCAACCGCTCCACAGCGGTTTCCTCGGCGTCCTGATGACCCCGCTCGACTTCCTGCAGCGCCCGATGAGCTGGTTGGAAGCGGTGTCGGAGTACCGAGGGACGGTCAGCGGCGGCCCCGACTTCGCCTTCGAGCTCTGCTCCACCCGGTTCGACGCGCAGCCGCGGGAGGACCTGGACCTGAGCAGCTGGTCGGTGGCCTTCTCCGGGTCCGAGCCGATCCGGCGCCGCACCCTCGACCGGTTCGCCGAGCGCTTCACCTCCGTCGGCTTCCGGGAACGGGCGTTCTTCCCCTGCTACGGGCTGGCCGAGGCGACCCTGCTGGTCTCCGGCGGGCCGGTGGACTCCGCCTCCGTGGTCATGGCGGCACCTGTCGCCCCGAACACGGCACCGGCCGCCCCGGCAGCACCTGTCGCGCCGGCGGTCCCGGCTGCCTCGGCCACCCCTGCCGTTCCCGACGGGGCCGAGCGCGAGGAGCGACCCCTCCTCGAGGAGCAGCCCCGCTTCGTCGAATGCGGCGGAATCCCCGACGAGATGGACGTACGCGTCGCCGACCCCGCGACGGGTGCCCTCCGAGCCCCAGGGGAGGTGGGCGAGATCCTCGTGGCGAGCGCGAGCGTGGCCATGGGCTACTGGAACGGTGCGGACGAGGCTTCCTTCCACGCCCGGCCGCCCGGTACGGACCGGGACTACCTGCGTACCGGCGACCTCGGATTCGTCCGCGACGGCCGGCTGTTCGTCACCAGCAGGTTGAAGGACGTGCTGATCCTGCGCGGCCGCAACCACCACCCGCACGACATCGAGGACACCGCCGCGCACAGCCACCCGATGGTGCGCCCCGGCGCCGTCGCGGCGTTCACCACCGAGGTCGCCGACCAGGACCGGCTGATGATCGTCGCCGAGGTCCGGGACGGGGCGGGACCGGAGTCGATCGAGGAGCTGACCGCCGCCCTGCGCCGCGCGGTGGCGGAGGAGCACGGGCTGAGCGTGCACACCGTGGTGCCGATCAGGGCCAGGACCGCGCCCAAGACGGCCAACGGCAAGCTGCAGCGGCACCGCTGCAAGGAACTCTTCCTCTCGGGGGAGCTGGCGGCCGTGTCCGCGGGCGCGACGGCGAAGGAGCGTGTCTGATGCCGGGACCCCGTCCCGACCAGGGGGAGATCGAGGCCGTCCTGCTCGCCCGAGCCGAGGAACTCCTCGGACTGCGGCCGGGTCGTGCGGATCCGCGACTCGCCCTGGTCAGCCAGGGTTTCGACTCGCTGATGGCGGTCAACCTCCAGCACCGGATCGAGGCCGACCTCGGGTACAGCATCTCGATCGCCGACCTGCTGGCCGGGGCGACGATCGAGGACGTGGCGCGGGACCTCGCGTCCGCGGAGGACGACCACGATGCCCCGGAAGTGGCCGGCGCGGCCGGATTCCCACGCGCGTCCGGAGGGCGTCCGGAACGGTTGCCCGTGTCCTTCGCGCAGCGGCGGTTGTGGTTTCTGGAGCAGTTGTCGCCGGGTCGGGCGTATGTGATCGCGGGTTCGGCGCGGTTGGAGGGTGTGCTGGACCGGGGTGCGCTGGGTCGGGCGTTGGACGCTCTGGTGGTGCGGCACGAGAGTCTGCGGACCACTTTTCCGAGTGAGGGGGGTGTGCCGTTCCAGCGGGTGCACGAGCCCCGGGGTGTGGTCCTGCGGTTCACTGATCTCGTCCGGAGCGCTGGGGAGAGTGCCCTGGTCGAGGTGGCCGATGCCGACGCGGCGGGCGCCGAGGTGGCCGGCCCGGCCGTCCTGGTCGAGGGGGCCGGCGCCGAAACGGCCGATGCGGCCGCCCTGGCCGAGGTGGTCGAGGGGGAGCTGGCGGTGCCGTTCGACTTGGTGGAAGGACCGCTGCTGCGGACGCACCTGGTACGGACAGGAACCGACCGCCATGAGCTGGTGGTGGTGATGCACCACATCATCAGTGACGGCTGGTCGCTCAACGTCATGCTGGACGACATCGCCCGGCTGTACGCGGAGGAACTTGAGCAGAAGGGCGGCGGGCTGCCCGCACTTCCCATCCAGTACGCGGACTTCGCGTTGTGGCAGCGGGAGTGGGCCGAGGGTCCGCGGTTCGGTGCGCAGGTGGAGTTCTGGCGGGAGCGGTTGGCCGATCTGCCGCCCACGTTGGAGTTGCCGACGGATCACCCCCGTCCGTCGGTGTCGGAGCACCGGGGCGCGGTGTACTCGCGGGAGATCCCGGAAGCGCTCGGCCGGGAGCTGGAGGTGTTCGCGCGGGGTCGCGAGGTGACGCCGTTCGTGGTGTTGGAGGCGGCGTTCGCGGCTCTGCTGGGTCGGTTGTCCGGTCAGGGCGACATCGTGGTCGGCGCTCCGGTCGCGAACCGGTCGCGGGCCGAGGTGCAGGGGCTGATCGGGTTCTTCGTCAACACGCTGGCGCTGCGTACGGACCTGTCCGACGATCCCGGTTTCGGTGCTTTGGTGGAGCGTACGCGGGAGACGGTCCTGTCCGCGCACCAGCACCAGGACGTGCCCTTCGAGGCGTTGGTCGAGGCCCTGCACCCGCAGCGCGACCTCGCCCGCAACCCCCTCTTCCAGGTCATGTTCGCGGTCCAGGACGAGGCGCGCGCCCGGCATCCCCTGCCCGGTGTGGAGTTGTCGACGAGCGAGGTGCACACGGGGACGGCGAAGTTCGATCTGACCGTGACGGTGGAGCGAACGGGTGGGGCCGGTCCGCGGGTGCGGTGGGAGTACGACCGGGACCTGTTCGAGGCCTCCACGGTGGCCCGGTTCGCCGGGTTCTACGAGACTCTGCTGTCCGGTCTGCTCGCCGACCCCGAACAGCCGCTGAGCCGCGTACCGCTCATGACGGGCGACCAGCGTGACGCACTGCTGGAGGCGTGGAATCCCGGACCTGCCCAGTCACCGCCGCCGGCCGAGGCCGTGTCCGAGCGGATCGCCCGGCGGGGTGTGTCCGATCCGGACGCGGTGGCGGTGGTGGCCGGGGACGGCCGGCTGACGTACGGGGAGTTGAACGCGCGGGCGGACCGGTTGGCGGCGCACTTGCGTTCGCGGGGTGTGGGTCCGGACCGGTTGGTGGGGTTGTGCGCGCGGCGGGGGATCGACCTGGTGGTCGGGATCGTGGCCGTGCTCCGGTCGGGTGGTGCCTATGTGCCGCTGGACCCGACCCATCCGGCCGAGCGGCTGCGGCAGATCGCGCGGGACGCGGCGCCGGTGCTGATCCTCACCCACGGCGACCTGCGGGAACAGTGGTCCGGGGTGGCGCCGGTGATCGACCTGGAGGAGCCGGTCGACTCCGCCCCGGAGCTGGGCGATGTCGCCGTCCATCCCGGGAGTCTGGCCTATGTCATCTACACGTCGGGGTCCACGGGTGTGCCCAAGGGTGTGGGGGTCACGCACGGCAACCTGTCGGGGTTCGCGGTGGCGATGGACGTCCTGTTGGGCGGTGGTCGGGGTCAGACGTGGTTGGCGGTGACGAGTCCGGCTTTCGACATCTCGGTGCTGGAGTTGGTGTGGACGCTGTCGGCGGGTTGTCGGGTGGTGGTGCTGGGGGAGGAGTCCGGTTCGGTTGGGGAGGCTGTGCGGATTCATGGGGTGACGCACGTGCAGACGACCCCGTCGTTCGCGAACCGACTGCTGGCCGAGGACGCTCAGGCGCTCTCGGGGTTGGACACACTCCTGTTGGGCGGTGAGGCGTTTCCGCCTTCGCTGGTCGAGCGGCTGCGGACGTTGTCCGGAACGCGGGTGATCAACGGGTACGGGCCGACCGAGGCCACGGTGTACGCGACCTCCCACGACGTGGCCGAGGGCGAGTCACAGATTCCGATCGGCATGCCTGTGGTGGGCGGTCGGGTGTACACGTTGGACGGTCGTGGTGTACCGGTTCCTCCGGGTGTGGCGGGTGAGCTGTCTCTGGCGGGCCATGGCATCGCTCGGGGCTATGTGAACCGGCCGGGGTTGACGGCGGAGCGGTTCGTGCCGGACCCGTTCGGGCCGCCCGGGTCGCGGATGTACCGGACCGGTGACGTGACGCGGCACCGGGCCGACCATGGCGTCGACTACCTGGGCCGGGCCGACCACCAGGTCAAGGTACGCGGCTACCGCATCGAACTCGATGACGTGACCGCCGCCCTGGGCCGCCATCCGGCGGTGGAGACCGCCCTGACCACCGCGGTCCCCCAGGGTGAGGACCTGCGGCTGGTGGGGTACGTCGTCTGCGCGGACGGTGAGGTGCCACCGGACCTGTTCGCCCATCTGCGGCGAGCGCTGCCCACGTGGATGCATCCGGACCACATCGTCGCCCTCACCGAACTCCCGCTCACACCGAACGGCAAGATCGATCGCGACCGGCTGCCCCTCCCGGAGCGCGGGAACCGCGCCCGCCAGGAGCACCTCGCGCCCGCGACGCCGACCGAGGTGCGCCTCGCGCGACTCTGGTCGGAGCTGCTGGAGGTCTCCGACCTCGGACGCGACGACGACTTCTTCGCGCTGGGCGGCCATTCGCTGATGGCCACGCAGGTGCTGGCGCGGGCGCGAGCCGAGTTCGGCGTGGACCTGCCGCTCCGCGCCGTCTTCGAGCACCCCACCATCGCGGAGTTCGCGCGGTTCGTGGACGAGACGGCCGCAGGGGAGACCGGGCCCGCGATCGTTCCCCGCCGGCGCACGGGGCGAGCGCCCCTCTCCTTCGCGCAGCAGCGGATGCGGTTCCTGGAGCAGTTGTCGCCGGGGCGGACGTATGTGATCGCGGGTTCGGCGCGGTTGAAGGGTGCGTTGGACCGTGCCGCGCTGGGGCGGGCGTTGGACGCCCTGGTGGCGCGGCACGAGAGCCTGCGGACCACCTTCCCGGTTTTCGAGGACGTCCCCTTCCAACGGGTGCACGAGCCCGCCGGCGCGGCACTTCGCTTCACCGACCTCGTCGGTCGCGTCCACGGCCCCGCCCTGGCCGAGGTCGTCGAGGGGGAGCTGGCGGTGCCGTTCGACCTGGTGGAGGGGCCGCTGTTGCGGACGCACCTCGTGCGGACGGGTACCGACCGCCATGAGCTGGTGGTGGTGATGCACCACATCATCAGCGACGGCTGGTCTCTCAACGTCATGCTGGACGAGATCGCGCTGCTGTACCGGAGGGAACTCACGGGGGACGCCGGGCCGCTCTCCGAACCGGGCGTGCACTACCTCGACTTCGCGCTGTGGCAGCGGGACTGGGCCCAGGGTCCGGAGTATCGGGAACAGCTGGAGTTCTGGCGGGAGCGGTTGGCGGATCCGCCGCCGGCGCTGGAGCTGCCGACGGATCATCCCCGTCCACCGGTGTCGGAGCACCGGGGCGCGGTGCACGTTCACCCTCTGCCCGGGCGGCTCGCCGGGGCCGTCGACCGGTTCAGCCACGACCACGGGGCCACACCGTTCATGACCCTGGAGGCCGCGTTCACTGCCCTGTTGTGGCGGTTGTCCGGTCAGAGTGACGTCGTGGTCGGTACCCCGGTCGCGAACCGGTCCCGGGCGGAGACGCAGGGGCTGATCGGGTTCTTCGTCAACACGCTCGCCTTGCGTACGGACCTGTCCGATGATCCCGGTTTCGACGCGTTGGTGGAGCGCACGCGGGAGACGGTCCTGTCCGCCCACCAGCACCAGGACGTGCCCTTCGACCACTTGGTGGAGCACCTTCAGCCGCAGCGCGATCTGGCGCGTACGCCGCTCTTCCAGGTGATGTTCGCCGTCCAGGAGCAGTTCCGGACGCGGTTCCGCCTTCCGGGTGTGGAGCTGTCGACGACCGAGGTGCACACGGGGACCGCGAAGTTCGACCTGACGGTGACGGTGGAGCGGGAGTCCGAGGGCGGACTGCGGGTGCGGTGGGAGTATGACCGGGACCTGTTCGAGGCCTCCACGGTGGCCCGGTTCGCCGGGTTCTACGAAACCCTGCTCTCCAGCTTGCTCGCGGACCCCGAACAGCCGGTCGGCGCGGCGATGCTGATGACGGAGGACCAGCGCGACGCGCTGTTGGCGGCCTGGAACCCCGCGCCGGAGGGTGTTTCGCCCCAGGAGGGGGCGGAACCGGTCGATGAGCGGATCGCCCGGCGGGGTGTGTCCGATCCGGACGCGGTGGCGGTGGTGGCCGGGGACGGCCGGCTGACGTATGGGGAGTTGAACGCTCGGGCGGACCGGTTGGCGGCGCACTTGCGTTCGCGGGGTGTGGGTCCGGACCGGTTGGTGGGGTTGTGCGCGCGGCGGGGGATCGACCTCGTGGTCGGGATCGTGGCCGTGCTCCGGTCGGGTGGTGCCTATGTGCCGCTGGACCCGACCCATCCGGCCGAGCGGCTGCGGCAGATCCTCGCCGACGCCGCGCCGGTGCTGGTGCTGACCGAGGGCCCCCTGGTCGACGCACTCCCCGACACCGGAGTCCCCGTCGTCCTCATGGACACCGACCTGCCGCAGGTCACCGGACCGGTTCCGGCCCTTGCCCGACCTCATCCCGGGAGTCTGGCCTATGTCATCTACACGTCGGGGTCCACGGGTGTGCCCAAGGGTGTGGCGGTCACGCACGGCAACCTGTCGGGGTTCGCGGTGGCGATGGACGTCCTGTTGGGCGGTGGTCGGGGTCAGACGTGGTTGGCGGTGACGAGTCCGGCTTTCGACATCTCGGTGCTGGAGTTGGTGTGGACGCTGTCGGCGGGTTGTCGGGTGGTGGTGCTGGGGGAGGAGTCCGGTTCGGTCGGGGAGGCCGTGCGGATTCACGGTGTGACGCACGTGCAGACGACCCCGTCGTTCGCGAACCGACTGCTGGCCGAGGACTTGGACCACCTGTCCGGACTCGACACCTTGCTCCTCGGCGGCGAGGCGTTTCCGCCTTCTCTGGTCGAGCGGCTGCGGACGTTGTCCGGAACGCGGGTGATCAACGGGTACGGGCCGACCGAGGCCACGGTGTACGCGACCTCCCATGACCTGGTCGAGGGCGAGTCACAGATTCCGATCGGCATGCCTGTGCCGGGTGGTCGGGTGTACACGTTGGACGGTCGTGGTGTACCGGTTCCTCCGGGTGTGGCGGGTGAGCTGTCTCTGGCGGGCCATGGCATCGCTCGGGGCTATGTGAACCGGCCGGGGTTGACGGCGGAGCGGTTCGTGCCGGACCCGTTCGGGCCGCCCGGGTCGCGGATGTACCGGACCGGCGATGTGACGCGGCACCGGGCCGACCATGGCGTCGACTACCTGGGCCGGGCCGACCACCAGGTCAAGGTACGCGGCTACCGCATCGAACTGGACGAGGTCACCCACACCCTGACCCGGCACCCGCAGGTCACCGACGCCGTCACCGTCGCCCGCGCCACCGGCGACGAGGAACACGCACTGGTGGGGTACGTCGTCTGCGCGGACGGTCAGGTGCCACCGGATCTGGTCGCTCATCTGCGGCGGGCTCTGCCCACGTGGATGCATCCGGACCACGTCGTCGCCCTCACCGAACTCCCGCTCACACCGAACGGCAAGATCGATCGCGACCGGCTTCCCGCGCCGGCCTCCGAGCCGATACGGCCGACCGAGGGACCGACGACACCGACCGAGGAGCGGTTGGTCCGGATCTGGCGGACGCTGCTCGACTCCGACGGCCTCGGGCGCGACGACGACTTCTTCGCGCTGGGCGGCCACTCGCTGATGGCCACGCAGGTGCTGGCGCGGGCGCGAGCCGAGTTCGGTGTGGACCTGCCGCTCCGCGCCGTCTTCGAGCACCCCACCGTCGCCGAACTCGCCGAGGCGATCGACCGACTCGACGGGGCGGACGACCTCGCCGGCATCACGGCCGGCGGACGACCCGACCAGGTCCCCCTCTCCTTCGCGCAGCGGCGGTTGTGGTTTCTGGAGCAGTTGTCGCCGGGTCGGGCGTATGTGATCGCGGGTTCGGCGCGGTTGGAGGGTGCGTTGGACCGTGCCGCGCTGGGGCGGGCGTTGGACGCTCTGGTGGTGCGGCACGAGAGTCTGCGGACCACTTTTCCGAGTGAGGGGGGTGTGCCGTTCCAGCGGGTGCACGAGCCGCGGGATGTGGACCTGCGGTTCACCGACCTTGACGGGGCCGTTGGGGAGAGGGCCCTGGCTGCGGTGACCGGCGCCGAAACGGCCGACGCGGCCGCCCTGGCCGAGGTGGTCGAGGGGGAGCTGGCGGTGCCGTTCGACTTGGTGGAAGGACCGCTGCTGCGGACGCACCTGGTACGGACAGGAACCGACCGCCATGAGCTGGTGGTGGTGATGCACCACATCATCAGTGACGGCTGGTCGCTCAACGTCATGATCGATGAACTGGCCCAGCTCTACCGACACCAGGTGGGGGAGGAGGGGACCGAGCCCGCCGACCTGCCCATCCAGTACGCGGACTTCGCGTTGTGGCAGCGGGCGTGGGCCGAGGGTCCGCGGTTCGGTGCCCAGGTGGAGTTCTGGCGGGAGCGGTTGGCCGACCTGCCGCCCACGTTGGAGCTGCCGACGGATCACCCCCGTCCGCCGGTGTCGGAGCACCGGGGCGCGGTCCACGTTCACTCCCTGCCTGTACAGGTCACGGATGCCGTCGACCGGTTCAGCCGCGACCACGGGGCCACGCCGTTCATGACCCTGGAGGCCGCCTTCGCCGCTCTGCTGGGTCGGTTGTCCGGCCAGGGCGACGTCGTGGTTGGTACCCCGGTCGCGAACCGGTCCCGTCCGGAGACGCAGGGGCTGATCGGGTTCTTCGTCAACACGCTCGCCGTGCGCACGGACCTGTCCGACGATCCCGGTTTCGATGAGCTCGTGGAGCGCACGCGGGAAACGGTCCTGTCCGCGCACCAGCACCAGGACGTGCCCTTCGAGGCGCTGGTCGAGGCCCTGCACCCGCAGCGCGACCTCGCCCGCAACCCGCTCTTCCAGGTCATGTTCACCTTCCGCGACGCCCCCGTGGCCGGAAACGGACTGCCCGGCGTGCGGGTCTCCCTCTCCGACATCGACACGGGGACCGCGACGTTCGATCTGACCGTGACGGTGGAGCGGACGGGCGGGGCCGGTCTGCGGGTGCGGTGGGAGTACGACCGGGACCTGTTGGAGGCCTCCACGGTGGCGCGCTTCGCCGGGTTCTACGAGACCCTGCTCTCCGGTCTGCTCGCCAACCCCGAACAGCCGGTGAGCCGCGTTCCGCTCATGACCGAGGACCAGCGTGACGCGCTCTTGGCGGCCTGGAACCCCGAGACGGAGGGCGCCCGGTCCCTCGCCTCGACGGAGCCCGTCCACGAGCGGATCGCCCGGCAGGCCGCGGCCGATCCGGACGCGGTGGCGGTGGTGGCCGGGGACGGCCGGCTGACGTACGGGGATCTGAATACCCGCGCGGACCGGTTGGCGGCGCACCTGCGTTCTCGTGGTGTCGGCCCGGACCGGCTGGTGGGGCTGTGCGCCCGTCGGGGGGTCGACCTGGTGGTCGGGATCGTGGCCGTGCTCCGGTCGGGCGGTGCCTACGTGCCGCTGGACCCGGACCACCCCACCGAGCGGCTGCGGCAGATCCTCGCCGACGCCGCGCCGGTGCTGGTGCTGACCGAGAGCGCCCTGGTCGACGCACTCCCCGACACCGGAATCCCCACCGCCCTCCTGGACGACGCGCGGGAGGTACCGGCCACCCCCGAGCACCGGTCGGCGACCGTGCACCCGCAGAACCTGGCCTACGTCATCTACACGTCGGGGTCCACAGGTGCGCCCAAGGGCGTCGCCGTCACCCACGCCAACCTGGCCGCGTCCACGGCCGCGCGTGAACGCGCCTACGACCGCCGGCCCCGCGGATTCCTGCTCGTGTCCTCGGTGGCCTTCGACACCTCCGTCGCCTCGATCTTCTGGAGCCTGTGCACGGGGGCCGCCCTGTACCTGCCCGACCACGGGCGCGGGCTCGACCTCGACCACCTCACCGGCCTGCTCCGCGCCGCCGACATCAGCCACCTCGTCTGCCTGCCCGCGCTGTACCGGCTGCTGCTGGACAAGACCGCCGACGACCCCCCTGCCCTCGACACCGTGATCCTCGCGGGCGAACCACTCCCGCCCGCCCTGGTCCTGCGCCACCACGACGTGTCGCCGGACGTGGAGCTGTTCAACGAGTACGGCCCCACGGAAGCCACGGTCTGGAGCACCTTCACCCGCTGCCGGCCCGACGCCGAAGCCCGGAGCGTGCCGATCGGTGTGCCGATTCCCGGGGCACGGGTGTACACGTTGGACGGTCGTGGTGTACCGGTTCCTCCGGGTGTGGCGGGTGAGCTGTCTCTGGCGGGCCATGGCATCGCTCGGGGGTATCTGAACCGGCCGGGGTTGACGGCGGAGCGGTTCGCGCCGGACCCGTTCGGGCCGCCCGGGTCGCGGATGTACCGGACCGGCGATGTGACGCGGCACCGGGCCGACCATGGCGTCGACTACCTGGGCCGGGCCGACCACCAGGTCAAGGTACGCGGCTACCGCATCGAACTGGACGAGGTCACCCACACCCTGACCCGGCACCCGCAGGTCACCGACGCGGTCACCGTCGCCCGCGCCACCGGCGACGAGACCCGCCTCGTCGGCTACCTCGTCTGCGACGATCCCGACACCTTCCCCGCCGCCGACGTCCGCGACCACCTCCGGCTCCACCTGCCGCCGTGGATGCACCCGGCCCACCTCGTCCCGCTGCGCGAGCTCCCGCGCACGCCCAACGGCAAGGTCGACACCGCCCGCCTACCCGCTCCCGCCCGGCCCGCCCCGACCGCCTTCCACGCGCCCGCCACCCCCACCGAACAGCGGATCGCGGACCTGTGGGCCGACCTGCTCGACGCCCCGGGCATCGGACGCGACGACAACTTCTTCGACCTCGGCGGCAACTCGCTCCTGCTGGTGCGGGCCCGCGAGCTGCTGCTCCCGCTGCACGGCGGTCTCGGTGTGGTCGACCTCTTCCGCTGCCCCACCGTCCGCACACTGGCCGCCCTCATCGAGGACTCACCACCCGGCGACGCACAGCAGGCCCTCGACCCCTCTCCCGCCACCGAACGCGCGCGCCGCGCCGGCCGGCGCCGCCAGGCGGACCGCCGCAGGCGCCTGCGCGAGGACACCCACGGAGGACAGGCATGACCATCGATGACGCACACGACGGCCCCCCGGACGCGATCGCGGTCATCGGGATGGCCGGCCGCTTCCCGCAGGCCCCCGACACGGACGCACTGTGGGACCACCTCCTGCACGGGCACGACGCGGTGACCCCCGTGGACGGGGAGGGCACGCGCACTCGGGCCAAGGGCGTCCTGACCGGGCACGACCTGTTCGACGCGTCCTTCTTCGGGGTCAGCCCGATGGAGGCCGAACGCACCGACCCCCAGCACCGGCTGTTCCTGGAGACGGCCTGGCAGGCCCTGGAGCAGGCGGGCCACGGCGCGGCCGCGAACAGGCCGGTGACCGGCCTGTTCGCGGGCTCGTCCATGAGCACCTACCTGCTGGACGTGCTCGCCAGCCCCCGTCACCGGGACGTCCTGGACGACTCGCAACTGCTCATCGGCTGCGACAAGGACTACCTGGCGACCCGGATCGCCCACCGGCTCGACCTGCGCGGACCGGCCGTCGTCGTGCAGTCGGCGTGCTCCACCTCCCTGGTGGCCGTGCACATGGCGGGCCAGGCGCTGCTGGCGGGCGAGTGCGACATGGCCCTGGCCGGCGGTGTCGCGGTGCGCGGCGAGTCCGGCCTGGACCGACGCGCCGACCGCCCGGACGGCATGGTCTCGCCGGCCGGGCGCTGCCGCGCCTTCGACGCCTCCGCGAACGGGATGGTCAGCGGGGACGGGGTGGGGGCCGTGGTCCTGCGCCGACTGGACGACGCCCTGCGCGACGGCGATCGCGTGCACGCGGTCATCCGAGGCTCGGCCGTCAACAACGACGGCGCGGTCAAGGCCGGGTACACCGCGCCCGGGGTCGCGGGACAGGTCGCGGTCATCCGCGCCGCGCACGCCGTCGCCGGGGTGGATCCGGCCACCATCGGGTTCGTGGAGGCGCACGGGACGGGTACCCGGCTCGGCGATCCGATCGAGGTGGCCGCGCTCGCCGAGGCGTTCGGGCCCGCGGGCGGCCGGGAGAGCTGTGCCCTGGGGTCGGTCAAGACGAACATCGGCCACCTCGACGCCGCCGCCGGAGTGGTCTCGCTGATCAAGGCGGTGCTCGCGGTGCGGGAGGGGGTCATCCCGCCCACGCTGCACTTCGAACGGCCCAACCCGGAGCTCCGGCTGGAGTCCACCCCGTTCCACATCAACACCGAGCCCATCCCCTGGCGACCCGAGTCGGGCGCGCGCAGGGCGGGTGTGAGCTCCTTCGGTATCGGCGGGACCAACGCACACGTCGTCCTCGAACAGGCCCCGCCCGTGTCCCGTCCCGATCCCGGGCACGCCTGGCAGCTGGTTCCGGTCAGCGCACGCACGCCCGGGGCCCGCGACCAGGCCCTCGCCGACATCGGACGGGCCCTCGCCCACTCGGAGGACGTCGCCGACGCCGCGCACACCCTGCAGACCGGCAGGGAGGAGTTCGAGTACCGGGGGGCGATGGTGCTCGCAGCCGGGACGCGGGCGAAGACCGGGGCGCACGCGGAAACTGGAACGCACGCGGGCGGCACCGGTGGGGGGCGTGTGCACCGGCCTGTGCTGGGGCGTGCGGGTGCTCCGCTGCCGGTGGCCTACCTCTTCCCCGGGCAGGGGTCGCAGTACCCGGGGATGGCGGCCTCCCTGTACGCGGCCGAACCCCTCTTCCGCGACGAACTCGACCTGTGCGCGGACGCCGTGCGCGAGGCGGGCGGCCCGGACCCGCGCGCCGCGCTCGGCCTGCCCGGCACGCACGACACCGGGCGGCCGGTTCCGGACCTGGACCGGACGGACGTCACCCAGCCCGCGCTGTTCGCGGTCGGATACGCGCTGGCCCGGCTGTGGACGGCATGGGGGATCGAACCGCACCTCCTGCTGGGGCACAGCCTCGGCGAGCTGACCGCCGCCTGCGTCGCCGGGGTGATGTCGCGCGAGGACGGCGCCCGTCTGGTGGTGGCGCGCGGTGCGGCGATGCTGGCCTGCAGGTCCGGGGCGATGACCGCCGTCGCCCTGCCCGAGAGCGCGCTGTCCGACGCGCTCCCGCCGCAGGTGGAGATCGCGGCCGTCAACACCCGGTTCCAGACCGTCGTCTCCGGCCCCGAACCCGGGATCGCCGCCCTCGAAGCCGAACTGGACCGCCGCGAGGCCCGGTACACCAGGCTGAGGACCCGGCGCGCCTTCCACTCCGCCGCCATGGAGCCCGCGGTCGAGGCGGTCACCCGGGTCGCGGCCGACCTCCCCCTGGCCAAACCGCAGCTGACGGTCCTGTCCAACGTCACCGGCCGGCCGCTGACCGCCGACGAGGCGACCGACCCCGCCTACTGGGGCCGACAGCTCCGGGCGCCGGTGCGCTTCGCCGACGGGGTGGACCACCTGGCCGCCTCGGGCCCCTACCTGGCGGTGGAGACGGGACCGGGGGCGACACTGCGCGGCATGGTCGCCGACCTCGGCCGGGAGGGGACTCCCACCGAGACCGTGTGCTCGCTGCCGGGCCCCGGCCGAGAGGCCGACGAACTGCGGTTCGCCCTCACCTCGCTGGCCCGGCTCTGGGTGCGCGGGGCGCCCGTGCGCTGGTCGGGCCTGCACGGCGGTCGACGGCGCCGCCGGGTACCGCTGCCGACCTACCCCTTCGAGCGGCGCCGGTACGCGGTCGAACCCGCGCCCCTCACCGGGCCGGACGCGGAGCCGCCGACGCGGGACCCCGCGACCCCCGACGCCCCCGCGCAGCGGGCGGAGGAGGGGACCGCGACGGAGTCCGGGCTCAACGAGACCGAACGGCTCATCGCCCAGGTCTGGGAGCGCCTGCTCGGGACCGCCGTCACGGGTCCGGACGAGTCCTTCTTCGACCTGGGCGGCACGTCGCTGATCGGCCTGCACGTCCTGGACGAACTCTCCGCCCTGTTCGGGGTGCCACTGCCGAAGGCGGCCGTCTACGAGAGCCCCACCGTCGGCGAACTGGCGCTCCTGATCGAGGAAGCCCTGGTGGGCGCGCTGGAGCAGCAGGCCGAGGACGACGACGGGCAGCGCGCGGACGGCACGCGCACCGACCACACCCACGCGACGGAGGTGACCCGATGACCGATCGCGACCGGCTCGCGGAGCGCCGGGCGGCCCTGCCGCCCGCCGCCCGGGAGGCACTGGCCAGGCGGCTGCGCGGCGCGTCAGCCGCGACCGGAGCCGCCCCGGCCCCGGCACCGGGCGGGGACGCCCCGGCCCCCGGAGAGGCGCCGCTGTCCTTCACCCAGGAGGGCTTCTGGCTCCGCCAGCGCCGCTACCCACAGGACGCGGCGAGCAACGTGTTCGCGGCCGTACGGCTGCGCGGGCCCCTCGACACGCCCGCCCTGCGACGGGCCTGCGACGCGCTCGTCGCCCGGCACGACGTGCTCCGCTCGCGCTTCACCGAGATCGACGGCGAGCCGCGTCAGATCGTGGTGCCCGGTGTCCGGCTCCCCCTGCGTGAGGCCGACCTCCGGCCCGGTTCCCCGTCCTCGGACGGGGCGGCGCGGGACACCCCTGGCGATGCGGTGCGGGACACCCCCGACGGGGCGCAGAGCGATACCCCCGGCGGGGCGGCGCGGGACACCACCGCAGCCGACCGCCGGCTGGAGCGGCTCGCCGTGCGGGAGGCCGCCCACCCCTTCGACCTGGAGACCGCGCCGCCCGTGCGCGCCCTGCTGGCACGCCTGGGCACCGACCACCACGTGCTGATGCTCACCCTGCACCACGTCGCGACCGACGCCCGGTCCAACACGGTCCTGCTGGAGGAGCTCGCGGCCCTGTACGCGGCACACGTCGAGGGCGCGGCGGCCCCGGCGCTCCCGCCCGCCCCGCAGATCGCCGGCGTGGCCCGCGACCAGCGCGCCCGCCGCGACGGCGCCGAGTCCGCCGAGTACTGGCGCCAGGTCCTGGACGGAGCACCGCCGCTGGACCTGCCGTTGGACCGCCCGCGCGTTCCCGGCGCCCCCCGCGTCCCGGGCAGGGTCACCGCGATCGTGCCCGCCGAGGACGTCGACGCCATGCGCGACCTGTGCCGACAGGACCGCGTCCCGCTGTTCGCCGGACTGACCGCGGTGCTCCAGACCCTGCTCCACCGCTACAGCGGGTCCACCGACCACCTCATCGGCGTGCCCTTCAACGGCCGCGACCGCCCGGACCTGCTGCGGGTGGTGGGACCGCTGTTCACGGCCGTACCGCTGCGGGCGGACCTGTCCGGCCGCCCGACCTTCCGCGAACTCGCGTCCCGTGTCCGCGGGTCCGCGGCCACCGCGTTCGACCACGCGCAGGTGCCGGCGGAACGGTTCGGAGCCGCCGCCTACGACGTGCTGTTCGCCCTCCAGGACGCGCCCGCGGCCGGGACGGCCGAGGTCGCCGGGGTGGCCATCGAACCGCTCGAACTCGGCCCCGGCACCGCCCAGTGCACGCTCACGCTCTCAGCGGTACCCGACGGGCGGGCGCTCCACGTCACCGCCGACCACGACAGCCGGGTCCTGGACCGGGCCACCGCCGCGCAGATGCTGCGCCACTTCGTCGCCCTGGTCCGCACCCTGGCCCGCGTCCCCGACGAGCCCGTGGACACCGTCGACCTGCTCACCGGCACCGACCGCGCCGCCCTGCTGCGGGACTGGAACGGCACCGCCGCGCCCGCCGTGCTGCCCCGCGTGGTCCACGAGGCGTTCGCCCACCGGGCCCGGCTCGCCCCGGACGCCCCGGCCGTCCGGTGCGGCGACGAACACCTCACCTACGGGCAGCTGCACCGTGCGGCCCTGGGCTGCGCACGGGCCCTCGGCAGGGCCGGTGTCGGCCGCGGCGACATCGTCGGCGTCAGCGTCGAGCGCACCCCCGCCCTGGCGGTGGCGCTGCTCGGCGTGCTGATGGCCGGAGCCGCCTACCTGCCGCTCGACCCCGCCTACCCGGACGAGCGGCGCAGGCACGCGCTGACCGACGCGGGCGCGCGCCACCTGCTGCACGGACACGACCCCCGCTCCCGGCCGGAGGCGCCCGGGGCGCGCGTCCTCGGCCCCGCGGACTGGGCGGTGCCGCCGGACACCGGCCAGGCCCCGCCGCCCGCCCGCGTCGGCCCGGCCGACCTGGTGTACGCCATGTACACCTCAGGGTCCACCGGCACGCCCAAGGGGGTCCTGGTCGCCCACGAGGGCGTGGCCAACGACCTCGACTGGCGCCGGGCGGTGACCGGCATCGGACCCGGTGACCGGCTGCTGCACACCGTCTCCTGCTCCTTCGACCCCTCGGTGTGGCAGCTGTTCGGTCCCCTGGCCACCGGGGCGGAGGTCGTGCTCGCCACCGAGGACGAACTCGGCGACCCCGAGCGCGTCGCCGCGCTCATCCGCGACCACCGGGTCACCATCGCCGACTTCGTCCCCTCCACGCTGGCCCGCGTCCTGGACGCCGCGGGTCCGGGGGACCTGGACTCGCTCACCCACGCCTTCTGCGGCGGCGAGCGCCTGCCCCGCGACCTCGCCGACCGCTTCCACCACCGGACCGGTGCCACCCTGCGCAACCAGTACGGGCCCACCGAGGCGACCATCGACACCACCTCCCACCCCGTCCGGCCCGGCGCGGCACGGCGCGAGGTGCCCATCGGCCGGCTCATCGGCAACAAGCGCGGCTACGTGCTCGACGCGCGCCTGCGTCCGGTGCCCGCGCGGGTGCCCGGCGAACTGTGGATCGGCGGCACCGGACTGGCCTACGGCTACGTCGGATCGCCCGCGCAGACCGCCGACCGGTTCCGCCCCGATCCCTTCGGCCCGCCGGGCACGCGCATGTACCGCAGCGGCGACCTGGTCCGCCACCGGCACGACGGGGACCTGGAGTTCGTCGGTCGGATCGACCAGCAGGTGAAACTCAACGGGGTCCGGATCGAACCGGCCGAGGTGGAGGCGGCCCTGCGCGCCCACCCCGACGTCGCCGACGCCGCGGTCGTCCCGCGCCGCGTCCAGGGGAGAACCGCGCTGGTCGCCTACGCCGTCACCGCCGGGGGAGCCGACTTCGACCGGTCCGCCCTGCGCGCGCACCTGCTCCGCCGGCTGCCGCCCGCCTACATGCCCGCCCACCTCGAACCGGTCCCCGGCATCCCGCGCGAGGTGACCGGCAAGCTGGCCGAGGACCGGCTCCCCGAACCGGGGCGCACGGCCCGCACCGGCCCGGAGTGGCGGGCCGCGCCGGGTTCGGCCGAGGAGGAGGTCGCCCGGATCTGGCTGCGCGTCCTGGGCCGGGAACCCGCCGCCCCGGACGAGGACTTCTTCCAGTGCGGAGGCGACTCCGTCCTGGCGACGCGGCTGGTGGCGTCGGTACGGGAGCGGTTCGCCGCCGAACTGAACCTGCACGACTTCTTCGTGGACCCCACCCTCGCCGGCCTCGCCGCGCTCCTGCCCGAGCAGGGCGCACCGCGGGAGTCCTCGACGGAGTCCTCGACCGGGGCCCCGGCAGAGGACTCCACAGGAGCCCCGGCAGAGCCCCCGACGCAGGCCTCCGGCCCCGCCCTGGTCCGTACCGGAGCGGACCGCGCCCCGCTCTCCCACGCCCAGGAACGGGTCCTCGGCCGCGCCGAGGCCGGTGCCGGACCGGGGGAACTCGAAGTCGCCTCCTCCGTCCGGCTCACCGGTCCGATCGACGCCGACGCGCTCGCCCGCGCCCTGTCCGCGGTCGTGGCGCGGCACGAGGCCCTGCGCGTGGCCGTCACCGCCCCCGATCGCTCCGGCGGCCCGCCCACCCAGACGGTCCGGCCGCCCTTCGAGGTGCCCCTGGCCCGCACCGACCTGTCCGGGCGGGACGGAGGCGCGCTGTCGGCCGTACTGGACCGGCTGGACCGCCAGAGCGCCCTGGACCTCGAGGCGGGCGCACTCGTCGCGCCGACCCTGCTGCGCACCGCCCCGGACGAGCACGTGCTCCACCTCAAACTGCACCGGATCGCGGTGGACGGCCGCTCGGCCGACATCGTCGCGCACGACCTCGCCCACGCCTACCGGATCCAGACGGGCGGACAGGAGGCCGGTCCGCCCGCGCCCCGGATCGGCCACCCCGACTACGCCCTCTGGGAACGCGCACGGCTCACCTCCGGGGACGTCGCGGACGCCGTGCGCGCCTGGAAGGAGACCGCACCCGACCTGGACGCGCTCACCCGGGCGCCGGCCGCCGGGAGCGGCGCGCGCTCCGAACTCCGGTGGTCGCTGGGAGGACCGCGCACCCGCGCGCTCGACGCGGCGGCCGCGGCGCTGCGGTGCACACGCCGCACCCTGCTGCTGTCGGTGTGGAGCGCGGCCTGCGAGCACCGCTTCGGCCGACCCGTCCCGATCTGCGTCCCTGTCGCCGGACGCGACCACCCCTGGACGCACGACGTCGTGGGCCGGTTCGTCGACCTGGCTCCCGTGTGGACCGCTCCGCTCCGGCGGGAGCCGCTCGGAGAACGCGTGCGCCGGACCCACGCCGCCGCGGTCCACGCCTACGGGCGCCGGCACACGCTGCCGTTCGGAGCACTGGAGCGCTCGCTCCAGGAGGCGGCCGGGCACGGCGGACCGGTGTTCCCGGTGTTCTTCGACCTCGCCGACCCCGTCGGGGCGCTCCCCACGATCCCGGGCGTGGCCGTGACCGCGCACCCCGCGCGGGAGCCGTGGAGCGACTTCGGCCTCTCCCTGCTGGCGGGCCCTGGCGCCGACGGGCTCGACGTGGCGGTGCTGCACGATCCGGCCGCCCACCCCGGGCCGGCGGCCGACGCCCTGTTCGGCGATGTCCGCGCACGGCTCACCGCCCTCGCGGACCACTACCGATTGGAGAACTGAACCGTGCACTCGCCCACCCCCGAGGGACCCCGTGACCGGCTCGTCGAGCTGATCGGCGGCTACCGCCGCACCGCGCTCGTGCACGCCGCGGCCGACCTCGGCCTGGCCGACCGGCTCGCCGACGGCCCGGCCGGCACCGCCGCGCTGGCCGAGCTGCTGGACCTGCACGAACCGACCCTGGGCCCGCTCCTGCGAGCCCTCGCCGGCCTGGGGATCCTCTACCAGGACGACCAGGGGCGCTACGGCCTGACCGGGACGGGGGAGCTGCTGCGCCGCGACCACCCCCACTCCCTGCACAGCGCCGCCGTCTACTTCGGCGGGATGAGCTACCGCGCCTACGCGGGGCTGGGGGGCGCCGCGCGCACCGGCGACGTCGCCTTCGACAGTGAGTTCGGTACGGACTACTACGACCACCTGCGGCGCCACCCCGACCTCGCCGAGCACTACCACCGGATGATCGCCCTGCCCGAGGGGGCCGGAGAGGTGATCGCCGGGCTGTACGACTTCGGCGGCGCCCGCTCCATCGTCGACGTGGGCGGCGGGAACGGCAGCCTGCTGGCGCAGGTGCTCCGCCTTGCGCCCGACGCCAAGGGGCTGGTCCTGGACATGGCCCTGTGCGAACCGATGGCGCGGGAGACCTTTTCCGCCCAGGGCCTGGCCGACCGCGGCCGGTTCACCGCCGGGGACTTCCGGACCGCCGTCCCCGCGGGCGGGGACGTCTACCTCCTCTCCCGGGTCCTGGCCAACTGGCCCGCCCCCACTGCCACACGCATCCTGGCCAACTGCCGCGCGGCGATGGACCGGGGCGCGCGCCTGCTCGTCTTCGAGATGGTGATGCCCGAGCGCGCCGAGGAGGGGACCTTCGCGGTGGAGGGGGACGTCAACGCACTGGCGCACTTCGGCGGCGGCGTGCGCACCCGCCGCGAGTTCGAGGACCTGGTCGGGTCGGCCGGACTGGTCCTGGAGCGGGTGCGCCAGGTCGACCCCGCCGCCCACTGGTCGCTCCTGGAGTGCTCGACGGGGGAGGGCCGGTGAACGCCATCCCCACCTTCGCCGGCCCGCCGCTGGTCGGGCTCAACCTCCACCTGCTCAACGACCCGGTCGGGCTGTTCACCCGGGCGCAGCGCCGCTACGGCGACCTGGTCGAACTCGACCTGGGCGCGGCCGGACCGCTGTACGGGGTGTTCCACCCGGACGGGGTCAAACAGGTGCTGCTCAGAGGGCGGCGCACCCACCGGGCCCTGCTGCGCGAACTCCTCGGCGGCGGCCTGTTCACCTCGCCGAGCGGGGAGGACTGGCTGCGGCGCAGGCGCCTGTCCCAACCGGTCTTCACCCAGGACCGGCTCTCCCGGATGCTCCCCCTGCTGCTGCGCTCCGTGGACGAGACCGTCCACCGGCGGTGGCGGCCCGGACTGCGCGTGGACGCGGCCGCGGAGATGAAGCGGCTGACCGTGGCCATGATGGTCGACGCCACCTTCGGCCCCGACACCGGCGTCGACCGGGCCCTGGCCCGCCGCGCCCTCGGGTACCTGCTGCCCTACGTCGACCAGCAGCTCTTCACGCTCCTGACACCCCCGCGCTCCTGGCCGACGCTGCGCAACCGGCACTTCAGAGCGGCCAGGTCGGCCCTGCGCGGCATCATCGCCGAGGCCGTACGCGAACGCCGCGCCGGCGGAACCGACGAGCCCACCTTCCTCAACGGCCTGCTGGAGGGCAGGTCGGCCACGGGCGGCCCGGAGTTCACCGACGAGGAGCTCGTGGACGAGGTCCTGTCCATCTTCATCGCCGGGACCGAGACCACCGGAACCGCCCTCACCTGGGCCCTGCACCTGCTGTCCACCCACCCCGCGGCGGCCGACGCGCTCCGGGCCGAGGTCGCGGCCCGGATCGGCACCCGGACCCCCACCCCGGACGACCTCTCCCGACTGCACTGGCCGAGGGCGATCGTGCAGGAGGCGGTCCGGCTCTACCCGCCCGCCTGGGCCCTGCGCCGGGTCATGGACGAGCCCCTGGAACTGGGCGGTGCCACCGTCCCGGCCGGGTCCCCGCTCATCGTCTCCTCCTACGTCACCCACCGGCACCCCGGGCTGTGGACCGACCCCGAGGACTTCGTCCCCTCGCGCTGGCTGCCGTCGGCCCCCGAACCGCCGCGCTTCGCGTACTTCCCGTTCGGGGCGGGGGCGCACCAGTGCGCGGGAAAGATGTTCGCCCTGTTGCAGGGGGAGCTGCTCCTGACCCGACTGGCGCAGGAGTTCACCACCCTGCCGACCACCCGGGCACCGGTCCGCACGAGCGCGACGATCGCGCTCTCACCGGTGCCGACCCCAGAGCTGCTGCTGGTGGCGGCCCCCATCCGGGAGGAAGAATGCCTGTAGGCCCACACGTACTCCACCGAGGCGCCCACACCGGCGCGGGACCCCTGCGGGTCCACGACATCGAACGCCTCTCCGCGCTCCTGGAATGGCTGGAGTCCTACGTCTCCCGCCCGCACGAGCGGCTGGGGCGTTCGGGGATCGTCTGCCCCTTCGTGCCGATCTCCATGCGGACCGACGCCATGGAGTTCGTCGTGCACCGCGAGGTGACCGGCGCCGACCGCGCCGAGCTGGCCCGGGTCGTCGAGGCCCACGCGGCGGAGTTCGCCTCCTCCGCCGCCGGGACCGCGGCCGAGCGGCGGCGGCGCAGCCTGCTCCTGGTCTTCCCCTCGATGACCGGGGCGCACCAGGAGTCCCTCGACTCGGTGCACACCGACCTCAAGACCGCCATGGTCCGCAACGGGCTCATGTTCGGCCAGTTCCACAGCCGCTGTCCGGACGGCGCGGTGCGCAACCCGGACTTCAAGGTCTCCCTCTCTCCCGTCCCCTGTGTCGCGATCCGGTACATGGCGCCCCACGACATCCTCTTCCTCCACGACCGGCCCGAGTGGTTCGGCGAGTACCGGAGGAGGTTCGGGGGCGACTACCGGCGAGGAAAGGTCAAGGACCCTCACATGATCGAACTCTTCAGGAAAGCCGAGTCCTCGGAGGAAGCGCGATGACCAGACCGTTCAAGCCCGCCGCGACCGGCGGTGCCGCCCGGGTGCCGGCGGCCCTCTGCGGCGCCGTGCTGCTGGCCGCGGCCACCGGGTGCGCGTCCCTGCCCCCCGACGTCAACGTCAGCGCCTCCGCGAGCATCCCCACGGGCCCGGCCCCGGCCGGACTGGCGATGGCCGACTTCGACGGGGACGGCGTCATCGACCTGGCCACGGCCAACCTGGGCGGGGACTCGATCTCCGTCATGACGGGCGACGGCAGCGGCGGGTTCGCCGAGGCGGTGGACTTCGACGCGGGCGGCGCGCCCAGCGACATCGGCACGGGCGACTACGACGGCGACGGCACGATCGACGTGGTCGTGTCCAACTTCGGCCCCAACCAGGTCTCGCTCCTGCGCGGCGACGGCGAGGGAGGGTTCGGCGAACCGGAGACCTACCCCATCAACGGCGGCGACCCCAACCGCGTGCTGTCGACCGACCTGAACGGCGACGGCAGCCTGGACATCCTCACCACCAACTTCCACACCGATGACATCTCCGTGCTGCTGGGAGACGGCGAGGGCGGGATCGGGGAGGCCTCGGAGTTCTCCGTCGACTTCGACCCGATCCGGATGGCCGCCGCCGACGTCGACGACGACGGCAACATGGACATCGTCACCGCCAACTTCGGCTCGAACGAGGTGGGCATCATGCTCGGTGACGGCAGCGGAGCGCTCATGCCCGCCGAGAGCCTGGCCGCCGGCGGCAGCCCCGCCTCCCTCGTCGTGGAGGACCTCGACGGGGACGGCGTCCTGGACATCGCCACGACCAGCTTCGACGACCACGAGCTGTGGGTCTACCCCGGCGAGGGCGGCGGCGAGTTCGGCGACCCCCTGCAGTACCCCGTGGAGGGCACCGCCCCGGTCGAGATGACCTCGGTCGACGTCAACGCGGACGAGATCACCGACCTGGTGATCGCCAACGCCTCGTCCAACGACATCAGCGTCCTGCGCGGCGACGGAGCCGGATTCTTCAGCGATCCGTCGGTCTTCGCGATCGGCGGCGACGACCCCCGCGGCGGCCTCATCGCCGCCGACCTCAACGGCAACGGCGACCCCGACTTCGCCACCGCCAACCACAATTCCAGCGACATCACCGTGCTCATCAACAGCGGGATCGTCCAGGACGGATGAACGGATACGACCGGCGCGAAGGGAGCGCGGAATGTCGGACGGCGAGGACCAGCTGAATTACCGGGTCGTGGTCAATCACGAGGAACAGTACTCGATCTGGCCGGTGGACCGGGAGAACGCACCGGGGTGGCGCGACGTCGGCGTCGAGGGCCCCAAAACCGAGTGCCTGTCGTGGATCGAGGAGCACTGGACCGACATGCGCCCGCTCAGCCTGCGGCGGGCCATGGCCGCAGAGGAGTGACGGGGACGGGCACCGGAAAAAGCGTCGAATCCGGCATTCGCCCGTGAAACAATCGCACGCGTTCAGATGCAGGCAATGAGAGAAGATGACATGGCAACCTCGGATACCGGTTCACAGCCTGAGGAGAAGGGGATGGGAGGATTGCGCCTCCTCATGGCGAACGCGCATTTTCGCGCGTTGTTCACCTCGCGGACCGTGTCGTACACGGGTGAGGCGATCAGCCTGGTCGCGCTCATGCTGTTCGTGGCCGACTCGACCGGCCAGGCGATCGCCGTGTCGGTCCTGCTCCTGGTCGGGGACTTCGTCCCGGCCCTGCTCGGGCCGATCACCGGCGCGATCAGCGACCGCTTCGACCTCAAGCGGGTGATGATCGTCTGCGAGGTGGTCCAGGGCGCCGCGCTGCTGATGATCGCCCTGTCGATGCCACCGCTCCCGCTGCTGCTGCTCCTGGTGGCCGCGCGTGCGGCGGCCGGTCAGGTGTTCATGCCGGCCTCGCGTGCGGCGGTGCCCGGACTGGTGCGCGGGCGCGACCTGGAGGCGGCCAACTCCAGTATCGGGTTCGGCACCAACGGCGCCGAGGCCGTCGGTCCGCTGCTGGCCGCCGCGCTGTTCCCGTTCCTGGGCATCCAGGGCGTGCTGTTCGGCGCGGCGGCGGCCTACGGGTTCTCCGCCCTCATCCTGCTCAGGGTGCGGTCGCTGCCGCCGGTCCGCGAGGAGCACGAGTCCACGTCGCTGCTGACCGAGGCCAAGGAGGGCCTGGGCTACATCTGGTCGGTCTCGCCGGTCCGGGTGATCGCGCTGGGCTTCTGCGTCGTGGTCGCCTTCAACGGCATCGACGACGTGGCGCTGGTGCTCCTGGCCAAGGACACCTTCGGCGCGGGGGACTCGGCCGTGGGCCTGCTGCTGGGCGCGGTCGGCATCGGCCTGGTGGTCGGCTACGCGCTCCTCGCGCGCTACGGCATGCGCGGCTCGATGCTCTTCCTGCTGATCCTCGGGTTCGGGGTGAGCAGCCTGGGCAACCTGCTGACCGGCCTGGCCTGGGCGGTCGCCGCGGCCTTCGCGCTGCAGGCCGTGCGGGGCATCGGTATCGCGGCGATGGACGTGGCGACCAACACGCTGCTCCAGCGCATGGTCCCCGCGCGGATGCTCGGGCGGGTCTTCGGCAACCTGTACGGCGCGGTCGGGGTGGCCGCCGGGCTGTCCTACGTGGCCGGTGGGCTGCTGCTCGACGCCACCTCGGCGCCCGCCACCCTCATGATCGCGGGCGCGGGCGGGCTCGTCGCCACCGTCGCGGTGGCGCTGACCCTGCCCCGGGCACTGCGCCGCGGCGGGGTGTCCGCCGACGGGAACGGCACCGGCGACGAGGACGGTACCACGGGCGGGGACGGTTCCGGGGACGGGGAGGCCCGGGGCGCCGACCCGGCCGTCCCCGAATCCCGTCCACGCGGATCGGGGGAGGAGTAGATGGTCACCACGCGTGTCCGCGGGCGAGAGCCCGCGGACCGGGGGTCAGGCGCCCACGGGCCGGACGGCCCGCCGGTGCCCGGACCGCCAGGACGCGGCGAACGCGCCGCACGAGCCGAAGCGCTCGCGGGGGTCGGCCGAGGTGGCCCGCGCGAACGCCTCCGCCACGCGGGCGGGCAGGTCGGGGCGCGAGCGCAGCAGCCGGGCCGCGTCCCGGTCCGGGAACCTGCCGTCGGCGTCGGGTACCGCGCCGGTCAGGCAGGACAGGGCGACGCGGGCGAGCGAGTACACGTCGGCCCGGTGGTCGACGGGTCCGCCCGCCGCCTGCTCCGGCGCGCTGTAGCCGGGGGTGCCGGCGCCGGGCGCGAGGGGCGCCGTGGCCCCGCCCCGGGTGTCCACCGCGAGGCCGAAGTCGGTGAGCAGGGCCTTGGCCCCGTCCGTCCCGGCGAGCAGGATGTTGCGGGGGTTGACGTCGCGGTGCACGATCCCCAGGGCGTGGACGTGGTCGAGCGCGTCGGCGATCTGCCCGGTGACCGCGACGGCCGCCGCCAGGGGCAGCGGCCCGTGCGCGTCGAGCACCGACCTCAGGTCGCCGCCGCGCACGTAGGGCATGACCGCGAACATGTGCTCCCCGGATCCGCCGACGGCGTAGACCGGCACCACGTGCGGATGGTCCACGGCCGCCATCATCCGGAACTCCCGGACGAAGCGCTCCCGGAACCGGCGGTCCCGCATCATCGACGCATGCGGCGACTTCACGACCACCCGCCGCCCCAGAACGACATCCTCCGCCAAGTGGACGACTCCGGTACCTGACCGCCAAAGTTCCCCGTCGACCCGATAACCGGGCGTATTCGCCATACCCTTTTTCTTCACTTTCCTGTCGTCAATGTGTCTGGAGGTGCCTGGGAATTGTTGGACAACGCGCTCAGAGATGATGGAAGGGCAGACCGGGTCCGCCCTGTCCACGCGGATCCCGAAAACCCGGGGAAACTGACGGACGAGCTGGTCGCCACCTCGGAATGGAGCGACGAACTGGTCGCCGCGGCCGGAATCGATATCGTGGACGCTCCCTTCG
Source organism: Nocardiopsis aegyptia (assembly GCF_013410755.1). Taxonomy (GTDB): domain Bacteria; phylum Actinomycetota; class Actinomycetes; order Streptosporangiales; family Streptosporangiaceae; genus Nocardiopsis; species Nocardiopsis aegyptia. The sequence goes on from NZ_JACCFS010000001.1 coordinate 6,342,061, forward strand.
TGACCGTCGGTGGCGGCATGGGCTCCTTCGCCATGGCGGACTATCTGAGAATCGCCGGCGTTCCGGCACGGGACATCAGGGTCCTCACGACCCTTGACACCCCGTGGGAGAACTACGCCTATCTCACCGGCGTATCCCAGCTGCCGCCAGAATACCGAATCAGATCCGACTCCTCCTCCATGCCCGACAATATCTGGGGATTTCCCAGCTATGCCGTGCAGTCGGCTTTCTCCGCGCGTACCCTCCGTGGTTTCGTCGCTCCGATATGGAACGTGTTCACCGAGAACCTCCTCAGTGACTATTGGACGCCGCTCGCGGGCCAGGTGTTCCGGGGACTGGAGCGCGAGGCCGACCGGATCGGCTACTGGGGCTGCGTCGAGCACGGACAGGTCCGCATGGTCCGCCGGCGGGCCGGCGGCGGGTACTTCAGCGTGCTCACCCAGGAACGGGGCACACACCGGCGGGTGGCCTTCCGCAGCCGGTTCGTGCACCTGGCCGTCGGCTACCCCAGCATCCGCTTCCTGCCCGAACTCCAGGACTACCGGATGCGCACGGGCGACGCGTCGCGGTTCGTCAACGCCTACGAACCGCACGAGCACGTCTACGACCAGCTGGTCACACGGCCCGGGACGGTGCTCGTGCGCGGCGGCGGCATCGCCGCCTCGGCCATCCTGCACCGCTTGATGAGGGACCGGGAGAAGCTGGGCGCCCGGACCCGGGTGCTGCACGCCGTGCGCACCTACGTCGACGGACCCGCGGGCCCGTCCCCCTTCATGCGCAGGCGGGGCGGGCGCGGCTGGGCGCACCAGGGGTTCAACTGGCCCAAGGCGTGCTGGGGCGGCCAGCTCAAGGCCCGGCTGGAGAAACTGGAGGGAGAGGAGCGGCGCCGGCTGTGGGAGCTGATGGGAGGCTCCACCACCCCCGTCCGCCGGGGATGGCAGCGCGAGCTCGCGCGCGGCCGTGAACAGGGCTACTACACCACCTTCGGCGGCGAGCTGGACCACGTCGACCCCGCCCCCGAGGGCGGGCTGACCGCCTACTTCAAGCCGGGCGCGGCCGTCTCGGCGGGCCCGATCGGGGTCGACTTCGTCATCGACGCCACCGGCCTGGTCGGCTCGGTGACCGAGCACCGCGTGCTCTCCGACCTGCTCATCCACTCAGGCGCCGACCGCAACGTGCTGGGCCGCATCGACGTCGCCCCCACCTTCGAGGTCCGGGGCGCCCGGACCAGCGGAGGGCGGCTGTACGCGGCGGGAGCCGCCGTGGAGGGCTCCCACTACGCGCCGGTCGACTCCCTGCTGGGCCTGCAGTACGCGGCGCAGCGGGTCTGCGACGACCTGGCGGCCCAGGGCTACTGCCGACGCATCGGCCCGGCCCGTTCCGTCGACCAGTGGTGGAAGTGGATGAGGAACAGGACGCCATGACCCCGACCCTGCTCGGCCGGATCCAGTCCCGGCTCTTCCTCCTGCTGACCGTGGGACTCGTGTGGACACTGGCCCTCACACCGCTGCTGCCCCGCGGGTTCGCCCCGCTGGGCGTGGCCTACACGGTCACGCTGACGGCCCTGGGCGCCGTCGCCGTGCTCGGGACCCTGCTGTGGGAACCGCTGTACCACCTCCTCCAGCAGTTCCGCTGGGAGAAGGACTGGCCGGCGGTCATCATCCTCCTGCAGGGCGCGCCCGAGGGCGTCCTCGCCTACCTGGCCCTGCGCCACGGCCTGGAGCTGCCGGTCCGACCGGGCGCCTTCGCCGTGCACTTCTCGACCACCTGGCTGCTGGTCTTCGTGTTCCTGCACGGCCCCTTACGTGTTCCCTTCCTTCGCTGGCGATTCCGTGGCGGGAGACTGATATGAGGCAACGAACCGATATGAGACACACCGACTTCCAGATCGCGGTGCAGGCCGGAGACGGCCTCATCGGACGCTTTCCCACGGGGGTGATGCTGCTCGTCGGAGACGGGTCGGCGGAGGCCTCCGACCGGCTCATCGAACTGTTCGCGGACGCCGAGGGCGGCGGCACCGATCCGGCGGCCGGCCTGGAGGAGCTCTTCGGCTCCCCGGACGCCCCCGACGTCTCCGCGTTCGGCGCCATGGTCGAGTCCGGCGACGGCACCTCCCTCTACCTGCGCGGGCCGGTGGAGGTCACCGCCGACAGCCCCAACGCGGACCTGCGCGCGTGGGGGCGGGACGGGGGACGGCTGCTGCGCTACGAGGCCCCCTCCGAGCTGTCCACGCTCACCATCCGCCACGCGGACGTGCCCGCGCCGGGCGGCGACCAGGCCTCGTTCGGCCTGCGCACCGGCGTGGTCTCGGGCGGCGGGGTGACGCTGGAGCGAACCGGCGCCGAGACGGGCGAGCACGAGGACGACATGCTCCGCCACGACGCGCCGCCCGCGCCACGCCAATCGGCGCCGCCGCCCTCCCGGCACGGCATGGCGGCACGGACCGCGCCGCCACCGCCACCCCCGCCGCCCCCCGCCGAGCCCGCCTGGCAGCACCACCACGCCGCGCCGCCGGACCAGACCACGGCAGTGCTCCCCGAACCGTCGCCGGGCGCCCTGCCCGGCGTGTTCCCCGACCAGGGAGCGCCCTCGGACGGCGGCTCCCGACCCGGCTACACCACCCGGCTGCTGGCTCGCGTCCTGGTCACCGTGCTGGTCGGACTGCCCTGGACACTGGCCGCGCCGTTCGTGCTGCCCGTCGGGTTCGCGCCCTCCACGCTGACCTACACCATGGTCCTGCTCGCGCTCGGCCTGCTGTTCGTCCTCGGCGCCCTCGTGTGGGACCCGGTGGTCACCGCGGTGCAGCGCAGGACGGGGCGCAGCGAGTGGCCGCGCCCCCTGTTCGTCGGACAGGTCCTGCCGGAGGCGCTGGTCGTCTTCGGCGTGCAGTTCCTGCTGCTCGACGCGTTCGTGGTCAACGCCACCTCCCTGGCCCTCCACCTGGCCGGGGCGGCCGTGCTCATGGGCGCCGGCGCCTGGGTCATGGGCCGGGTCCCCGCCATGCGCAGGCGGCTGTCCGCCCCCGACGGCGGACCCGGCGCCGCCGGCGGCCCGGTGCCCGCGGGACTGACCGGCGGGCAGACCGTCCCCGCCCTGGGAACCGCCCCGGCGTCCTCCGCCAACGGGCGGTCCCCGCAGGTGTGGGGCGTCAACTGCCGCAACGGGCACTTCAACCGGCCCGACGCCCGCTACTGCGCCGCCTGTGGGACGGCCATGCACGGACTCACCCGGGAACCGGTCCAGGGCCCCCGGCCGCCGCTCGGCTACCTGGTGTCCGACCACGGGTACTCCTACGAGCTGGACGGCGACTACGTCATCGGACGCGCCCCTCAGGCCGACGAGCTCGTGCGCGCCGGCCGGGCCCGCGCGCTGTCCATCTCCGACCCCGGCCGCACGCTCGCCGAGGCCCACGCCGACGTGCGCCTGGACGACTGGGACGTGGTCCTCACCGGTCGCGGCAACACCACCGGGACCTTCGTCAACGAGCCCGACAGCGCGAACTGGATCGCGCTCGCGCCCGGCCAGCCCTTCGCCATCCGTCCGGGCACCAGCGTCCGGCTCGGCCACCACAAGTTCGTCTACCGCGCGCTGAACCAGCGTTGAGAAACAGGAGGAGTTCCATGGTCGCCGCAGGCTACGACCCCGACACCACCCGCTCGTTCTACAACTCCTGGGGGAGCAGGGAGTGGGACCGCCTGGAGAGCTCGTTCGAGAACGAGGTCAACTACGCCGTCCACAAGTCCGTGCTCGCCGAGTTCGTCAAGCCCGGCGACGAGGTCCTGGAGGCCGGCGCCGGACCCGGCCGCTTCACCATCGAGATGGCCCGGGCGGGCGCGGACCTGACCGTGTGCGACCTGTCCGACGTGCAGTTGGCCATCAACCGGGAGAAGGTCGCCGAGGCCGGGCTGACCGAACGCGTGCGCGCCTGGCACGAGGCCGACATCGTCGACCTGTCCCGTTTCCGCACCGCCTCCTTCGACGTGGTGGTGTGCGCGGGCAGCGTGCTCAGCTGCGTCCTGGACCGGGTGCCGGACGCGATGGACGAGCTCGTCCGGGTCTGCCGGCCGGGCGGCGCCATCGTCGTCAGCGTCACCTCGCGGTACGGCTACCTCCGGGCCGGGCTGTCCCAGATCCTCGGGCTGATCGACTCCAAGGAACAGCTCACCGCCATCGACGACGCGGTCGGCACCGGGGACATCGCGGGCGTGCGCGCCGAGACCGAGTTGCTGACCACGCACTTCTTCTCCTGGCCCGAACTCAAGCAGCTCTTCCTCGAACGGGACTGCTCGATCGCCGCCGCGTCCGCCTCCAACTTCCTGTCCGCCGACTCGCCCGAGCTGACCGACCGGCTGCTCGCCGACCCCGACCTGAAGGAGGCGTTCATGCGCTGGGAGCTGGCCGCCTGCCGCTCCGAGGGCGCGATCGACGGTGGCACGCACATGATCGCCGTCGCCCGGCGCGGGGAGTAGGACGAGTCCGGGTCCCGCGCGCCGCACGCCCGGCGCGCGGGACCGACGAACAGGGACGGGAGCGCCACGTGCTGCACGACTACCCGAAGACGACCTACGGCGACACCATCGCCGACATCTACGACCTCCTGCACGCCGGGTGGGACCCCACCGCGACGGTGGACACCCTGACCGACCTCGCCGGGGGCGGCCGTGCGCTGGAACTGGGCGTGGGGACCGGGCGGCTCGCCCTGCCCCTCGCCGCGGCCGGCACCCCGGTCACCGGGATCGACGTGTCCCCGGCGATGCTCGCGCGGCTGCGGGAGAAGGACCCCGAGGGCACCGTCGAGGCCATCGAGGGCGACTTCGCCGACTTCACCGCCAAGGGCGAGTTCGCGGTGGCCTTCGCCGTCAACTCCCTGCTCCAGCTGACCTCGCTCGAGGAGCAGCGCGCCTGCCTGCGCCGGGTGCGCGAGCACCTCGCCCCCGGCGGAGTCCTGGTCCTGGAGGAGGCCAACCCGGCGGCGTTCACCGGCGGCGGCCTGCAGGTGATGAACATCGGGCCCGACCGGCTCCAGCTGCTCGCCTCGCAGTACGACCCGATGACCCAGCAGTACCGCGCCCAGCAGGTCATCCTGCGCGACGGCGAGTCCCGGCTGAGCCCGGTCGCGCTCCGCCTCACCACCCCCACCGAACTCGACCTGATGGCCGAGCTGTGCGGGATGAGGCTGCGCGAGCGCTGGGCCGACTGGCGGCGCACCACCCCCTACACGCTGGAGAGCCGCCAGCACGTCTCCTTCTACGACGTCGGCTAGGCGGCCGCACACGACCGGGTCGGCGGCCGGAGCCCCCGCCGCCGACCCGCCCACCGACCCCCCCCACGAGATCGGCGACGTCCATGGCACACCCCTCCCGACGGTCCCCCGTGGACCGGCTGGGCGACCACCACCTCGACCAGGCCTGCCGCCTCGACCCCGTGCACGCCACCCTGACCGGGCTCGCCGGCCACGGCACGGACCTGCCCGACTACTCGCCCGAGGGCTGGGCACGCCGCGCCGACCTGCGCCGCACCTCCCTGCGCGACCTGGACGCGCTGGAGCGCGACCACCCCGACCAGGGCGGGGACGCGCTCGCCCGGGCGATCCTGCGCGAACGACTGGAAGCCGAACGGGACCACCTCGACAGCGGTCTCGCCCAGGCCGTGAGCATCACCACCTCGCCCCCCGTGCTCATCCGCGAATGCCTCACACTCGCCGACACGGCCACGGAACCGGGCGCCGAGGCACTGGCGCGCCGCCTCGCGCGGGTGCCCGACGCCCTGTCCGGCTACCTGCGCACACTGCGGAGCCGGGCCGCCGAGGGTCGGCCGACCGACCGCGGACAGGGGGAGTGCGTGGCGGCCATGGCCCGGATCTGGGCACAGGGCGGGACGTGCGCGGCGCTGGCCGCCGACGTCCCCGGCGCCGCCGGCCGGACCTCGCTGGGCCGCGACCTCGCGACCGCCGCGGCGGCGGCCGACGCCGCGTACGCGGCCTTCGCCGACGACCTGGAACGCCTGGTCCTGCCGCACGCGGGCGAGGCGGTCGCGGACCGGGAGCGGTACGCCGTGGCCGTCCGCCACGTCCTGGGCCACGACGCCGACCTGGCGGAGACCTACGACTGGCTCGCCGAGAGCCTGCGCGCCCTGACCGCCCGCACCGAGGACGCCGCCCGGGAACTCGACCCGGACGGCGACCCGGCACGCCTCCGGGAGCGGCTCGACACCGATCCCGCGTGGTCCGTCGACGGTCCCGGGGCCCTGACCGCGTGGGTGCGCGAGCGGTTGGACGCGGCCCTGGCCGCGGCCGACGGGACCGTCCTGGACGTGGCGCCGCCGCTGCGCGAGATCGATCTGGTGGTGGAACCCGCTGGGGGCGGCCCCGTCCGCTACCTGCCGCCCTCCGCCGACCTGTCCCGGCCGGGCCGGGTCGTGTGGCCCGTGTCCGGCGCCGGCGGGCCGATCCCGGTCTGGAACGCGGCGAGCACCGTCCACCACGAGGGGGTCCCGGGCCACCACCTGCAGATGGGCACGGCCGTGCTGGACCGGGGCCTGCCCGCCTGGCGGCGCCACACCTCCGTCCCCGGGCACGCCGAGGGCTGGGCGGTGTACGCGGAGGGCCTGATGGAGGAGGCCGGTGCCCTGGACCGGCCGCAGTGGCGGTTGGGACACCTGATGGGACTGCGGGCCAACGCCGCGGTCGCGCTCGCCGACATGGGCGCGCACGCCGGTCTCCCGATGCCCGGCGGTGTCGGTGCCCGGGCGGGCGCTCCCTGGAACGAGGCGAACACCGTCGACTTCCTAGCCGCCCACACCGCCTTCCCCGCCGACGTGCTGCGGTTCACCGTGCTGCGCGGTCTGGCCTGGCCCGCCCAGGCACTGTCGTACGCGTGCGGGGAACGCGTGTGGCGGCGGGCGCGCGAGGACGCCCGCCGCCGCTCGGAGGGGGCGTCGGGGGCGTTTGACCAGCGGGCCTTCCACGCGAGGATGCTCGCGATCGGCGGGTGCGGGCTCTCCGTCCTGGCCGGTGCCGCGCGGGACCCGGGCCGGACGCCCGCCCCCGCGGGCGTCCGGGGGCCGTGGGAGCGTGCCGGAACACCGAACGGGACCACGCTCATGTGATGGGAGATGCGCCTGTGACACGGGGGACGTGTGTGGCCGGATACGGCCACATCCGAAAGGAGTATCCGGAAATGACCAGGGAAGCGGTTCCGTAGAACGGAAGAGCGGCCCGGGTCGCCGCGCCCGCCGCGGTTCCGCCCGGCCACCAGGACACACCGACCACGGGCACGGGTGAACGATGGACGAGAGCGGACAGGGGGCCGCCTGCGCGGATCCGACGTGCGCCGGGACGATCGACGACGAGGGCTACTGCGACCAGTGCGGGCTCCGGCGCGAGGAGCCCCCGGCGCCTCCCGGGCCCGCGCCCGGCACGCCCGGTGCCACTCCCGTCACACCCGGCCCCGCGCCTGCCGCACCCGGCGCCGCCCCCGTGCCGTCGGTGCCCGGGTCCGCCGCACCCGACGCCGCCCCGGTCGCACGCGGCCCCGCGGGGGCGTTCCCGGGCGACTCCGCGTCCCGGCCCAGCTCCGCCTACGGCTCCGGTCCCGCCTCCACCGGCACCGGACCGACCGGCGGCCGCGGCCGCTCCTCCGTCGGCGTCCTGGGCGAGGGGCTGAGCGAACTCCCGCCGATCCCGTACCAGGACCCCGCCGACGTCGTCATGCGCGACCCCGAGGTGCCCGAGGAGCGACGCTTCTGCGGGAGCTGCCACGCCCCGGTCGGCCGGTCCAAGAACGGGCGGCCGGGCCGGCAGACGGGGTTCTGCCCCGACGACGGCAACCCCTACTCGTTCGTGCCGACCCTGCGCCCGGGCGACCTCGTCGCCGGCCAGTACCGGATCGAGGGCGCCATCGCCTACGGCGGCATGGGCTGGATCTACCTCGCGGCCGACCAGAACCTCGACGGCCAGTGGGTGGTCCTCAAGGGCCTGCTCGACTCCTCCGACGAGTACGCCCAGGAGGCCGCCGAGGCCGAGCGCCGCTTCCTCATCTCGGTGGACCACCCCAACATCGTCAAGATCATCAACTTCGTCCAGCACGCCGACACCACCACCGGCGCCGTGCACCGGTACCTGGTGATGGAGTACATCGGCGGCGGGTCGCTGCAGAAGATGCTCCGCGAGCACCTGGAGAGCACGGGGCAGGGCCTGCCGCCGCGCCAGGCGATCCCCTACACCCTGGAGATCCTGCGGGCCCTGGACCACCTCCACTCCCAGGGCATGCTGTTCTGCGACCTCAAACCCGCCAACGTGGTCCAGGTCGAGCACCGGCTCAAGCTCATCGACCTCGGCGGCGTCCGGCTCATGGACGACAGCGCCAGCCCCAAGTACGGCACCCGCGGCTACTCCGCGCCCGAGTTCGCCGAGATCGCGACGGTCCGCACCGACCTCTACACCGTCGGACGCACGCTGGCCGTCCTGTGCTTCCCCTTCCGCCTCACCCGCCGCGAGAACGGCGAGCTGGTCGACAACCCCCTGCCCGGCACCGACGCCCCCGAGTACGAGGCGCTCCACCGGCTCCTGCTCCGCGCCACCGCCGCCGATCCGGCCGATCGCTTCGCGAGCGCCACCGAGATGGCCGACCAGCTCACCGGCGTGCTCCGGGAGATCCGCGCGTTCCAGGACGGCATCCCCTACCCCGCGCCCTCCACGATCTTCGGACCCGAGCGCCACGTCGTCGGCTCCGAACTGGCCTCCTCCGCCACCCGGCTGTTCGACCCGCTCGACCCCGCCCTCGCCGCGGCGTGCCTGCCCCTGCCCGCTGCCGACCCGAACGACCCGGCGGCCGCCGCCCTCACCGGCCTCGTGATGCCCACCTCCGAGCAGATGCTCGCCCTGCTGGACGCGCTGCCGCCCTCACCCGAAGGACTCCTCGCGCGCTGCCGGATCCTCGCCCAGTCCGCGCACCCCGGCACCGCCGCCGCCCTGGACGAGGCCGCCGCCCAGCTGCCCGGCGACTGGCGCGTGGACTGGTACACCGCCGTGGGCCACCTGGCCGGCGGGGGTGCCGACCGGGCGGCACGGCTCTTCGACGACCTCGTCTCGCACCTGCCGGGCGAGGCCGCGCCCAAGCTCGCCCTCGCCACCGCCCTGGAGTGCGCGGGGCGGACCGAGGAGGCCGCCCGGTGGTACCGCACCGTCTGGAGCACCGACCACGCCTGGACGGGCGCCGCCTTCGGCTACGCGCGCACACGGCGCGACCGGGTCGAGGTGCTGGACCAGGTACCGGCCTCCTCGGCCTTCCACACCGCCGCCCAGCTCGCCCTGGTCGCCCACGCGCTGCGCGGCACCGGCGACACCGGCGGGCGTGGCGACCGCGGCCCGGGCTCCGGCGCGCCGCCGGCCGGCGCGGCCATCACCGCCGCCGCCCACCGCCTCGACGCCCTGCCCGACCAGGGCGGAGCCGTCGGCCGTGCCCTCGCCGCCGACCTGCTGGAAGCGGCCCTCAGCTGCCTGGCGGAGGGCGGGTCCCTGCCGGAGGCGGACCTGCTCGGCGCCCCCGCGTCACCCCGTGCGCTGCGCACCGACCTGGACCGCCGCTACCGGGAACTGGCCCGCACCCAGCCGCGCGGCCCCGGCCGCCGACTGCTCGTGGACCGGGCCAACGCGGTCAGACCGCGCAGCCTGACCTGAGGGCTCCCCCCCCCGAACCGAGGGCTCCTCCCGCCCGCCCACCCCCCAAGGAGTCGTATGTCCACCGCCCCGCCCACACCCCTCAGCCGTCTGGAGGTCCACCAGAACCCCTGTCTCCCCGAAGGCGCCCAGGACGTGCACGCCATCGCCACGGTCACCGTCGACGCTCCGGCGGCCGCGGCCTCGTCCCCGGCGCAGGTCATCGTCATCGACCGCTCCTACTCCATGAGCGGAGACAAGATCGCGCGCGCCCGCGAGGCCGCGGTGGCCGCCGTGGACGCCCTGCGCGACGGCAGCCGGTTCGCCGTGATCGCGGGCAACGGCCGAGCCGAGCAGATCTACCCCCTCGGACCCGCCGCGCTGGCCGAGGCCACCCCCACCAGCCGCGACGCGGCTCGCGGGGCGATCCTGGCCCTGGGACCCGACGGCGGCACCAACCTGGTGCCGTGGCTGGAACTGGCCTCCGCCCTGCTCAGCACGGTCGGACCCGGAGACGTCCGGCACACCACGATCCTCACCGACGGGCAGGGCAACCTCACCGACGCCGTCCTGCGCAGGTGCGCCGGGACCTTCACCTGCGACTGCGTCGGTATCGGCGAGGACTGGAGCCCCGAGCAGCTGCGCAGGATCACCACCGCGCTCTCGGGCACCCGGCACTTCGTGGAGGACCTCGACGACCTGCCCGGCTTCTTCCGCCGCCAGGCCGAACAGACCCAGGACCGGGGCATGGCCGACCTGGCCCTGGTCGTCAAGGCGCCCGGCCAGGTCCGCGTCCGCAAGGTCACCCAGGTCTACCCGACCGAGCGCGAACTGACCGCGCGGGACGGTGGCGGCGGCCCGGTCCACGTGTACCCGCTCGGGTCGTGGGGCTCGGAGAGCAGGGACTACCAGCTGTGGTTCCGGGTGCCGCCCCGGCAGCCCGGCGCCGAGATCCGCGTCGCGCAGGTCATGCTCGTCTCGGGTGAGGGACAGGAGCTGGCCCGGGGGCGCGTCCTGGCGCAGTGGACCGCCGACCTGGCCCTGGCCACGGCCGTGGATCCCAAGGTCGAGCACTACACCGGGCAGCTGGAGCAGAACGGGCTCATCCGCGAGGGCCTGGCCGCCCTGGAGACGGGACAGACGCGGGAGGCCACGGCGAAGCTCGGCCGGGCACGCGAACTCGCCGTGGAGTCCGGGCGCGACGACCTGGTCACCGCGCTGGAGCGCGTCGTCGACCAGGACCCGGTGACGGGGACGGTCCGGCTGCGCTCGCGGATGAGCCGGGCCGACACGCTCAACCTCGACGTCGGCACGGACCGGACGACGCGGGAGATGACGCCGAGGAGAGGGGAGTAGGCCCGTGACGGCGATCTGCCCCGACGGGCACCCGACCGAGGACACCGAGTACTGCGAGGAATGCGGCCTGCGCGTCCCGGCGGCGTCCGGAACCCGGCCCCCGGGCGGTCCCGGACACGGCCACGCGCACGGCCCAACCGCGCGGAGCGAGAGGAGCGCGGGCGGCTCGACGGGTCCCGGGCGAGGGCGCGGACCGGTCGCGGGCGCCGTGAGCCCGCCGCCCGCGCCCCAGCGACCCCCGGCCGACGGCGCGCTCCCGGACTCCGAGGTCGCCGACCTGATCGGCGACGCGCCCACCTCCGCCCACGTCCGTGTTCCACGTGCCGGGCCGACCGGTGCCGCGCCCGAGTCGGCCGGACCACGTACCGGTCGGCCCGGGGCCGAGCACGCCCCGGCGCCCGGGGAAGCCGTCGCCGCGAGCACGACCCCTCCGGGGGCCGCTGCGGAGGGTGCGGCTCCGCCCCGTGTGGCTTCCCCAGGTGTCACCCCGTCGGGTACGGCTTCGCCGGATGCGGCCTCTCCGGATGCGGCCTCGCCGGGTGCGGCTTCGTCGGGTGCCGTCCCTTCGGGGGCCGCTGCGCCGGGACCCGGCGCGGCCGACCTGCTGGAACCTCCCGCGCCCACCCTGCTGCTCACCCCGGGGCGGCGCCCGCGCCTGCGCGGCCCGTCCACGGTCAACCGCCTGCGCCTGCTGGTCGCGGTGACCGTCGCGGCGCTCGTCCTGGCCTTCGGGGCGCTCGCCGTGGGCACCAGCACGGCCCAGTCCGCGATCGACGACACCGGCCAGGACACCGGTCCCCGGATCATCGCGACCGCCGACCTGCCCCGGGCGCTCGCCGAGACCGACGCCCACCTGGCGGCCCTCGTCCTTCTCGGCGACGACCCGTCGCGCGCCGACGAACGCTCCGCCGCCCTGGAGGCCTACCAGGACAGCGGCCGCACCGCCGCCGCCCTCCTCCTGGGCGCCCACGACCTGGCCGTCGACATCGAGGGCCGGCCGGAACCCACGGTCGCGGCCACCGACCCCGCCGCGGCGGCGATCGAGGGCGAAGCGGCGGCCCAGGACCCGGCCGACGCGCCCACGCCCGCACCCGCCGCCACGCCGGAGGACGCGCACGGGGCCACCGCCCAGGCGCTCGACCTCGCCGAGGCCTACGGCCGCTACCGGGAACTGGCCGGTCGGGCCCTGACCCTGTCCGAGGAGTCCGACCACCCAGCGGGTGCGGTCCCCGACGACGTGGCCGCGGCGCGCGCCGAGGCCGCGACCCACCTGCGCGAAGAGGTCCTGCCGCTGGCCGAGGCCGTCAGCGCCGACGCCACCGACACGGCCGTCCGGCGCACCGGCGAGGCCCGCGACACGGTCGCCACCGCGCGCACGGCCGTCGCCCTCGGCAGCGCCGCCGCCCTGGGCACCCTCATCGCGCTCCAGGTCTTCCTCGCCCGCCGCTTCCGGCGCACCTTCAGCCCCGCGCTGCTCGTGGCCACCGCGGTCACCGCCATCTACACCTACACCGGCGTCACCGTCATGGGCACACAGACCGAGGTCCTGGAACGCATGACCGCCGACGGCCTGACCCCGGTGGCGGCGGAGGCCGCCGTCCGCACCGCGGACACCGTCGAGGCCGCCGACACCACCGACGAGCTCAGGGGAGGCACCGCGGCCGCCGGCTCTCTCGCCCCCTACCAGGACGACCCGGACGCCGCCGAGGAGGCCGCGGCCGCGTTCTCCGCGTCGGTCGCCGCCGGCGACGCCGCCATCGGCGGCCTGGGATTCCTCATCCCCGTCTCCATGCTGTCCATCGCCGTCGTGGTCGTCGTCGGCACCGCCCCCCGCCTGGCCGAGTACCGCTGAACCGGAGGACACTCATGAGCACCGACACCGGAACCCTCCGGTCCGGCCGACTGGGCCGATGGTTCAGCGGCCCCCGCCGCGCGATCATCGTCAGCTCGATCGGCACCTCCCTGGAGTGGTACGACTACTTCCTCTACGGCACGGCCGCCGTGCTGGTGTTCGGGCGGCTGTTCTTCCCCGAATCCGACCCCGCCACCAGGCTGCTGCTGTCACTGGCCACCTTCGGCGTCGGGTTCGCCTCCCGACCGGTCGGCGCGGTGCTGTTCGGGCACTTCGGCGACCGGCTCGGCCGCCGTGACGTCCTGGCGGCGACCTTCCTCGTCATGGGCACGTCCACGTTCCTCATCGGACTGCTGCCGGGGTACGCGAGCATCGGCGTGGTCGCGCCCGTCCTGCTGGTGCTGCTGCGCGTCGTGCAGGGGCTGAGCCTGGGCGGGCAGTGGGGCGGCGCCGTCCTCATGGCGATGGAGCACGGCACGCGGGAGCGGCGGGGCGTCACCTCCAGCTGGGTCCAGGTCGGCGTCCCCGTCGGCAACATCCTCTCCACCGGTCTGCTGGCGCTGGCCGCCGTCCTGCTACCGAACGAGGCCTTCCTGGAGTGGGGATGGCGGATCCCGTTCCTGCTCTCGGGCGGACTCGCCCTGATGGGCCTGTGGATCCGGCGCGGGCTGACCGAGTCCCCGGAGTTCGAGGCGATGGGCAGGCCGTCCCGCTCGCCGCTGCTGGAGGTCCTGCGCACCCACCCGCGGGCGCTCGGATCGGCCTTCCTTGCGCGCATCGGCAGCGACGTGGTGTTCTACGTCTTCACCTTCTACCTGCTCGCCTACCTCGACACGCAGTTCGACATGGACCGGAGCGTGGGACTGACCGTCGTCGTGATCGCCTCGGCGGTGCAGTTGCCGCTGCTGGTGTTCTACGGCCGCCTGTCCGACCGGTGGGGCCGGCGCCGCGTGTACGCGTTCGGTGCCATCGGCTCCGGCGTGTGGGTGTTCGCGTTCTTCCCGCTGCTGGACACCGGCGTGTTCTGGATCATCACCGCGGCCGTGGTGGGCGGGATCGTCTTCGAGGCCGCCATGTACGGACCGCAGGCCGCGTTCATCGCCGAACTCTTCGCGCCCCGCGTCCGCTACAGCGGTACCGGACTGGGCTACCAGGTGGCGGGGGTTCCCAGCGGCGCGCTGGCGCCCATCGTGGCGGTCATGCTGTACCAGTGGTCCGGCAGCGCACAGGCCGTGGCCTGGTACGTCGTGGCGTCCGTGCTGGTGACCCTGGTGGGCCTGGCCCTGTCCCCGGGGCCCTGGCGGGGACCGTCGCAGGCGCCCGCGCAGGCCCCCGCGAGGGTGCCGCTCGCCAGGGACGCGCCGTGACGGGCGACCGGCGACGCGCCCGGGCTGGGCCGCCGTCGGCCCCCTGACGGAGCGGGGACCGGCGGCGCGGGCGCCGGTTCGCGTCATGACGGGGCGGAGGATCGTGCGATCGGCTGTGCACACGGGGTGACGGCCCTAGGGTGGTGCCATGGACCGTGTGGAAGCGCTGGACGCCCACCTGCGGAGCATGTCGACGGAGCGGGTCGCGCGTCTGGTCGCCACTCTGCCCGACTCCGCGATCGATCTGCACTGCTGGAGCGCCGTCCTGGAGCGGATCGCCATCCTGGCCTACCGGCCGACCGTCGTCGAGCAGCTCAACCTGGCGCAACAGCAGCTGCTCTACGCGATCGCCACCGTCGCCGAGGACCAGAACGGGCTCAGACGCCCCGGGTCGAACCTGGACCCGGGCGCGGACACGGTCGAGCTGGGGCCGGTCTCGCTGGACGCGGTCCTGGACCGGATCGGGGCGCGGTCGTCGGGGCGGGCGCGAGCGCGGGCCGAAGCCGAGCTCGACCGGCTGTCCGACCTCGCCATCCTCTGGCCGGACGGCCGCGACGCCTTGCACCTGGCCGACGACTTCGCGGCGCAGTTCGGGTCCGAGCGCACGCCGCCGGACCTGCGCACGGTCGCCGAGGGACTCGATCCGGCCGACCTGCACCGCATGGCCAAGGCCCTGGGCCTGGACGGCGCCGCGGACCGGCACGTCCTGACCGCCGACATCGTGTCCCTGTTCACCGACGAGACGCGGGTCGGCCTCCTTCTGGAGGAGGCACCTGCCGAGACGGCCCGCTTCGCGCACTTCCACGCCCTGCACAGCATGGTCGTCCGGGCTCCCGCGCCGGGGCACCGGCACGTGGACTGGCTGACCGAACGCGGCCTGATGGTCCCGGTCGGCGACCACGGCGTGATGGTCCCGCGCGAGGCCGCCCTCGTGCTCAGGGCGCGCTACCCGGCCCCCTTCTCCCCGGAGCCGCCCGTCCTGGTGGGACCGGTCTCCGACCGCGAGTTCGAACGGGGATCGGAACCGGGGGCCGCGGCCGGTGCGCGGTCGGTGGCGGCCCGGTCCCAGGAGGCGCTGGTGGCGCTGCTGGACGCCGACGACCACCTGGTGGCCGCGCTGCGCGTGTGGCCGCTGGTCCTGGGCGCCGACGGCGTGCAGGACCACCCCGCGCTCCGTGAGAAGCTGACGGCCGTCGGCACCCACCCGGACGTGGTGCGGGTCTGGGTCGAGGCGGGGGCGATCACCGGCCTGCTCAGCGAGCGCGGCGGTGAGGTCGGGCTGTCCGCCCAGGCCGCCACCTGGGCGGGACTGCCGCCCGAGTCGCGGATCACGGCGCTGCTCCAGGCGTGGACGCGGACGCCCGACACGGCGCGCTGGTGGCCCTCGCCCGAGGAGCCGCTGCCGAAGAAGCGCGCGGCGGGCGTCCGGCGGGCCCTCGCCCTGGCCCTGGGGGACGCGCCGGAGGGCACGAGCCTGGGCGCGGTCTCGGAGAACCCGCATTACCGGCGGGTCCTGGGCTGGGAACCGCACGGGGCGCAGCGGTGGCTGGTGGACACCGTGCAGTGGCACCAGCCCTTCGTCGGGGCGGACACCGACGCCACCGACCGTGTGCTCCGGGCCCTGCACGAGGCGGAACGGCTCGGCCTCGTCGCCTACGGGACGCCCACGCTGCTCGGACGCGCCCTGTCGGCGTGGTGCCGGGGCGCGGGCACCGAGGAGGTCGCGGACGCGGCGTGGGCGGCGCTGCTCGGCCGCGAACGCGTCGAGGAGCCGCGACCGAACGAGGACGGCGGCGCGGTGATGCAGGGACCCGCGGAGTGCAGGGAGAGGGCTCTGGCGATGGAGGTCCACGCCCTGCTGGGGACCTGAACCGCACCCGGAAGGGCGTGGGCGACCGGTCGGGGCATCGGGAGCGGGCGCGTCCCCTCGGGGCGCGTCCGCAGTCGGGGGGTCCGGCTCCGGTGCCCCTGGCCGGTCGTGTCCTGAAGGCACGTCCGCGGCTCCGGATTCCGGGCTCGCCCGGGCCAGGCATCGGCGTCGGCCCGCCCCCGTTGTGTGGCGCCCGAATCCCGTGTCGATCCGGCCCATGCCTATCGCACACGTTTTCGACGATCGGCCCGCGCCGTCCGAGCCCGCCCCGTCGGGCACGCGGCCGGACGGGAGCGAGCCGGGCGCGGATCCGGGCCGTCCGCAACGGAGAACCCGCGGGCGCTCTGTCGCCCTCCCGGGTCATGATCGGCGGCACCTGATCCACTCCCGGAAGGACACCGCATGACCACGAGTCCACCCCCCGGAACCGGAGGGGACGACACCGCCGCCGACGCCCACGACCAGGACGGCCTGTCCCTGCCCGCGCTCGTCACCCCCAAGTGGCGCCAGTTCGACGACCAGGCCGCCAACGCCTCCTGGGGGCGCATCGGGCGCCGGATGCCCTTCCTGGTCTCCCGCGCGACCGCCATCGCCTGGCGCAGCAACCCCAGGGACGTCATCACCGCCGCCGTGCTCAACGTCGGCGTCGGCGCGGCGACGGCCTGGGCACTGGTCGCCACCTCCGGCGTCCTGGGCGGGCTGTTCGCGGCCGTGCCGACCGCGGACCGCGTCCTGGCCGCCCTGCCCTCACTGGCCGTACTCGCGGCCGCCCTCGTGGTGCGCGGCGTCTGCTCGGCCGCCGCGGGACGCGCCCAGGCCCGGCTGGAACCCCAGGTCGAACTGACCGCGGAGAAGGAGCTGTTCGAGCACAGCACCGCCGTCGAACTCCGTGCCTTCGACGACAGCGACTTCCACGACCACCTCTTCCGCTCCTACGTCCGGGGCACCTCCGAGGCGGGCACACTCGTCCGGCACACCATCGACGTGCTGACCGGCGTGGTGGGCATCGTCGCCGCGATCGGGGTGTTGGGCGTGCTGCATCCCCTCCTGCTGCCGCTGCTCATCCTGGCGATGCTGCCGCAGTGGTGGGGGTCGGCGGCCTCCGCGCGCATGCGCTACCGGCTGCTGCTCGCGTTCACCGAGGGCCGCCGCCGCAAGCTGCTCCTGGAGAACCTCATGACGAGCCGCGACAGCGCGGCCGAGGTGCGCTCCTTCACCATGGAGCGGCGGCTGCTCACCGAGTTCGACCGCGTGGCGCGGCGCGAACTCGACATCCAGCTCGACCTGGCCACCCGCCAGTCCCTGGTGCGACTGGCGGCGAGCGCGGCGAGCGCGGTGGTGACCGCGGCCGTCTTCGCCACGCTCGCGCTGCTGCTGGTCAACGGGTTCGTGGAACTCGCGGTCGCCGGCGCGGCCGTGGTCGCCATCCGCGTCGCGCAGAGCGCGCTCGGCAGCGCCCTGTCCTCCCTCACGCTCGTCTACGAGTCGGGGCTGTACTTCTCCGACTTCGTCGCCTTCCTCGAACAGGCCCGCGCCCGACTGCCGGAGTCGAGCCCGGCACCGGCCCCGCGGGGGTTCGAGCAGATCCGGCTGGAGCACGTCACCTTCGCCTACCCGGGCCAGGAGGCGGAGGGGGAACCGGCGCTGGAGGACGTGAGCCTGACCTTCACCCGGGGGCGGACCGTCGCGCTGGTGGGGGAGAACGGCTCGGGCAAGACCACGCTGGCCAAGCTCCTCTCCGGCCTGTACGCGCCGCAGCAGGGGACGGTCTCCTGGGACGGCACGGACGTGGGGGAGGTGGACGGACGCGCGCTGCGCCGACAGATCGCCGTGATCGCGCAGGACCACACGCACTGGCCGCTGACGGCACGCCGCAACGTGGTCATGAGCAGCCCGGACGGCGACGACGGACGCCTGGACCGGGCGGCCGGTGCCGCACGGGCCGACTCGGTCGTGGGTGACCTCCCCCGGGGATGGGACACCCTGCTCGACAAGCGCTTCGTGGAGGGGGCCGAGCCCTCCGGCGGGCAGTGGCAGCGCCTGGCCGCGGCCCGCGGCTTCTACCGCGGCGACGACGGGCGGGCGACGCCCCTGCTGATCGCGGACGAGCCCACCGCCGCACTGGACGCGCGGGCCGAGCACACCTTCTTCTCGTCGCTGCACGCCCATGCGGGGCGCACGGGGGCGGCGGTCGTGCTCATCACCCACCGGCTCGCGTCGGTGCGGATGGCCGACCACATCGTCGTCCTGCGGCGCGGGCGCGTGGTGGAGGAGGGCACGCATACGGAGCTGGTCGCCCACGACGGCCTGTACCGGGAGCTGTGGGATCTCCAGGCCGGCGCGTACCAGGTGCCGACCGGTCCGTGAGAGCCGCTGGGGGCGGTCGGCGGGCCGATCCCGGGCCGTCCCGTTCGGGGGCGGGGTGATACTGGGGTGCGCCCGGCTCCGAGGGGAATCCGGGGACGTGTCCCCAGAAGGGCGGAGGATCGGGGGCGCGTCCGGTCCCGGTGTGTCAGGTGGTGCGGGCCCTGAGGTGGGCCCGTTCCCCCTGGCTCCCGAACAGGACCAGGAGTTCCACGGTCCGCTCGTCGTCGGGTCCGAGCCAGTGCGGCACGTGGGTGTCGAACTCGGCGGCCTCGCCGGGCTTGAGGACCACGGTCTGCTCGCCCAGCAGCAGGCGCAGCCGGCCGGTGAGGACGTAGACCCATTCGAAGCCCTCGTGGGTACTGAGGTGGGGCTCGGCCTCGGGCCGGGGCGGGATGAGGAGCTTGTGCGCCTGGACCCCGCCGGGTCGGCTGAGCGGCACGAAGGTCATGCCGTCCCGGGTGACCGGCTTGAGGTGGATGCGCGGATCCCCGGTACGCGGTGCGCCGACCAGCTCGTCCAGGGGAACGGCGTAGACCTCGGCGAGGGGCAGCAGGATCTCCAGGGTCGGCTTCCGGGTGCCCCCTTCGAGGCGGGAGAGCGTGCTCTCGTTGATCCCGATGCGCTCGGCGAGGTCGGCCAGCGTCAGGCCGTGGCGGTGGCGCAACTGCCGCAGGCGCGGCCCGACCGCGGCGAGCCGGTCCTGCTTCTCGGTGCTCATGGCCACCAGCATGCTGAAACGGCATGGGGCTTTGCAACTCCGGCAGCGGATGGCGCAGGGTCGAACCACCGGCCGGGATTCACGAGCATCCGACCACCTGACCCGAAAGGCCCGCCCATGCACAGCACCAACGACTCCGCGACCTTCTGGGAGAACCACTACGCCGGTACGGACGCGCAGTGGGGCACGAAGCCCAACGTCGTCCTGACCGAACTGCTCGCCGATCTGGCCCCCGAGCCGGGAACAGCCCTGGACCTGGGTTGCGGACACGGCGGCGACGCGCTTTGGCTGGCAGCCCAGGGCTGGCAGGTGACCGCGGTCGACGTGTCACGGACCGCCCTCGACCGGGTGGACGCGGGCGCCGCGGCCACCGGCGTCGCCGACCGGGTGCGCACCGAGCGGCACGACCTGGCCGCGACCTTCCCCCGCGGCACCTACACGCTGGTCACCGCCACCTACTTCCACACCCCGGTCGCCATTCCCCGCGAACGGGTCCTCCGCCTGGCCGCGGAGGCCGTGGCCCCCGGCGGGCTGCTGGTCGTGGTCGAACACGCCTCCGTGGCCCCCTGGTCCTGGCAGGCGGGCCAGGACATTCGGTTCCCCACCCCCGCCGAGGTCATCGCCTCGCTGGAGCTGACGGGGGACTGGCACGTCGAACGAGGCGAGGCGCCCCAGCGCACCGCCACCGGTCCCGGCGGGCGGACGGCGATGGTCACCGACACCATCGTCGCCGTCCGCCGCGCCGGCTAGCGGACCAGGACGGTTCGCGGGTGGGGACGTGCGCGCGGTGTGCCGCTCAGGCCATGGGGTCGCCCAGGCGGGGGAGTAGGGGCGGGATGCCGGGGAACGGCCGCGACGGTACCGCGGAGTCGGCACACTGGAGGGCGTGACTCAACGACGCCTGGTCGAGGGGTTCTGGTCCGGCGACCGGCTCGTCCTGTGGGGCATGGACACCGCTCCGCCGGTGGCCGACCCCGCCGCCCCGCCGGAACACCCCGAGCCGGAGGTACGGCCCCACCCCTTCGCCATGACGGCCGACGACGTCCTGGCGCTCGTGGACGTGCCCGCCGAGGGGGCGGACGTGTCAGAGGCCGTTCTCCGGCTCCCGGGCACCGGCGACCGCCCGGACCCGCCGCCGGATCAGAGCGCGCTGACGGTCGTGTCGGACGCACGAGAACCGTCGAGCGAGCCGCAAGAGCGGCCGGAACGGAGCGAACCCGGTACCGGGAACGCCGGATCCGCCGGACCAGCGGGAACTGTTGGGCCCGCCGCGTCGGCCGGGTTTGCAGGGAACGCCGGGAACGGTGGGTCAGCCGGATCTGTCGGGCCCGCCGGGTCCGCCGGGAACGCCGGATCTGTCTTGAGCTCCTGGTCCGTGGCCACCGTGCGGCTGAACGGTTCCCAGGCCGTGGCGGTCCTGCGCCGGGTCGAGACAGCGCCGTGGGCCGGACCTGGGCTCACAGCCCTCATCGGCCTGCTGCGCGCGGCCGAGCAGTACGCGACAGCCGGTCGGGTGGTCCCCCAGATCGCGGCGGAGGCCGAGTGCCCCGCGGCGCCACGCGGTGGTGCCGCCGTCCACGCCAGATGGCGGCCGGTGCTGTCGCCCGACGGGGCCGCCTGGCTGCGGGCGTACGTGCGGAGCCTGCCCCCGTCGACACGCGCGCACCACGCACCCCGGACCAGCGCGCGGCGGACGGGCGAAGCGGCCATCACCGACGTTCTCGGGGGTCTGCACCTGCTGGTCGACGCCCTCTGCCGCGAACGACTCTCCGGCCGGATCGCGGGCGTCCCCGACGGGCACGGGATGCACCACCAGTGGTTGGAGGCGCTGACCCGCGAGGGGTGCCTGTGCGGGACGGCGGGTACCGCGGGCCTGAACCGGCTCGACCGCTCGCTCCGCGCCTGGTTCACCCGGGTGGAGGAACACGTCGGCGGCCTCCACCTGGCCTTTCGTCTGGTGGAGCCGCCACCGGACCTGTCCGGCCGCACGGCGGTCGACGTCTCGGATCCCGGCGACGCAGCTGCGCCCCACTCGCTGGCACGGGCCCTCCCAGATCCCTCGGCGCGCCCGACCGGCCGCGGCGACCGGTCCGGAGCCGAACTCGACCCTCGCTCCGGTCCACAGGTCGGACCCGCGCCCGAACCCGAGCCCGCTCTTCGGGCCGAACCCGATCGGGTTATCCAGGCCGAACCCGAGCCGGACTGGTGCCTGCAGGTGTGGGTGCGCTCCACCGGCGATCCCTCCCTCATGCTGCCCCTGGACGAGGCGCTGGCGGACACCGGCATCCCCTGGCTGCCGCACGACGCCGCCTCCGTCATCACGACCGAACTCGACAGGGCCGCCCGCATCCACCCCGCCCTCACCGGACTGCGCGCCGAAAACCCGCTCTCGCGCCTGGACCTTCCCTTCGAGGACGTGCCCGGGTTCCTCACTCGCGGCGCACCCGCCCTCGAAGGCGCCGGATTCCGGGTCCTGCTCCCGTCCTGGCTGGGCAGGGCCGAGATCAGTACGGCGGTTCGACTGAGCGAACGCGGCGACGACCACCCGCGTCCGGCCGACGATGGCGGCCTCACCCGCTCCCTCGTCGACTTCGACCACCGGGTCGCCGTCGGTGGCACGGAGCTGACCCGCGAGGAGCTCGACGCACTGGTCCGGATGAAGTCCCCACTCGTGCGGATGCGCGGTGAATGGGTGCACGTGGACCCCGCCCGGTTGCGCCGCGCCGCCGAGTGGGCGCTCGCCCGCGGCACCGGGACGGTACCGGTGGAGGAAGCCATGCGCATGCTCCTGCACCTGGGCGCCGACCCAGCAGACAGCTCGGACACCACCGGCGCCTACTTCGGCGCGACGGCCGCCGTCCACGCCGACGGCGACCTCGGCGCACTCCTCCAGGGACGGGCCGAGGAGGCCTTCGCCCCCATGACCGAACCCCCGGGACTCGCGGCCGAACTGCGCCCCTACCAACGACGCGGCGCCGCCTGGCTGCGCTACCTCGACCGGCTCGGCCTGGGTGCGGTCCTGGCCGACGACATGGGCCTGGGCAAGACCGTGCAGCTCCTGGCCCTGCTCGCCGACGAACGAGCCGACGACCGCACCGACGCTCGCGTCGACGGGCAGCGGCTCGTCCCCGACGACCGCACCGACGGGCGCGCCGATGAAGGATCCGACGCGCGTGCCGACGGTCGCGCTGATGGGCGCGCCGACCCGCACGCCGACGGGCAGCGGCTCGCGCCGACCCTCCTCGTGTGCCCCACCACCCTGGTCGGCAACTGGCACAAGGAGGCCGAGCGCTTCACCCCCAAACTCCGCGTGCACGTCCACCACGGCCCTGCCCGTCCGTGGGGCGAAGCCCTGCGCGCCCTCCTGGAGACCACCGACCTGGTCGTCACCACCTACGGCGTGGTCCGGCGCGACCGCGACGACCTCGCCGCCCAGACCTGGCGGCGGGTCGTGTGCGACGAGGCCCAGGCGATCAAGAACGCCCGCACCGAACAGTCCAGGGCGGTCCGGGCCATCCCCGCGACCGGGCGCGTCGCCCTGACCGGCACTCCCGTGGAGAACCACCTCGGTGAACTCTGGTCGGTCATGGAGTTCGCCAATCCCGGCCTGCTCGGTCCGCGCGAGGCGTTCACCAGCGGGATCGCCGCGCACATCCAGTCCCGCCCCGACAGCGAGCAGGGGCGCGCCGCCACCGCGCGCCTGCGCCGGGTCACCGCGCCCTTCCTGCTGCGCCGGCTCAAGACCGACCCCGCCGTCATCACCGACCTGCCCGACAAGCAGGAGATGAAGGTGTGGTGCACGCTCACCACCGAGCAGGCCGCCCTGTACCGCGCCGTCGTCGAGGAGATGACCCGCAGCATCCGCGAGGCGACCGGCATCCAGCGCAAGGGTCTGGTCCTCAAGACCATGACCCGGCTCAAGCAGGTGTGCAACCACCCCGCCCACCTCCTGGGCGACGGCTCCCGCCTGCGCGGACGTTCCGGCAAGCTCACCCAGCTCGAACACCTGCTCGGCGAGATGGTCGGCGAGGGCGACAAGGCCCTGTGCTTCACCCAGTACACCGAGTTCGGGGACCGGCTCGCCCCCTACCTGCGCGAACGCCTGGACACTGACGTCCTGTGGCTGCACGGGGGCGTGTCCCGGCGCCGGCGCGAGGAACTCGTCGAGCGCTTTCAGAACTCCGACGAACCCGCGGTGTTCCTGCTCTCCCTCAAGGCTGCCGGCACCGGCCTCAACCTCACCGCCGCCAACCAGGTCGTCCATGTCGACCGCTGGTGGAACCCGGCCGTGGAGGACCAGGCCACCGACCGCGCCCACCGCATCGGACAGCGGCGCACCGTCCAGGTCCGCAAGATGATCTGCATGGGCACCTTGGAGGAACGCGTCGACGCGATGATCGAACGCAAGAAGCAGCTCAGCGACAGCGTCGTCGGCAGCGGGGAACAGTGGCTCGGTGAACTCGGCATCGAGGAGCTGCGCGAGGTCATCCGGCTCGCTCCGGAGGCGGTCACCGGATGAGCGCCTACGACTGGATCGACGACCGCGGACGGGGTGAGCGCTTCCTGGATCCACTGCGTGCGACCGGCGACGGGCCGCGGTTCGCGCGCGGGCGCGCCTACGCCGACCAGGGGCGCGTCACGGCGGTGACGATCACCCCGGGCGCGGTGCGCGCCGTCGTGGGCGGATCGCGACCGTACACGGTGACCGTCCACCAGCCCACCGTGTCCCACGAGGTCCTCGTGAGCGCCATGCGAGCGATCGGCGCCGACCCGTACCTGCGGGAGACCCTTCTGGCAGGCGAACCCGCACCTGAGGTGGAGGACATCCTCGACGTCCACGGCGCGGTGCTCTTCCCCGACCACCTGCACGATCTGCGGACCCGGTGCTCCTGCCCGGACCGCGGCGACCCCTGCAAGCATGTTGCCGCGGTCCTGTTCACCCTCGCCGACACCTTCGACCGCGATCCGCTCGCCCTGCTCAACTGGCGGGGCGCCGACGACCACGTCCTCGCCGCTCTGGCGGTCGACTCCGGCGACGCCGCCGACCCCGACGGCGCGGAACCGGGGGAGCCGGGACCGCTGTCGGTGGATCTGGAACCTCTGCTGGAGCTGACCGCAGACTTCTGGACCGGGGCCGAGCCACCCCCGGTCCCGTCGGCCGCCGCCTACGATCCGCTCCCGCACTGGGACGCCGGTCCGCCCCCGGTCGTCGCAGCTCTGGGCCGCTTGTACACGGCCCTACGGGAGGGCTCGGTCCTGCCGGGCGAGATCGGGTCGCGGACGGCGACGGCACCGCCGGGGGAGTCGCCGCGGGACGGGGACTGGGCTCCGCGCCAGGGACCGGCTCCCCTGGGAGAACCGACTCAGAACGACGACACCGCACGGTCCTGAACGCGGCACCTCAGGCCTTGGCCGACCCCCGACGCAGCCCGAAGGGGACACCGAAGCCCGTCAGCCAGCCGCCCTCCTCCAGCATCCGCAGCGCCTCCTGCGTCACCTCATGGTCGGGCGCCGCCCGCGGCGGCCAGCCGAAGTGCTCCGAGAGCATGCCCCAACTCGGCCCGTGGCCGTGCTCGTCACGGAAGGCGCCCACCCAGTCCGCGACCTCGGACTCACGGCCCTCCACCAGCGCCCGCGCGCGCTCGAGCACGGGCACGTCCTGCGGCGTGGTGGCGGGAGCGGTCATCGGAGGCGTGGGCGGCGGCACGGGCACGTGCGCCAGGGGGCGGGTGAGTTCGGTCAGACGCGCGATGACGTCCCCGTCCGTCATCCGGAAGTCCTCGATCCAGCCCAGCTCCTCCCAACGCACCAATAGCGACATGAGTTCGTCCGTCCCCGAGATGCGCACCGCCGAGACGACCTTGTCCGCGGGCACACGGATGTCGCCCTCGGGCGTGGCGTGGGCCGCGACGTAGACGGCGGTCATCCGCATGCCGTTGGGCTTCTTGCGCATCTTCTTGTGGGACAGCGTGCGGCTCACCCAGCCCGAGGCGCCCGAACGGATGCCCTGGCCAACGCCCCACGGGTTGCCCTGGATGGTGGGCAGGCCGCACTGGGCGGGTGCCATGGCCTGGGCTTCGACCGCCTCTTCCGGGGTGGTCTGCAGCCATCCCGGCTCGACCAGCCGCCGGACGGAGTCGTGCGGATCCTCCAGACGCAGGATGCGGAAGTCCTGGGCCGTGAGGTTCGCATACCCCCGGATCGCGCCGCGCAGCGCGCACGTCAGCGCGAGCAGCCGGCTGTCCGGATCGTCGCCGGCGCCGTCGGCCGTCACCTTGTCCCAGATCCGGTGCAGCAGCTGCCACTGCAGGAAGGTGAACGGAGGGGTGCGGCGCTTCTTCGGTGCGGTGTCCTGGTCGGCCTCCTCCTGTGATGCGCGGACGGCCTTCTTCTGTCCCCACCCGGGCGGGATGGAGATGCCCTGCTCCTTGCAGCGCTCGCACGCCATGGCCGCAGCCAGATCCTCGCCGGGTTTGTGGAACTGCAGAGGGGGGAGCGACGGGGACCGAGGGGTGGTCACATCGTCGGCTACGGAGTGTTGCGTCATGTCTTGGAGGATAGCGACGGCCGCCCCCGCCTGTCCGGAGTCCGCGCAATCCGCTCTCGGCACGATCGATGGCGGACCGGTCGCCGGCGGCCATCCCGGGCCAGGTCCCCGCAGTGTCGCTCGCCCGAGCCGTGAGGGCGCTCCTGATCACGACCGGTTCGGTGCCCGTGCCGGCCAACGCAGGGGCGGCTTCGGCCTCGTGTCGACCGGCGGTGAGCTGGCACGAGCCACCACCATCGACGTCGGGCCGCGGGTCGGCGTCCTTCGCAGGCCAGGTCACCGATCCTCCACCTCCACGGGAGTGACGAGCGAAGCGTGCACGAGCCGCACGCGATCGCGGTCCCGGCCCGTCGCGATTCGGTAGGCGACCACCACCCGGGTTCGACCCAGCTTCGTGACCACACCGGTGTAGCGACGCCGCTTGTACGGAAAGCTCACCCGCTGCCCCACCCACAACTCCCTGATCGCTTCACGTGACTCCACTCCCAGCACCGGCCCGCGTTCTCTTCCGTCCTCCTGGTTGCGG
The DNA here is from genome assembly GCF_013410755.1 of Nocardiopsis aegyptia. Lineage (GTDB taxonomy): Bacteria > Actinomycetota > Actinomycetes > Streptosporangiales > Streptosporangiaceae > Nocardiopsis > Nocardiopsis aegyptia. Next base: position 6,368,322 of record NZ_JACCFS010000001.1, read on the forward strand.
TTCCCCTCCGCCGACGCGGTCTGCGCCGCGTCGTCTCGCACCGCGTTCTCCCACGCTGCGTTGTCGTCATGCGCCCGGCCGGAACCGTGCCGCCCGCGCTTCGCGGCCGGGGACGGAACCGCGATGGCCTCCTCCGCCGCACGGTGGCGTGCAGCGCTCGGATCATGGCCGTCGTCGGTGCCCGCATGGCGCGGGTCGTCCACGACCGGCCCGTCCAACGGAATCGGTCCGTCGTCGAACAAACCTCTCTCCAGGGCCAGCGCCCGCGCGTGCTCCCGGGCGGAACGCTCCAGTCGGTCACGGTTGGAATCGAAGGGAAAGGACGTGGTGATCACAGGCGCCTCACAGCGGTCGCGTGACGACTTCCACTTCCATATTCCGTCAATCCCGCCGATCCTGCATAGGGCCTGTGGACAACTCTGAACCGGACCGAACCTGTGCCCGGTCCGACTGCCCACGGCCGTCCGGGATACCTCCATCCCCCTGTGTACGCATGAGGACCTCTGCCGTCCTGGTGCCGAAGTCGATGTTGAAAATAAGGCAGTATGAGAGTGATGCGTATCTAGCGATGATCAGTCATGGATAGATATATTTCGGGCGTTGCGGATGGCTTTGTGGTGATCAAATAAGGTCGGTAGATCGACTGGTTCGGGTCTTGCCGCCAGGCGTGCATCTCTTGTGGAAGAAGGCAACCCGCAGGTCGTTCGGGAGGGAGTGCAAGGTTCCCGAACGGGTTTGCCTCCACACTTGAGCGGCCTGGCCTGGTTCGGTCAACGGCGGGGGAGGGATGACCCTTGTCGGAAGGAAAACGCGCGGTCGATCATGGCGGATATGGCTTCCAAGAAGAACACCAAGAGCCTTGCACGCTACTGGGGCCTGGCCGTCATTCTGTTCGCCTTGTTCGGATGGTTCCTCCCTGAGGTGGGGCCGATGTGGATCGCCGTCGCCTCGGTGGTCTCCGTTCTCTACATCTGTTTCCAGATGCCGTTGCCGTGCGGTGCCTGGAACCGTGATCGAACCCGTTGCCGCAACAACTCCTCCGGTCTCCTCCCCGGATGCCGAATCGAACAGCACCGGTGGCAGACGGCGAAACTGATGCTGGCCTCGGGCGGATGGGAGGAGTTGCGCGCGAAGACTCTGGCCAGTTGGAAGAGAGCCCTGCCCGCCGTCGCCGCGGGGCCACGATCGTCTCCGGGGTAGCCGCGGTCGCCCAACTCGCTTTTGCCGTCGCTATCGCCTGAGCCGGCGAGGCAGCGTCCTCGGGGCGAGTCGGCCTCTCCACCTGTGCCGGGTGGAGAGACCACCTGTGCTTCTTGGTCCGGGGCCGCCCTTGGCCCACCGCCTGAGTGTCTCGGTGGGGGATGCACCGAACGGCTCCCGGACAGGTGGGCGAGATCTAACCTGGGGCCATGAACGACCGCGACACCGCCCTCGCCCCGGGCCCGGACGACGCTGCCATGCTGTCCGCGCTTCGGGAGCTGAACCTGCCCGACCGGCTGCTGCAGGTTCTGCTGGCCCAGGCGCCGGATCACGCGGGTGAAGCCCTCCTGGACTACGTCGGCGATCTCACGAGGGCGGGGCGCATCGACCAGGCCCGTCGAGTTCTGGAGGTTCTACGGGCGTACCCGCCGGCCCCGGACGACCGTCAGTACGCATCGATCGAACTCGTCCGACTGCTACATCACAGCGGTGAGGAACAAGCGGTCGCCGAAGCGGAACGGATCACCGCCGAACTGCTCAGCCCAGGCGGATTGGGCGCGGGTCCGGCGGAGCTGCTCGCCGAGGATCTTGAGGCGAGGGGCGAGCTGGCCGATGCGCTGCGGTGTCTCAACCTCGCCTCCCGCGACCTCCTCGCCGAACCGCCGGAGGATCTGGAAGGCCTCGAAGCCCGATACCTCACCGCGCTCATCCGACGGTCGCGCGTGCGCGCGCAACTGGGCATGGAACTCGACGCACACGACGAGGTGGCCGTGGCATCGGCACGTCGGCTTCTCGCGGAGACGTACGGCGACGTCGGGGAGGGCGAGACTCGGACGGAGGGCTCTGAGCCGGACCGGGACGCGGAAGTGCTCTTCTCCCGGCAGGCCTTCGACGACGCCCGCACCAGGGGACTACTCCCTCACGAGGTCGCCGAACACGGCGCTGACGCCTACTACCGGGCGGCAGAACGAAACCTGCGCGAGCAGAGCAGCGAGCGTCCAGAGACACGGTGGAGCGTGGTGCTCCACGGCGTGGCGGAGATCGAGGCCTTCGCGGAACACACGGGGATGGACGCGGGGGACCGTGCCACCGCGTTGAGCTGGAGCGAAGGCGAAATCGCCGCGCACGACCCGCGACTCGTGCCGTGGCCGCCCCAGCGCAACGAGGCATGCTGGTGCGGGTCGACCCGCAAGTACAAGAAGTGCTGCGGATCGCCGTCCAACCGCTGACCTTCCTCCCGGAGACGGACCGCATCACCAGCACCCAGAAGTCCTCCTCTGGAAAGACAGGCCTCACATCAGGCAGGGGGCAAGGTGTCCCGGACCCGTTGGAGGGTTGCTCCACCCCACTCCTCGCCCCACAGGCGCATTGCCGGAATCGAGTCCCCTTCGCCGGTGGTGGTGATTCCCGGGCAGCCTAGTGCTTGCCCGGTGTCCGGCACTGACCGCAACCGGGTTCGTGCTTTCCGCAGAACACCCCTTGACACCCTCACGGCCGCGGGCTATATCTAGAAAAACGCCGCATTAGACTAAGACACATCCTCTTCGACGCAATATGTTAGCGCTAACATAATAATAAGGAAGGCCAGTCAAGGGTCGCGCCATGCATGTACCGGACCCTCGGCGAATGACGTCTCATTCCGCCAGTACCCCCTGTCACCGCGACTCCGAACACCCCGCAACCGCCGACCGGAACCCGTCGGCGGTACACCCCCCGGAGGAAAATTGCGCGCGAACCGAAGGAGACCGGCCCGCACCACGTGTGCGCTGATCACCGGACTGCTGTGCGTCGTGTCCACGGCGTCCCCCGCGTCGGCGGCGACCGACTACAGCATCGATATCGACACTTCCACGGCCGGGCCGCAGATCAGCGACCAGATGTACGGCATTTTCATGGAGGACATCAACCACGCGGCCGACGGCGGGCTCTACGCCGAACTCGTGCAGAACCGCTCCTTCGAATACAGCACCGCGGACAACGAGAACTACACCCCCATGACCGCCTGGGAGGAGACCGGCTCCGGAAACACTAACGGCCAGGTGAGCGTGGTGGACAACGCCGGTCGGCTCAACGAGCGCAACCGCAACTACCTCCGGGTCGTTCTGCCCCGCGACGGCAGCGAATACGGTGTCGTGAACAGCGGCTATTCCACCGGAATCACCGTTACCGAGGGGGAGAAGTTGGACTTCTCGGTGTGGGTGAAAGCGCCGGGCCGCCCGGACCCGGTGACCGTGCGGCTGCACGACGCCCAGGGCGAGCCGCTGGCCGAACCGCTGTCCCTGGACGTCCAGGGCGACTGGGCACAGTACACCGGCACGCTGACCGCGACCGCCTCCAGCACCACCGGCCGACTCTCGGTCACCGCAAGCGGTGGCGGCGTGCTGGACCTGGACATGGTCTCGCTCTTCCCGCAGGAGACCTTCCGGGGCCATGAGAACGGCCTGCGCGCGGACATCGCCGAGCAGATCGCCGCGCTCGAGCCCGGCTTCGTCCGGTTCCCCGGGGGCTGCCTGGTCAACACCGGCAGCCACGAGGCCTACGAGGCGCCCGACTGGCCGCGCGAACGCTCCTTCCAGTGGAAGGACACAGTCGGACCGGTCGAGGAGCGCGCGACCAACCACAACTTCTGGGGCTACAACCAGTCCTACGGACTCGGCTACTACGAGTACTTCCAGTTCGCCGAGGACCTCGGTGCCATGCCGCTTCCGGTCGTGCCCGCCCTCGTCACCGGCTGCGGTGAGAACCAGGCCACCGACGACCCCGAACTGCTGGAGCGCCACGTCCAGGACACCCTGGACCTCATCGAGTTCGCCAAGGGGCCGGCCGACTCCGAGTGGGGCGGTGTGCGCGCCGAGATGGGCCACCCCGAGCCGTTCGGCCTGACCCACGTCCAGGTCGGCAACGAGGAGAACCTGCCCGACGCGTTCTTCGACCGGTTCCTGCAGTTCCGCGACGCCATCGAGGCCGAGTACCCCGACATCACCGTGGTCAGCAACTCCGGACCCGCCTCCGGCGGTACCGTCTTCGAGCGCGCCTGGGACCTCAACCGCGAGCACGGCGTCGAGCTGGTCGACGAGCACTACTACAACTCGCCCGCCTGGTTCCTGGCCAACAACGAGCGCTACGACTCCTACGACCGCGAGGGCCCCGACGTCTACCTGGGCGAGTTCGCCTCGCAGGGCAACCTCTTCTCCAACGCCCTGGCCGAGGCCGCCTACATGACCGGGTTGGAGCGCAACGCCGACGTGGTGCGCATGGTCTCCTACGCCCCGCTGCTGGCCGCCGACTGGTCCACCCAGTGGACCCCCGACATGATCTGGTTCGACAACAGCACCAGCTGGGGCTCGGCCAACTACGAGGTGCAGCGGCTCTTCTCCGCCAACACCGGAGACCAGGTGGTGCCCAGCACCGCCTCCGGAACCCCCGGCGTGAGCGGGCCGATCACCGGCGCGGTGGGGCTGTCCACCTGGAACACCAGCGCCGAGTACGACGACGTCCGGGTGACCTCCGCCGACGGCGAGACGCTGCTCGAGGACGATTTCTCCTCCGGCGCCGACCAGTGGACCCACGTCACCGACGCCGGGACCTGGGCCGTCGAGGACGGCGCCTACGCGCAGACCGACGTCGCCGGTGAGAACACGATGGTCACCGCCGGCGACCCCGGGTGGACCGACTACGACCTGGAGGTGACCGCCACCAAGCGCGAGGACGCCGAGGGCTTCCTCGTCGGGTTCGGCGTCCAGGGCACCGGCGACTACTACTGGTGGAACCTGGGCGGGTGGAACAACACCCAGTCCGCGGTCGAGCGCGCCTCCGGGGGAGCCAAGAGCCTCATCGTCTCCGACGACACCACCGTGGAGTCCGGCCGCGCCTACGACATCCGCGTCGAGGTGCGCGGCCGTGACGTCACCCTCTACCTCGACGACGACGAGTGGGGCAGCTTCACCGCTCCTGAGCCCGAACCGTTCCGCCAGGTCGTCACCCGCGACGAGCAGACCGGCGAGCTCATCGTCAAGGTCGTCAACGCCCAGGACGAGGCGGCCCAAACGTCGATCGACCTGGGTCCAACGCAGGGGGAGCCCACCGCCGAGCTGACCGTCCTGCAGGCCGACCCGGAAGCGGTGAACACCGCGACCGACCGGCCCGTCAGCCCGGAGACCTCCACCATCGACGGCGTGGGCAGCACGTTCACCCACACCTTCCCGGCGCACTCGGTCACCTTCATGCGCCTCACCCCGGAGGAGTAGCCGCAGCAGAATCCCGCCCGCCGGGCACCGCACCACTGGTGCCCGGCGGGCGCCCGTGTGAGACCCGCCTTCGGGACCTCCTCACCCTCGGGCGAGACCTTCCGTTGGCTGTCTCAGCGCCCCGAGGTGCCGGTCAAGCTGGTGAGGAACTCCTGCGTCTCAGGGTCGGTCGAGTACAGGAGCGTCCCTCGCATCCCACGGGTCAGCAGCACCTTGTAGGTGTTGCGGATGAGGGCCTCGGACTCCTTCTCGGTGGACTTCCTCCCGAGGGCGGGATCACGGTTGGCGCTCCGGGCGACCACCAGCCTCCCGTCACGGAAGACCAGGTCGGGACCCAGGATCACCCCTGACCAGTCGTATTCGAATCCCTGGGCGGTGTACACGCATCCGACCTGGTCGAAGCCGCCCTCCTCCGTCGCCCACAGGGCGCTCGGAGGCACTCCAGGCAACCAGCGGTCGAGCCGACTGTTCCAGGGACGTGCCCAGTCACCGATGCGCACGTCGTTCTCCAGAGGGCGGTCCTTCTCGGCCTTGCTCCACGGCCAGCAGTACCCGGCGCTCAGGCGCGCCGTGTACCCCTGTTCCAGGACGGGCCGCAGCGAGGCCTCCATCTCGGCCGGTGACGCAGCCGTGCCCAGGACGAAGTTCTCGTCCCCCTCCCACCGGAGCGGCCCACCGGGCTCCAGGCCCAGCAGGCGCAGGACCCACTGTTCGTACAGCGCGCTGCCACCGCAGCGGAACTGACCGGAGAGGTCGATGTGGTGAACCGCGTGGCCCTTCGCTTCGGCATGCTGCCGGATGGTCTCCACGGTTCCCATCTCGCCCGGTCGCACCACTTGGTGCTCGTCGAGGAGGAAGACGGGGACCCGTGCGGCCGCCAGGAGTTCGTCCACCTGGGGCCGACCGGTCCGGAACTCGGCCTTCGTGTAGCGGTTCGCCGACGTCTCCCGAATCCGGTGCGCCTCGTCGCAGATCAGCACCTCGAACTGGTTCGGGGACGCCGCCATGAAGCTGTTGAAGTACGTGAACAGCTTCTGGACGCGCGGGCTGCGCTTGCCGGCGACCTTGCGCATGGTCGTGGTGAAGGACTTGGACCCGGTCGCGTGCATGGTGCTGACACCGTCGCGTGAGAGCTCGCCGAGCAGGGACAGCGCGATGACGCTCTTGCCGCTGCCCGGACCGCCGCTGATGATCACGGCCGTCTTGCGGTCGCTCTCGTGGGCACGCGTCACCGCGTGCAGGACGGCACGGAACGCGGTGTGCTGTTCGTCGAGCAGGGTGAACTGGGTGCGCTCCTTGACCTCGGCCGCGGCGACCTTCATCAGCTGCCTGCTCGGGCGCACCTTGCCGCTCAGGAGCCGGTCCGCCGCCTCGGCGCCGGACCGCGGGGCGAGTCTGCTCGTGAGGAAGGCCAGGAACTCGCCCCGGCTCTGTGCGGTGAAGAGTCGGCCCTGATCATCCTGGGGCAGGTCGAAGAGGTCCCGAACGGCCGGCTCGTAGGCGTTGTGCAGGTAGGCGGCCCCGCGGAGCTGCTTGGACGGGTCGGTGACCGAGGCGACGAAGTCACCGATGTGCGAGCAGTAGTCGCGCACCTGGAGGACCGGGTGGAGCTTGGGGCCACCGGGCTGGTTGGCGACCAGCACCATGGTCGGATCGTCCTCCCACGACTCGGCTTCGCTCCACTGCTTGAGCTCGACGACCACGTAGCTGTGGTCGTCGGTCTCCGGGTGGTGGCCCGCGAGCACCACGTCGACGCGCCTGTCGCACGTCGGCAGGCGGTACTCCATGAGCATCTCGACGTCACCGAGGCCGGCGTCCACCAGGTCCGCGGCCAGCGCGGGGAGGCTCCGGTTCCACGAACGCACCTCGGCCGGACCGGGGGAGCGTCCGGTCGTGTACCGCAGGTGCTCGGAGATCAGCTCACCGAGCCCTTCCTCCATCGGTGAGAAGGCGGACAGTGACGCGGCGGATCGGCGAAAGGCCGTCAAAACAGTCTCCAGGCAGCACGAAGGGGAACTCGTGCGGGTGGAGGCGTGTCCGTGACGGAAGCCTGTCGGGCCGCAGCTCGTACGTCACCAGGCTAACGACGGCGCCCTTGCCGGGAACGGTTCTCCACGTAACACGAGGTGGAACGCGGTGTTGTTCGGTACGGGATCCGAACGTCGTAGACAACTCGTACCATATGACGACTTGCTGACATTTTCCCGTGTCGCCAGATATGGGTCTTCTGGTGTTCGCGGGTCGTGCCTGCCGGAAGGGGCGGACCGTGACGACGGTTTTCGTGTACGTAGGCGACGAGGGGCAGAAGAACCTCGAAACCGGCATTCAGGAATCGGTGTGGGGCTGGAAGCCCGGTGTGGTGGAGGGCAAGGCCCACCTGGCCGTACTCCAGTCGTTGCGCGCGGGCGACTACCTCGTCCTCGGCTCCCGCGGCCTGGGCAGGATCAGCGCGGAGGAGGCGCACGGGCGGACCGCGGAGGCGCTCCACATCACTCGGCTCACCGGTGGTCTCTACCAGGACCACACCACGGTCTGGGAGGACGAAACCTATCCGTACCGGGTTCCGATGGAACCACTGGACGTATGGGAGAAGGCCCGCAAGGACGATCTCGGTGAGGACGCGTGGGAGGCCCTGCGGCGCTCCGCCTGCGCCAACGGGGCCGCCAAGCGTGCCGAGGCCGAGGACTCCTTCATGGAGAAGGCCCTGACCAAGGTCTTGGGGGGATGGGAACAGGAGCTCGCCCAGGCTGGTCAGCCGACGGACGCAGCTGGTGATGCCGACGACCCCGCCGACCTCGGGATTCTCGAGCTGCCACCGGCGACCGATCGCCTGGCCTATGTCCGTGCCCGCACGGAACAGAAGGCCCTGCGCCGTACAAAGCTCGCGGGCAGGCACGAAGTCCCGTGCGACCTCTGCCAGCTCGTGCTGCCCAAGCGGCTCGTACACACCGCCCACATCAAGCGGCGTAGCGTGGCCTCGCCCACCGAGCGCGCGGACCTCAACAATGTCATGTTCGCCTGCGTGCTCGGGTGCGACTCGCTCTTCGAGCACGGCTACGTCTACGTCGACGCCGACGGGGCGATCCGCCCCTCGGAGCCCGTCGCGAGTTCCACGCACCTCACCACCGCCGTCGAGCGTCTCTGTGACACCTGCACCGCCCACACCGACGCGAGCGCCGACTACTTCGCATGGCACCGCCACACCATCGCCCACGTGAGCTGATGTTCGGAACTGGGGCGACCGGTTTGGCCGAACTGGAACAGGTCGGCCTGCGTGGCGCGGTCGGCTCCGTCCGCCAGGGGCCGGGGCTCGGAGTCATTCCACAACTCCGAGAACCTGGGCCATGGCGTTGGCCACGAGGTTGGCGACCAGACAAAAGGGCGCGTCCGCGTGGGAAACCGTGTCAGGACCGTGTGTTCACAGCCTGCCTCCGTTCGCGTCCAAGCGTGGGATGCCGAGCTGGCCGAAGAACGCGTTCGTCTCGGGGTCCGTGGAGTAGAGAACCGCGCCCTTCAGGCCCCTCGTGGCCAGGACCCGGTAGATCTTGCGTACGAGCTCGTCGAAGTCCCCTTCCCTTTTGACCTGATAATCCTTGCTGGCGCTGAGGTGGGACTCCCATCTTTGTCCACGCCGGACGAGGTCGCCGCCGAAGATGACGCCCGCGTAGTCGTACTCGAATCCTTGCGCGGTGTAGATGCAGCCGATCTGCCCGAACCCGCCGGGGTCGGTCGCCCACAGGTCCGAAGGGGGAATCTTGCCCAGATGGGAGTCCGATCTGGCGTTCCAGGGCTTGCGCCAATCACCGATGACGACATCGTTCACCAGCCCGTCGCGTCCGGGTGGGCTCCACGACCAGCAGAACCCAGCGGCCATCCTGGCCCCCGCGCCCTCGGCCATCCTTGCCTGCAAGAAGTGTTCCATGGCCGCAGGAGCGGCGGCCACGCGCAGTTCGAAGTTCTCGACAGGAGACCATGGCTGAGGTCCCCCGTTCGGTGACAGCCCGAGGAGTTGGTCGATCCAGTCGATGTACTCCGGTGCGCCCCCGCAGCGGAACTGGTGGCGAAGGTTGATCCTGTGGAAGCCCAGGCCGAGGTCGGCGGCGGCCCTGCGGATGAGTTCGACTGACCCGACCTCGGAGGGGCGTACGTTCTGGCGTTCATCCAGAAGGAAGACCGGTACGCGTGCGGCCTCGATGAGTTCGGTGACCTGCGGTTTCTTCGAGTTCTTCCTGGAGTGTGCTCTCAGCCGGTGAGCTTCGTCCGCGACGATGACATTGATATGGTTCCCGTCAACCTCGTCGAAGTTGTTGAAGTAGGCGAATTTCCTGCTGGTGGCGCTCCGTCCCCTGGCGATGCTTGTTCGCAGGGTCCTGGTGAACGATCTGCTACCAGTGGCGTGTACGGCGTCGACTCCTTGAGCGTTGAAGGCCCGCATCAGCTCAAGCGCGATCACGCTCTTGCCCGTTCCGGGTTCGCCCTCGATGACGATGACCTCCTTGCGCTGGCCCGACCGGACCCGCTCGACCTGGGCTCGGACGTAGTCGTAGGCTTCGCGTTGTTCGTCGATAAGGGGGAAGAGGGAGCGCTGTCCCAGTCCTCTGGCGACGGAGGTCATGAGGGGTTCGGTTGACCGAACTGTCGCAGAGAGCAGTTCGCGGGTGTGGGACTCGGCCTTCTCCGGGGACAGGACGGAGCGTAGTGTGCCGACGAAGCGCTTCCGGTCATCGGCACCGTACATCCGCGTGTATTCGGGGTTCGGCTCCGTGTGGGGAAGACGCGCGATGGAGATGCTCCGCACTGCTTCCCTGTTCGCGTTGTGCATGTTGGCGACACAGGTCACCGAAGCCATCCTCAGGAGCGGAACGAAGCCGACCATCATCTGCCGGTACCCCCATACCTGATTGGCCGGGTGTACATGCGTGCGCCGGCTGTGGCCGTAGGTGACCTGGACGAGTTCGGACTCGAGTGCGACCCGGGTCCATTGCTTGTTCTCGATGATGACGGCGGACAAGTCTCCGGTGCCTGGATGTGAACCCACCAGCACCACGTCCATGCGGGCGTCCGTGATGGGGAGCTTCAGTTCCACGAGCATCTGGACATCACTGAGCCCGGCTTCCTCGAGCAGCCCACAGACGTGAGGAATGCTGTTCTCCCAGGACCTGACCTCACCGTCGCCCGGTGACCTCCCGGTCAGCCTGTAGAGCTCCTTCGCCATCGTGGGGATGAGTTGCCGGTTCTCGATGGCGCTTCTGACTTCGCCGACCGTCCCACGGAAAAGGGGGTTCAGACCCACAGGAACAGGTTCCTTCCTGGATTGGATGTCTGAATATGGCTGGTTGTGCCCAGGTTTGCACTGGAAATCTAGCCGCGTTGGCGCACCAGGGCGAATCGAACGTGTACGCGGGCAGAGATCCTCGGGTCATTGCGTGGTCGAGCTCGAGGCGACGCGTCAGGTCCGGTCAGAAGCAACACAACAGGTGCGACCACTGGCAAAATCTGGGATGGCACTCGACCGACGACAGCTCCGCGGCCTCGGGCGTAGGGCGTCGCACCGTCCAGGCAGGAAACAGGAGACCGTCGACCTCCGATTGCGGGGAATCGGCGCCGTAGCCGTCTGCTAAGTGGTCGAAGAGCAGCGGAGGCTGAGAGCTTCCCCAGGTCGGATGTTGGGGAGTCGTCTCGGAGTCATTGACGTCCTCGGCGCGCTGCCGTTCGGACGGTGGGTCTCGGTCGCGGCCTTCACGGTCAGGGAGAGGGCGATCCTGCCGGGGGTGCCGCGCTGGGCACTGTCCGGATTCGACATCGAACAGCACCGCCGGAAGACGGCGAAGCCAATGGTCCGCTCAGAGGATGGGAGGGCTCCGCGAGGAGACTCTCCCGAGCTGGAATCGGGGGGTGCTTACTGCTGCGGCCCAATTCGCCTTCGCAGTGTCCAAAGCCTGAGCTCATTGCTCGGGGCAGACGGTCACACCGTCAGAGTTCGCTTGGCGGGGCCAGGGCCGCGGTGATCTCCTCACGCAGCCGGCGCGCCTCGGGGTCGGTGAACTCCGAGGCCACATCCAGCGCCTCGCTCCAATGCTCACGGGCGCGTTCGGCTCTGTCGGAGGCCTCCAGAGCCGCGGCCAAGCGGTGCAGGCCGCAGGCCAGACGCCACCGGTCGCCCGCCGCACGGTAGCCCGCGACCGCCTGCCGATGGAGCTTCGCGGCTTCCTCCGGGCGGCCGAGGCGCTGATGCACCCCTCCCGCTCCTTCGAACGCTTCCGCCTCGCGCACCCGGTCGGCGATCGAGCGATGCAGGGTCGCCGCGTGGTGGTTGGAGGTCAGGGCCTCCTCCAGGCGATCGAGTTGTACCTGAATCCGGCCGAGTTCCAGGAGCGCGAAGGCTTCACGAACGGGGTTGCTCAGTTCCCACGCGGTCTCCAAGGCCTGTTCGATATTGTGCAGTGCTTCTTCCGGGCGACCGAGTTCGCGCCAGGAGCGGCCGAGCGTGGCAAGACAGGCGAAGGCGCTCATCCGGTTCCCACTTCGGCGATGCAGGACCAGGGCCTGGTTCGCGCGTTCGGCAGCCTCCTCCGGTCGGCCCTGTTCGAGGATCGTGGCGGCGAGGTTTCCGAGCACGATTCCCTCCCAGCGTTCCTCGCCGAGCTCGCGCACGTCGTCCAGACTCTGCCCGAAGCACTTCAGCGCCTCCTCCAGCCGACGCGCGCGCGGATGGGCCCAATCCGAGCGAGTTCAACGACATCGCGATCCCGAAGGCGTCTCCGTCGGCGCGCCTCAGCTCCAGCGCACGCGTGTGGTGTGCGAGCGCTTCCTCGGTCTGCTGGGACTGCACGCAGGCCATGCCCAGGCTCTCCCACAGGTCGGCCTCGGCAGAGCGCTGACCTTCACGTCGTGCGGCTTCGAGTCCGATGTGGACCGTGGCCGTCCATTCCTTCGACGGGGTGTGGAAGGCGAGGACGTGTCGCAGGACCCCGGGCGGATTCTAGGGGCCGTCGCAACACTGATGACCAGTTGCTCGCTTGGAGCAGATTAGCGAGGCGCTCGGCTGAGGTATCCCAGCCGAGCGTTGTGCGTGGGTACCCCCTGAGCTGGGGTGTTGCAACCACCACTAGAACCTAAGGGCGATGACGGCCCCGGTTTCTCACCCGAGATCGGTCGGACGGTCCGACGCCCGCCCTATCCGTGCAGGCGTTCCAGCGCCGACAGGACGACGCCGTCGAGGTCCTCCACCATCTCCTCCGCATCACTGGTGAAGGCGAGAACCGCGTTGAAGAGTTCCATGGCGGCTTCGGTCCGACCGGACTCCTCCAATCCGTGTACCGTCTACGGCGTTGTGCACCGCACGGGCGTATTCGTCCGCCTGGTCGTAGGGCACCGGTTCGGTGACGCGCAGCGCGCCCTCGCACAGGGCCCGCAACGCTTCCGTGTCCTGGGCCGCGACCGCTGCCCGTACCTCCAGGGCGAAACTGAGTGGATGGGAGTAGCCGGCTTCCTCCAGCAACAGCTCCACCAGTTGTTCACGGTCGAGGCCGTGCAGGTAGGACGAGATGTCGGATACCGGGGGCGCGGATTCGCCGTGTTCGCGCTCGTGCAGGTGCACCAGGCTCACCGCGACCACGTGCTTGCAGCAATTCCCCTCCTCGGCCCAGGGACAGTCGCAGCACCAGAAGAAGGCACCCTCCGTGGTGATCCGTACCCGGTAGCGCCGGTGTCCTCTCACGGTGGCGTGCACGACTCCTTCGCCCCTGCGCAGGCCGGACACCTGTCCGAGATATTCCAGGCCGCGGTCGAACGACGTGCGGCCGGCCAGGTCCAGCAGGCGTTCTCGGGAGAGTCGGAGTACGTCCATGGGCCCAGCAAAGCACAGTGGCGAGGCAACCCGCCAAGGTACACACGATCCTGCCCAGGGATCGCCAGTACGCTGTCGCACGGCCGATGAACAGAACCTGCGCCAACGAGCCGTGATGTCCACGACGCCCCGATAGCGTGGGAACGCGGCATCTACCGACGGTCGGGCTGGGCAGCGGCGAAGGAGTGTGGTGGGCCGGTGGGCGACAGGCGGACGGTGAGGGAACTGATCGCCGAGTACGCCCGGATGCGCGCTGGGCCCTTCCCCATGCGTGAAGCGGTCGCCTGGTTCGGCCGACACCATCCGCGGTTCAGTCCGAACACCGTCCGTACCCAGATCCACCAGGCCGCCTCGGCCGAGTCGGGACGCGTCCCGCTGCTGGCGCGTACCGGCCATGGTGTGTACCGCTCCGCTGTGGGCTCGAACAGCTCGGAGCCGCCGTCCACCGCTCCTCGATCGGACGCACCTTCGCCCGCTCGTCGCGCGGCTTTCCCGTCGACAGCACGTCCACGGACGGGCCCCGCCCCACACCTGCTGCTCGTGGGGTGCGTCAAGACCAAGGCCGACACGGCCATGGCCGCCCGGGACCTCTACCAGAGCACGCTCTTTCGTGAGCGCCGACGCTACGCCGAACGTTCCGGCGTGGCCTGGTACGTCCTCAGCGCCCGGTGGGGGCTGGTCGGTCCGGCGGAGGTCATTGCCCCCTACGACCTGTATCTGGGCGACCGTTCCCCGGCCTTTCGGCGGGCGTGGGGAAGCTTCGTCGCGGCGCAGCTCACCGAGCACGTGTCACTGCCGGAGGCCACCGTGGAGATCCACGCGGGCGGTCACTACGTCGAGGCGCTCCGGGGACCGCTGGTCACGGCGGGTGCCCGTGTCCACGCGCCGCTGGCCGGGCTGTCCATGGGGCGGACGCTCGCGTGGTACCAGAATCCGCCCGGCCCGGCCGGAGCGGGGGATCCGCACGAGAGTCTGGTGGAATCGGAGGCCGAGGACATCATCGCCCGACTGTCGGGACCTGAGCGGGTGGTGCCGGCGCATCTGCTGCGGACGCACTCGCGCCCGCCTGCCGAAGCGGGCCTGTACAGCTGGTGGGTGGACACCCAGGGTGCGCAGGACCTGAGCGCCGGATTGGGTAGACGGATCGATCCCGGCATCATCTACGTCGGTCAAGCCGGAGCCACACGCCAACCCAGCGGTAAGGTCTCCGACAACACCCTCTACCTGCGACTCGTCACTATGCACCTCGGCGGCAGAGCCGAGTTCTCCACACTGCGGCTCAGCCTGGCGTCCGTACTCGCCGCGCGCCTGGGTCTCACGCCCCAGCGGGAGCAGCCGTTGACCGCGTGGATGGAACGTCATCTCGGCGCGGTGACGGTCACGGTGGGGGATCGCGACCGGCTCGGGACGGTGGAGAAGCTGGTGCTGCGCCGCATGGACCCGCCACTGAACCTGGGCTCGGTTCCGGAGACACCCGTACGTCGGCGCCTGGGCGAACTGCGCCGGGCCTGGCGGGCTTCCTGACCACGTGCGGCGAAGGCCGCGGATACTCCCGGAACACTGAACGATGACGCTGAGGGGTAGGCCGTCCTCATACCGAGGATGGACGGGACGGGATCGCCATGACGACCGAACGAGCAGGGAACGCGCACGTGGAGGTCGTCGGAGTCGACGCCTGCAGCAACGGGTGGATGGCGGTCCGTCTGGTCGATGGACGCTTCACCGAAGCCCGCTTCTGCGGGCGCTTGAAGGAGGTCGCGGCGGGGGCCGACCCTGAGATCGTGGCGGTGGACATCCCGCTCGGGCTCACCGATCAGGGATGGCGGGACTGCGACCTACTCGTGAATGGCGAATTGGGCAAGCTCGGGAACAGTGTCTTTCGGATCCCGTCCCGCGCCGTCGTGGAAGTCAAGGATTACAAGAGAGCCAACGCCACGTGCAGGGAAGTGATGGGACAAGGTCTGTCCAAGCAGTCCCACGCCCTCTTCCCGAAGATCCGGGAGGCCGATCGACTCCGGCGTTCCGGTGCGCTTCCCCTGCATGAAGTGCATCCCGAAATGTCGTTCCGTGCCATGGCCGGAACGCCGTTGCAGTGGTCCAAGCGGACCTGGAACGGCCAGAGCCATCGTCGCGCTCTGCTCGCCGCTGAGGGCGTCCTTCTTCCGGATGACCTGGGCACGGCCGGTCGGGTGGCGGTCGATGACATCCTGGACGCTGCCGCCGCGGCGTGGAGCGCGCACCGCATCGCCACGGGCCGGGCGAAGTCCCTCCCCACGCCCGCGCAGTCCGGGCCCTCCGATGTGCCGATCGCGATCTGGTACTGACGCAGCCGAGCGAGTCCCCCGCAGGGGCCTGGCCGATGTCCTTGTCGTTCCCTTGACCCAGAATGGGAACAAACTGGGGCAATATGGGATATAAGACGTGCGGCGGGGCGGCGTCGCGTCGCACTCTCCTGGAGGGTGGCCTGATGGAGACCTCGCTGCAGATCCTCCTCACCGAGGAGGAGGCGTCGGCCGAACAGATCGAGGAACTGTCGGGCCGGCTCAGACGCGAACTGCTCCAGCTCGACGTGGACGACGTCACGCCGGTGCGGTCAGCGGGAGCACCGCTGGGTGCGCGTGGGTGGGACATGGCGCAGGTCGGGGCGCTGCTGGTGATCATGAACCAGTCGGTCACCGCATTGGGCGCGGTCGTCGGTGCGGTCAGGCGCTGGCGCGACCGCTGCCGGGAACGGCCGACCATCCGGCTGGAGATCGACGGCGACGTCCTGGAGATCTCCGAGACCTCTCCGGAGCTGACGGCGCGCGCGTTCGAGCTTTTCGTGGACCGCCACTCGCCCGCAGGCGACCGGCCATGAGCGACGTCGCGCGGCACGCCCTGATCGTCGCCACGGACACGTACGTGAACGACGGTCTCGACCACCTGCGCTCGCCCGGTCAGGACGCCGTGGTTCTGGCCGGTGTACTGGAGAATCCCGAGATCGGCGGATTCGTCGTCGATGTCGTGCGCAACGAGCCCGCGCACGTCATCCTTCGGCGAGTGGAGGACTTCTTCGCTGATCGCTCCAGGGAACACTCGCTGCTGCTGCACTTTTCCTGCCACGGTCTGAAGAACGCCTCGGGGGAACTCTTCTTCGCCGCCACCGACACCCTTCCCGGGCGGCTCTCCTCCACCGCGGTGCCGGCGGACTTCGTGCGCCGGTGCATGAACGAGGGGCGCTCACGCAACACGGTCCTGTTCCTCGACTGCTGCTATGGCGGAGCCTTCATGGAAGGCATGCGCACACGCGCGGGCGGAGACGCCCACGTGTTCGACTCCTTCTCCGAACGGGGTTTCGACAGCGGACGAGGATGGGCGGTGATCACCGCATCCAACGCCATGGAGTACGCCTTCGAGGGGACGGAACTGGCTGCGGACCACCAGGTGCAGCCATCGGTCTTCACCCGCGCACTCGCGGACGGACTGGCTTCGGGGGCGGCGGATCTGGACGCGGACGGACTCGTGTCGATCAACGAGGTCTACGACTTCGTCTACGACGAGGTGCGGCGGGAGAACCCGCACCAGACGCCCAGTCGCAGCGTCCACCTCCAGGGAGACCTCTACATCGCCTGCAGCAAGCGGCGCAGGACCGGGGGCGAGGGACTGCCGGAGGCCGTGAGGGAAGCCGTCTCCAGCCCTGCCGCGTTCAGTCGGCTCGGAGCCGTGCCCGAACTCCGGCGCTGCTTGGAGGACTCGGACCTGGAACTGGCGGAGGCGGCGTGCCGTGCCCTGCGCGGTCTGGTTCGCAACGACGTCAAGTCCGTTGCGGGCGAGGCCGCGCGTGCCCTCGAGGAGGTGTCGGTCCGTCCCTCGCCCGGGTCGCTCGACTTCGGTCGGGTCGGCCAGTTCCAGCCGGAACCGCATCGGCGGATCGAACTGATGGGTCCCGCGCTGGCCCACGACTGTGTCCCGCGCCCTGGTGACGACTGGATCCGTGCGCAGGCGGTCGAGGACACCGTGGACGTGTCGGTCGACACGGCTCGGCCGGGCAGACGGGAGGGCTCGCTCACGCTCGAAGGGAAGGCCGGAGAGACCGCCGTGCCCGTTCGCGTGGAGGTGGTCCCCGCGTCCGTTCCCACGACAGCGCCCCCGCCACCGTCGCTGCCCTGGCAGGCCCCGGCTCCGCGTCCGACTCCGCCGGATCGTGTGCCACGCGGACCGGTCGGCGGTGGCCCCGGGCCGATGGCCGGATCCGTTCCCTTACCTTCGCCTCGACCCGCACAGGGGCCCGCACCCGCGTCGGGGTCCGTTCCGCCTCCCGCTCCCGCGGGCTCTTCTCCCTCGCCGCCCGCACGTCACTCGTCGGCCAGCCTGAAGAGGAGGCTCGCCGCACGCACCATCGACTACGTCCTGGCGTTCCTCTTCGCGTTCGGAGCCGTCACCGTCGTCGGCACGGTGTGGACGCTCGTCGATGACAGCGACAGCTCCATGAACATCATGGCCAACATCGTGGCCACGCTGTTCTTTCTGGGCTGGGGCGTGCTTCTCTTCCTCTACGACTGGTTGTTCCTCGGACACGGTGGAGCCACCCTGGGCAAGATGCTCGTGAGCGTCAGGGTCGTGGACGCCAGGACCGGTGGGCGACCCTCTCAGCGGCAGGCGGTCAGGAGGGCCGCCCTCTTCGGCTTGCCGCAGACGATCCCGGTGCTGGGGAACCTCCTGGTGCTCATCGAGTCGCTCATGGCGCACACGGACCCCTGGACCCGAGCACCTCATGATCGGCGCGTGGGGACACTGGTCGTGCGCGTCCACAGGTAGGGGCAGCGGTCGGGTGGCCCGTGACGGACGGGTCCGGGCTTCTCGTGCTCGGCGGGTCCGTCGGTCCGCGGCCGGTGGAGGATCCGCCGGACGCCTTCCGTTCGGCACAACGCACGAACTCCGGATCGTCGCGGTCGCGCGGACTCCGGGCCGGCGGAAGTCCGCGCCGCGGGAGCCGTCCGTGCTCCCCGTGCGACGGCACCCGGCCTCTGGCCTCACCGGTCCCGACCTCGGCCTGTCCGGTCGGTGCGCAGGAGCACCCTGGACCGCCGGTCACCGGTCACCGGTCACCGGTCACAGGACGATGGTCACGAACTCCGTGTCGGCCGCGTTGCGCACCACCACCGAGGCCACGTCCTGCGGGTCGACGTCGACGAAGCCGCCGGGACGGCTGCCCGCGTCCGCGGCCTCGGCGGAGACCGTCCACGTGGCGGCGACCTCGACACGGCCGTCCGCGGTGAGGACGACCACCTCGCACTCCTCGCCCTCCGGAATACCGGTGATCAACGACTCCAGTCGCAGGCCGCTGGACTCGGGTTCCAGGCGCACCGTGGCGTTCGCCCCGGTGTCCGGGTCTTCCTGCGCGGCGATCACGGTGCCCGACGCCAGATGGGTCACCTCCGACTGCTGGGGCTCCGCGGGCGCCAGTACCCGTCCTGTGATGACCCCGGCCCCGGCGAGCACCACCCCGGCCAGGACGGCGGCCAGCGCCAGGCGCAGGGCGCGGCGGCGGCGCTGAACCGTGCGTTCGGCCCCTGCTTGCCGGATCGTGGCGTGCAGCGGGGCTCGGGCCCCCTCGGGCGGCGGACCGTCCAGGAAGGCCTCCGGGGGCAGCTCGCCCAGCGTGTCGCGGACGGCGTCCAGCTCGCGCAGCTCCGTCCGGCACGGTTCGCAACCCGCCAGGTGGGCCTCCAGCGCGGCGGCCTCGTGCGCGTCGAGGGCTCCCAGGGCGTAGGCGCCCAGCAGTTCCGGGTCGTGGGTTCCTGGCGTCATCGGACCCTCCCCTCACCCGGCGACGCACGGCGGCCGAAGCGGCGGCGCAGCGCCTGCAGTGCGTGGTACGAGCGCGACTTGACCGTTCCCGGCGGCACCCCCAGTACCCGGGCGGCCTCCGCCACACTGCGCTTGCGGAAATATACCTCGACCAGGACCGCGCGGTGGTCGGGGGAGAGGCTGTCCAGAGCGTCCATGACCACGATCGAGTCCACCACGGAATCGGCGTGGTCGTCCTGCGGCGGCTCGGTACCGGGGACGGGGGCGACCTCCGCGGGCCGTGCCTGGCGGGCCCGGGCCCGGTCGACGACGATGTTGCGCGCCACGGTCAACAGCCAGCCCCGCACCGAGCCCTTGGAGTTCACCAGCACATCGGGATTGCGCCAGGCCCGGATGAAGGTCTCCTGGGTGACGTCCTCGGACGCGGACCGGTCGCCCGTCAGGCGGGCGGTATAGGCCAGCACCGCCCTGCCGTGCTCGTCGTAGAGCGAACGGATCAGCGCCTCGTCCTCGGCTTCTCGCCGACGGCGCGAGCCCCACAGGGCCATCCGTCCCTCCCCCCCTCTGCGGTTGGTCGGCCCCAGCCTCGCGGACTCGGGCCCCGTCCGCAATCCCCGTGTCGCTCCGGGCGGAGCCGAAGGGCCTCGGGGCGGGTGAGGGGGTCTCGCCCCGCCCCGAGGCCGCGGAGTCGCGCGGAGCGCGGGGGTCAGTATCCGCTGCCGGAGTCGTCATCGTCATCGCCGGTGCCGGTGCCGTCTCCGGCGATCGCGCCGGTCGGGGTGACCGCGTACCAGACGTCGTTCACGCCGTGGCCGTTGACGTCGCCGGGGGCGCCGTCGTCGGCGTAGCGGTACAGCGCCCATCCGTTCAGGGTCACCTGGTCCAGCCGGTTCTCGCGCTCCACCGAGTCGAACAGGGAGGCGTCGAGGCCGTCGGAGAAGTCGAACTCCGACATGGCCAGGGCCGGGGGCCAGGTCTCGGCGCAGTCGTCGAAGCAGGTCGCCTCGGGCGGGTCGGCGGAGTCCTGCTCGAAGCGGTACAGAGTGAAGCCCTCGTCGTCGACGACGATCTCACCCAGCTCGGGGTCCTGCCGCACCTGGAAGCCCAGCGGGCAGTAGCCCTCGGTCCAGGGCTCATCCTGGGCCTTGGTGCCCGTCGGGCTCACGGCGTACCACTTCTCCTGCGCGCCCTCGCCGTTGGTGTCGCCGGGGGCGGCGTCGGCCGCGTGGCGGTACAGCGGCCATCCGCCCAGGGTCACCTGCTCGACGCCGTCCTCGCGGTCGATGCTGCCCAGTCGCTCGGCGCCCCCGGGAATCGTCATCTCCTCCGCCGCGGCGACCGGGATCCAGTCGTCGGCGCAGTCGTCGTAGCACGCCGAGGTCTGCTCGTCGGGGGAGTCCTCGTCGAAGCGGTACAGGGTGTGGCCGGCGGCGTCGGTGACCAACTCGCCGAGGGTCTCGTGCCCCCGCAGGGCCAGGTCCAGCACGGCGTCGGCGGGGTTGGCGTCCTCGGCGCCGTCCTCCACGGGAGACGACTCCTGCTGGGGGTCGGAGGCGTCGGCGCCGGCCGTGGCGTAGGGGTCGGCGACGCCGCACCCGGTGAGCAGGGCCAGTCCGAGCGCCCCGGCGGCCAAGGGGTAGAACTTCTTCGCGCGCATGCTCCGCGTCCCTTCCAAGGTTTCCTGTCCCGGGCTGCGATCAGAACCCGCGGTTGCTGAGTCCGGGCCCGAGGTCTCACGGTCACCAGGTACACGGATGCCGGCCGGATCCGGTTCAAAGTTTTCTCGAAAGAGTTCCCGCCCGCCCCGGGACTTTCGGGAAACGGAGTGCCCCAGGGGGGCGGCGGGCCGACCGACCACATCGCCCAGGACGTCCTCCCCCATTCGGGAGGATGCACGAACTTCGGGGGCGGGGTTTGCCGCGGGTGCGGAGAGACGGGGGCGGGATTCTTGGCGAGGATGTGGCTCGTACCAGGTGGGACGGAGTCAGGATCCGGCCCACCGTGACGTCAGGAGCCACCCCCCATGGTCGGAAGACGATGGTTCGTTCCGCTGACCGCGCTCGTCCTCGCACTGTCCGGCCCGGCCGGCGCCGCCGCCGCGCCCGCGCCGGCGGACACCGTTCCCGGCACCGCGGTTGCCGCCGCCGGCGGTTTCGGGGACCCCGGTCCCTACGCCACCGCCGTGGACGTCGGCGCGGTGACCACCCTCTACTACCCCCGCGACATCGCCGACAGCGACCGCAGACACCCCGTGATCGTGTGGGGCAACGGCACGTTCGCCTTCCCGGTGGTCTACCGGGAGCTGATGCTGCACTGGGCGAGCCACGGCTTCATCGTCGCGGCCGCCAACACCCCGCAGAGCAACCTCGGGATCTCCATGCGGGCCGGCATCGACCTGCTCGAACGCAGGGATGCCGACTCCGGCAGTGAGTTCCACGGCCGGGTCGACCTGGAGAACATCGGCGCGTCGGGCCACTCCCAGGGCGGCGCGGCCTCGATCGTGGTCGGTGACGATCCGCGGGTGGACACCATTCTGCCGATCCAGCCCGGGCCCCTGGCCGACATCGACGACGTGGACGTTCCGGCCTTCCTCATGGCCGGACAGCGCGACAGCATCGTGTTCCCCTGGCTGGTGAAGAGGTTCTACGGCGACGCCGACCACATCCCGGCGATCTACGGAGAGGTCCGCGGCGCGAACCACCTGACGGTGGTGGGCGACCCCGGGCCGTTCGCGGCGCCGACGACCGCCTGGTTCCGCCTGCACCTGATGGGCGACCAGGCGGCCTATCCGGAGTTCTTCGGACCCGACTGCGGCATCTGCACCGACGACGAGACGTGGTCGGACGTCCGCCGCAACGCTCTGGCGGACCAGTTCCCGGCCCCCGCCCAGTGACCCCCTGCTGATCGACCCCGCCCCCGGTCCTGTCGGCCGGGGGCGGTTCGCTGACCGTCCATGGAAAGGACACTGATGCACACCATCGCGAGCACCCGGCAGGGCAAGGTGCGGGGGCTGGTCCGGGACGGGGTCGCGGCCTATCTCGGCATCCCCTACGCGGCGCCGCCCTTCGGCGCCCGCCGGTTCGGCTCCCCGGCTCCCGTCGAACCGTGGGAGGGGGTGCGGGACGCGTTGGAGTTCGGGCCGACCGCGCCCCAACGCCCCTACCGGGCGCCCCTGGACCGGCTGATCCCCACGGTCGACGTCCCGGGGGACGGGTGCCTCAACCTGAATGTCTGGGCACCCGAGGGCGGTGGGGGAGCGCGGCCGGTGATGGTGTGGATCCACGGGGGCTCGCTGCGCAACGGGTCCACGGGCCTGCCGCTCTACGACGGCTCGGCGTTCGCGCGCGACGGTGTCGTGCTCGTGTCGGTCAACTACCGGCTCGGGGTCGAGGGTTTCGGAGTCTTCCCCGACGCACCCGACAACCGCGGCCTGCTCGACCAGATCGCGGCGCTGGAGTGGGTCCGCGACAACGTCGCCGCCTTCGGAGGGGACCCGGGCAACGTCACCGTGTTCGGTGAGTCGGCGGGTGCCATCAGCATCGCGGCCCTGACCACCAGCCCGCGGGCGAAGGGGCTGTTCCGCCGGGCGATCATGCAGAGCGGGCCGCCGCACACCGTCCCGCGCGGCGAGGGCGCGAGGGCGGTGCGGCTGATGGCGAAGGAGCTGGGGGTGCCCGCCACGGCCGAGGCGTTCGCGGCGGTGGACCGGGAGCGGCTGCTGGACGCGCAGGACGCGGTGGTCGGCGGGGCGGACCCGATCGGCGGCGGACCGGGCTTCCACATCGTGGTCGACGGCGACGTGGTGCCGGCCGATCCCGCGCCCGCCGACGTCGACCTGCTGCTGGGCGCCAACCGGGAGGAGTACCGGCTGTGGTTCGTGCCGACCGGGATGGTCGAGCGCGTCAACGCCCTGACGCTGCGGCTGGCGCTGCTGAGGTTCCGGATCCCCGGACGCGTGGCGCGGCTGTACCGGTCGGCTCGGCCGGGAGCCGCACCGGCGGAGATCCTCGGGGAGATGGCCACGGACAAGCTGCTGCGCGGACCCCTGAACCGGCTGGCGGACTCCCGGTTGGCCCCCTCGCACTCCACGGACCCTCAGGCCCCCCAGAACCCCTCGGCCCCTCCCGTCTCCTCGCGGCCCCGGACGTTCGTCTACGAGTTCGCCTGGCGCTCACCCGTGATGGATCTCGGTGCCTGCCACGCGCTGGAGATCGGCTTCGTCTTCGACACCCTGCGCTCCGGTGCGGAGCTGACCGGCACCGGCGCCCCACAGGCCCTGGCCGACGCCATGCACCGGGCCTGGGTGTCCTTCGCGACCTCGGGGGACCCCGGGTGGGCCGAGTGGTCGCGACGGCGGCCGGTCATGGTCTTCGACGACCCGGACTCGGGCGTGGCCTTCGCACCACGCGACGAGGAGCTGCGGGTGTGGCTCTGACCCCTGGCGCCGTACGCGCCGCACGCGTCGCACGCGTCGCACGTGCCGCACGGCCCCGGGGCCTCAGCCGAGATCGCGGACGGTGAGCGCCGCCTGGAGCAGGCGGGCCTCGGCGGGCACGGCGAAGTCCAGACCGGTCAGCGTGCTCACCCGCTGCAGCCGGTAGTCCAGGGTGTTGCGGTGGATGGACAGCGCCAGGGCGGTCTGGCGGCGGTTGTGCCCGCGGTCGACGAACACCCGCAGGGTCTCCATCAGGTAGGGGTGCTCCTCCAGCGGGTCGAGCTTGGCGGCCAGCCGGACCAGCGCGTCGCCGGGCCGGGCGAGCTGGTACTCCAACAGCACGTCGTCGAGGCGGTAGAACCCGGGCGGGCGCCCGAGCCGTTGGACCAGATCGAGCACCCGGCGCGCCTCGGCCGCCGCGGCGGGGACGGCCGCGGGGTCGGCGGCGGGCGCCCCGGCGGCGAGCAGGGGCTCGCCCACGTCGCGCGCGAGCGTGGCCACCAGATCCGGCAGGTCGGGCCGGCCCGGCAGCAGCGCGATCCCCGCCACGGGGTCCATCAGCACCGGAACACCCGTGTGGGCGTCGAGGGAGGACTGCACCAGCCTGGTCGGCGGGTCCGCGTCGAAGGCGAACGCCATGACCTCGTGCTCTCCGGCCACCGCGACCCGCGCGGCCTCCGCCGGCCCCTCGTACGGGCGGCCGTCCAGGAGAGCGGTGAGCAGGGCGCGGCGGACGCGCTTGTCCTCGCTGTTGAGGTCCTCCTGCGCCTGCTGGTGGGCGAGTACGACGGCGGGCATGGCCGTGCGCAGGCAGGTGAGCAGGTTGGCGCCCGCCTCGGCCAGCTCGCCTGGCTCGGCCGCCGCGGCCAGGCTGTGCCACCACTCCTGGGCGCCCACGAGGTAGGCGGCGGTCACGGCCTCCAGGGGAACGCGTTCCTCCGCCCGGCGGGCCGACCATTCGATGAGCCTCGTCAGGTCGCCCGGTCGCACCTCGCCGCCGTCGCGCAGGGTGCGCAGCAGCAGGGTGTGCACGGCCTCGACCGACCGCGACACCTCGCCTTCGAGGACCTGGCGCGGCAGCTCCCGGTAGTAGGGCACCTCCGCCCGGCAGCGCTCGATGACGGCCGAGGTGACGTCGGCGCTCAGGGCTGCCATGCGCAGGTGCAGGTCGGACATCCGCACATCGTCACACTGTCGAAACTCGGCCGTCAACGGCGGCCCGTCTCATCGGAGACGCGGCCGGGGCCGTGGAAACCCGCCCGCGTGCTCTGCCGGCCCTTCAGGACGCGGCGGACGGGGACACGGGCTCCCAGGTGAACCCGTCGGGGTCGGTGCAGGGACCGATGCCGCCGTTGAGCACGATCCGGTGTGATCCGCCGCCCTCGGCCGGGACGCCGGCGACCTTGGCCAGGGCGCGGCGCCGGTACAGGGACAGGCTTGACCGGGTCGTCCCCGGACTCGAACTCGACGTAGGTGCGGCCGAAGCTCTTGCCCACGGTCATGCCCCGGCCGACGTAGAACCGCTTGGTCGCGGCGACGTCGGCCACACCGAGCAGGAGCACGATGTCGTCGATCTCGCGCCTGGCGGGACCGGTGTCCTTCTTCGACGAGGTCGCGAGCTGCCAGACGGTGCCGTCGGGGGCCCGCACGACGCCGCCGTAGCCCCAGAGCGACTTCGCGGCGGGCTTGAGCGATGTGGCTCCGGCGTCGAGGGCGGCGTCGTAGAACCCCTTGGCGTCCGCGGGCTGGGACACCACGAGCGAGAGCGTGAACCCGCGGAACCCGGTCGTGGGTTCCCGCGCGGCCCGCAGGCGCACCTGTGAGTCCAGTCCGAAGGCGGTGCTGTAGAAGTGACGGGCGGCTGCGGTGTCGTCCACCTCGAGGGTGACGGATGCGATGTCGGCCATGTTCATCACGCTAGGCCCGACGCGCTGACCAGCGCTTCTCGATTCCTGACCGGTTCTGGCGTCCGCGTCGGCACCTCCCGGGGCACTCCCGCCCGCCCGGCCCGACCACGGTCCGACGCGGCGGCGGACCCGTGCCCGTGGTGCCGGCGGAACACGGGCACAGCACCATGGAGGGCATGACCCATGCCTCGTCCTCCGACCCCGCCCCCCTGACCGTGATCGACCCCGGAATCACCTTCGCGCGGCGCGGGACCGGCGACCTCCTGCTCGACCTGTATCGCCCCGCCTCCGCCGACCACCCCGTCCCGATCGTGCTCTGGGTGCACGGAGGCGGGTGGTACACCGGCGACCGGACCCAGGCGCCCGACCTCACCGACCGCGTGCGCGCCACCGGATGCGCCTTCGCGAGCATCGACTACCGGCTCTCCGGGCAGGCGTCCTTCCCCGCCCCGCTGCACGACGTGCGGGCCGCGATCCGCTTCCTGCGCGCGCACGCCGGCGAGTACGGGATCGACCCGCGGGCCGTCGCGGTGTGGGGCGGTTCCGCGGGCGGCCACCTGGCCGCGCTGGCGGGTCTGACCGGCCACCTCGGCGCCCTACCGGACGAGCAGGACACCGACGGCGACCCGTCGGTGCGGGCCGTCGTCGCGTCCTACGCCCCCGTGGACCTGGCGGCCGTGGCCGCCGAGGCGTCGGCGGGGCGTCCGGACGCGGACGCCGCGTCGTCGCCGGAGGGACGGCTGCTGGGCGGAGCACCGTCCGAGGTGCCGGCCGCGGCCCGCTACGCCTGTCCGCTGACCTGGGTGCACGCCGACGCCCCGCCCTTCCAGCTCTCCCACGGAACCTCCGACGCCCTGGTCCGGCACACCCAGAGCGAACTCCTGCACGACGCGCTGGCCGCGGCGGGTGCGTCGAGCGAGCTGTACCTGCTCGACGGTTTCGGGCACGGTTTCCTCAACCGGGCCGGCGGCCTCGACGGGCAGGCCGCCGCGGTGATGGACGACGGCCGGCTGGAGCGGGAGGGGGCGGCCGAAGCCGTGCGGCGCCGCGCGCCCGGTCCGGACTCTGCCGTCGGCACCGCCCCGGCACCTGCCCACGCCCGCACAGGTGCCCACACGGACACCCACGCCGACGCCGACGGTGAACGGACGAGGTTCGGATTCGCGACCGTGGACGACTTCCTGCGGAGACGCCTCACGGACCCGGGCCGGGACACGCCGGAGTTCGGTCGTTGAGCACGCGGCCCGGCCGCACGCCCGATGATCGACGGTGACAGGACCCCGTCACCGGATCCCGCCACACAACCCCGCCACCGGGCCACGCCGGGCGGCTCCGCCACCGGATTCGACGGAGCCGCGGTGGAACGGGTAGCCAGTGGGCGGGGATCGGCGAGGCGTGGAGCTGACAGGAGGGTCGGGCGTGGTCTGGGACGTGGCGGTCATCGTGGGCGCTGCCGTGCTCCTCGTCGTGGGGGCCGGGCCGTTCACCCGACTGGTCGACCGGCTGGCCGACCGGACCGGCATGGGCGAGACCCTGGCCGGAATCGTCCTGATCGGCGCGGTGACCTCGCTGCCCGGTCTGATCACCAGCATCGTCGGGGCGGCCGACGGCGACGCGGCCTTCGCCATGAACAACGCCCTGGGCGGGATCGCCGCGCAGACCGTCTTCATCGCGCTGGCGGACGTGTTCTATCGGCGGGCGAACCTGGAACACGCGGCCGCCTCCGTGCCCAACCTGCTCGCACCGGTGGGGTTGTGCATCATGCTCGGCGTGGCGCTGGTGGCCGGTGCCGGACCGCCGATCAGCGTCCTGGGCGTCCACCCGGCGTCCCTCCTGATCGTCGTCTGCTACTGGTACTGGCTGCGCCTGTCACGCAAGGTCGGGGCGGCACCGATGTGGCTGGTGAAGCAGACCCGCCGCACGCGCGAGGACGTTCCGGATCCGGACTCCTTCGACGAAGGCGAGCCGTTGGCCCGGATGTGGGCGAAGTTCGCCGCCCTCGCCGCCGTGGTCGCCGTCACCGGCTACCTCGTCGGTGAGGCCGGGCTGTCGCTGGTCGAACGCACGGGGATGTCGAGTGGGCTGGTGGGCGCGCTCATCACCGGGGTGGTCACCTCCCTGCCCGAACTCGTGACGGTGCTGTACGCGGTCCGCATCCGCGCGCTGCACCTGGCGCTCGGCGACATCGTCGGCGGAAACGGCTTCGACGTGCTGTTCCTGTCCGCCTCCGACATCGCCTACCGGGAGGGGCCCGTCTACGCCGAGATGGACGACCGGGTGTACCTGTTCATCGGACTGAGCGTCGTCCTCAACCTGCTGGTCGCGGCGGGTCTGATCCGCCGCCAGGAGTCCGGCATCGGGTTCGAGGGGATCGCGCTGTTCGCCTTCTACGCGGCCGGCGTGGCCATGCTCGTCGGCCTCGGCTGACCCCGCCGGCCGGCGTCCCCGGTCAGCTCCCCGCGTCGGTGCCGTGGTCGGGGACCACACGAAGGACGGGCCTGGCGGAGCGAGCCGGGTCCTGTCGGCCGCCCGCCCCCGGCCGGGCGACGAACGACAGTCCGAAGACCAGCGCGTTCAGCTCCGTCAGCGGCACGGACAGCTCGGCGGCGACCGAGGCGGGCGTGCGTCCCCCGCGGCGCAGCAGCGCGAAGACCTTGGGCAGGATCTGCGAGGTCTCCCGCGCGATGCCGTCGGGCTCGCCCGAACGGTACCCCAGCTCCGCGAGCCGCCGGCAGGCCGCGCGGTACTGCCAGTCCGTCAGCAGGTCGAGGTCGTGCAGGCGGTAGGTCAGCGCCATCGCCGACACCCGCCAGATGCCCTTGGCCTCGAGGAGCTGGTCGACCTGGGCGCCCGAGGGCATCCGGCCGACGACGTCGGCGCGCGGC
Organism: Nocardiopsis aegyptia; assembly: GCF_013410755.1. Taxonomy (GTDB): domain Bacteria; phylum Actinomycetota; class Actinomycetes; order Streptosporangiales; family Streptosporangiaceae; genus Nocardiopsis; species Nocardiopsis aegyptia. The sequence goes on from NZ_JACCFS010000001.1 coordinate 6,396,635, forward strand.
AGCAGGAAGGCGCTCGCGAACTGGTTGGCCTCGCGCTCGGCCTCCGGGCCGCTGGAGGGCCGCTCGTGGCCGTGCATGACCAGGTGGCCGAGCTCGTGGGCGGCGTCGAACCGGCCGCGCTCGCCGCTCTTGGCCGTGTTGAGGAAGACGTAGGGCACGGAGTCGCGCCAGAAGCTGAAGGCGTCGACGTCCTGGTGCTCGGTGTCGAGCGAGAACACCCGGACGCCGTGCGCCTCCAGCAGGTGCACCAGGTTCGGGGCGGCGGCGTCGCCGAGCTCCCACAGGGAGCGCACCATCTCCGCGGCGGCCTCGGGGAAGGGCTTGCCGTAGGTGGGCACGCGCGGCGGGGGCAGGGTGAAGTGGTCGGTCAGCCAGTCGTTGAGTTCCACGCCCAGCGCGGCCTGGGCCCGGACCGCCCGCTGCTTGCGCAGGGAGGTCTTGGTGCGGGCGCGGAACGCCACGGCCTCGGAGGGGATCTCCTCGATCTCGTCCGCGGCGAGGAAGGCGACGGGGAAGCCGAGGGCGTGCGCGATCGCGCGCACCGACTCATGGGTGGGCTCGGCCAGGCCGTTCTCGTACCCGGACAGGGCCTGCTGGGAGATCCCGCTCATCCGCGCCAACCGCGCGAGGGTGAGTGCCCTGCGCTCCCGAGCGAGCCGGATGCGTGATGGCGTGACCATGGTGTGTACAGCCCTGTCGTCGTTCATGACCCGGCGGGAAGCGCGCCCGCCGGGCCGGTGGTCGTCAGCGGTCGTTGACCGGAATGCGGATCTGCTCCGGTTCCTCCTCCACTCCCGGGTGCGCCACGGCACCGATCTCCACGGTGGGGAGCGTGATGCGCTCGAACCAGCCGGTGATCAGGCCCTGGTCGTTCGGAGGGTGCGGACGAGACAGCTCACTATGCCAGAGCGTGCGGCCGTCCTCGCGGTCCTCGGTGCGGTGGACGAGGAACACCCAGGTGCTCAGGCCCTCGTAGCCCTCCAGTTCGGCCACGTCCCGGACGGGGATCGGCAGCACGTCGTCCGGGAAGAGGCTGAGCTGTTCGGTCTCGTGCTCCCCGGTCAGCAGGACGCGTCCGTTGAAACCGCGCGGGTTCTTGTTGCGCGGGCACGCGGCGAGCGGGTCGCCGGTGTTGTGGTCGCCGAGGAGGGTCTGGATGGCGACGGTCCGCTCGGGGTCGACGGTGAGCTCGATCTGCAGGAGGCAGGCGTTCTCCCAGCCGAAGCGGATCTTCTGCTCCTCGCGCAGCGCCGCCAGGCGTTCGTCGTAGGCGCGCTGGCCGGGGGCGGTGCGGCTGTGGTTGGGGGTGGCGCTGCGCCATCCGGCCTCGCTCCGGCGCAGGGCCGTCTCCAGGACCTCCCAGGAGGTGCCGATCTGCCGCAGTCGATTCTCTCGGGCCAGTGGGTCGATGAGCACGGGGCCGCCTTTCGGACTCGTCGGCTGGGGGGACGCCGCCTCGTTCGCGGGACGAAGGTCGAGTGCCGGCACTCCCGGTCACCATCATCCGCGCGGGCGGTGACATTCCGGAGCCCGGAGGGGCTGGCAGCGCACCGCCGAAGGGGCGACGGGGGTCAGAGGCGTCGAACGCGCAGCACGCTGGACAGCATCGGGAGGGTGAACTCGCCGTGGGCGGTCTCCGGCCGGCTCGCGGGGAACGCGCGGATACGGGTCAGCGCGGCGGCCCGTTCCCGTTCCGGCATGACCAGCATCCCCGCGCGCGTCGCGAGGGTCGCGACCAGGGAGTCGGCGCTGCGGCGCTGACCGTGCGGGAACCCGGCCCGCTCCGGCGAGCCGAACCGGGGCGCCCCGCCGGTCCTCGCCAGGTGCAGGTCGGCCGTCGCGGTGCGCCGGCCGGCGGGCGTGTCACGCGGACCGATGGCGGCGCTCCCGCTGACCTGTGCGAGCCCGGCCCCCACTCGACGCTGTCGTCCACGACGTTCCACAGGCCGGCCAGGACGCCGCCGGGCGCGAGGACCCTGGCGATCTCGGGTCCCGCGACGGCCATGTCGAACCAGTGCATGGCGTTGCCGGCCAGGACGGCGTCGACGGAGGCGTCCGGCAGCGGTATCGCCTCGGCGCGGCCCGACAGGGCGCGGACGCCCGGCAGCGAGTGGCGCAGCTCGGTCAGCATGGCGGTGTCGGGCTCGACCGCGGTGACGTCGGCCCCCAGCGCGACCAGCGTGGCGGTCAGCTTGCCGGTGTGGGCGGCCGAGTCGGTCGAGCCGTCGTCGCACGATCGGGTCAGGCGGATCCACCGGACACGGTACCTGCCGGACCGCGCCGGCGCCCGGTTTCTTCCGGTGCCTCTCCTACGGGGTGAGAATGGAGTCCAGGACGCCGCAGGCCAGGGCGGTGGCGTGGTCGGAGCCCGGGCAGGGGCGCAGGCCGTGGCCGAAGGCGAGGTGGCGGGTGTCGGGACGGCCGGGGAGGAAGCGGTCGGGGTCGGCGAAGACGGCGGGGTCCCGGTTGGCGGCCGCCAGGTCGAGCACGACCTCGGTGCCCGCGGGGATCGTTTCGCCGGCCACGGACGCGTCCACCGAGGCCACCCGCCGGGTGCGGCGGGCCGGGGGATCGAAGCGCAGTGTCTCCGTCACCAGGTCGGCCACGGGAGGGGTGCGGTCCCAGGCGGGCCGGTGCTCGTCGGCGAGGGCGAGCGTGTTGCGGATCAGTCCGGCGGTCGCCGCGCAGCACTGTACGAGCAGCACAATGCGCTGGGCGGTGCGCTCCTCGTCGCCGTCGGTGCCGAGGAGACCGGACAGCAGGCGCACCGCCGCGTCGGCGGATGGGAGCCGGTCGCTGTCGGCACCGCCGAGGTAGACGCCGGCGATCGCGCGGACCGCGTCCACCGCCGCGGCCAGGTCCTGCCCGGCGATACCCAGGCGGGCGCCGAGGACCGCGACCGGCGCGAACACCACCGCGTCGCCCACGGATCCCGGCGAACCTGTGGAGCCGTGGAGGGAGAGGGCACGGGTGCGCTCGGCGGCGTCGGTGAGCAGGTCGAGCGGGGCGAGCCCCGCCAGCAGGTCGAGGACCACCGAGCGCCGCCGCAGGTGCCGTTCCCCGTTGCTGAAGCGCACGGCCGTGCTCCGCAGCCACGCCAGGCAGGGGCGCGACCGTGCCGGGGGCGGGGAGGCCGGCGCCGCGTCGTGGACGGGCGGGACGGTGAATCGGGGATCGTCCAGGACGGCGCGGACATCGGCGTTCCCTGTGATGAGTGTCGTTCGCGCGTGCATGGAGCGACGCTACGGCCGGATCGGTTCGGTGGCCGCCGAAACGACGGTGGCGGGTCCCTTCCGTCCGCCGTGACGCGACGGCCGTGGGCGCGGAAGGCGGCCGTGCGTACGGAGACGACCACAGCCCGTGCTTCAACGGATGCGCACAGGTGTGCGCATGACGGACGATCGTGGCTCCCGACGGAAAGGAGCCCACGATGCGGCTCTCCCTCGCCCCCGCCGCGGCGCTGGTGGCCCTGGCCGGTCTGCTGACGGCGCCCGCCACCGCCCACGCACAGGAGCGCGACCCCGTGCTCTTCGTGCACGGCTACAGCGGCAACGCGGCCAACTGGGACTCGATGATCTCCGACTTCACCGACGGCGGCTGGGAGCGGGACCGGCTCCACGCGATCGACTACGACGACGACGCCTCCAACACCGAGACCGCCGAGCTCATCGCACGGGAGGTCGACGCGATCCTCGCCGGGACCGGTGCCGACGCGGTGGACATCGTCACCCACTCCATGGGCGGGCTGTCGTCCCGCTGGTACCTCAAGGTCCTCGGCGGACACGAGGACGTCGACCACTGGATCTCGCTCGCCGGTCCCAACGAGGGGTCCAGCGTGCGCCTGCCGTGCGTGACGACCTCTCCCTCCTGCCAGGAGGTCGTCGAGGGCTCCGACTTCCTCCAGGAGCTCAACACCGGCGACCCCACGCCCGGCGACACGGCCTACACGACCTTCCGCTCGTTCTGCGACCTCATCGTCCGGCCCTCCACCAACGTGACCCTGGCCGGCGCCGACAACCGGCTCGTCGGCTGTGTCTCCCACACGGCCTTCCTGCGCGACGACGACGTGTCCGAGGACGTCCGCGACGTCCTGTCCTGACCCCGGCCGTGCCGTGCGGGCGCCCGACGGGCGCCCGCACGGGCGGCGTCAGCAGCGGGTGTCGATGGTGTTCCGGATGGCGGACTTCTCGGCGGAGGTGACCGAGAGGTCGTAGCGGTACTTCACGTTGACCCAGGACTTGACGTAGTCGCAGTGGATCGCGGTGCGGGGCGGCAGCCACGACGCGGGGTCGCGGTCGCCCTTGGTGCGGTTGCTGGAGGCCGTGACCGCCCACAGCTGCGGGGCGTCGACGTCGTTGGCGAAGGCGCGCCGCTGGGAGGTGGTCCACGTGTTCGCCCCGGAGCGCCAGGCGTCGTGGAGCGGCACCATGTGGTCGATGTCGAAGTCGGAGGAGTTCCCGGTCCAGACGCCGTCGTACTCGCTGGACCAGCGGCCGGAGGTGGCACGGCAGGAGCCGTCGACCGAGACGGTGTGGCCGTCACGGCGCAGCACGTACTCGCGCGCGTCGCACGGGGTCTGGACGGTGACCCAGTGCGGGAACAGGCTGCGGTCGTAGCCCGCGCCGCTGTTCTTGGGGCGCACGGTCAGGGAGTCGAGCTGGGACTGGGCCGTGGAGGTCGACGGGATGCCCGGGGGGAGGACGTGGTGGGCGGAGGCGGGGGCGGCCCAGCCCAGGACGGCGACGAGGAACGCGGTGACGACGAGGGCGAGCAGGCGGAGCGCGGTGGGTCTCGGGGGGAGGGGGACAGGGGATGTGCGCAACGTGACTCCTCCGGTACGGGAGGCGGGCGTTCGGACACCCACACGATGATGGCTGTCGCGGCCGACGGCCAGATCCGTACGGTGAAATCGTCCCTACGGCCGTGTTGCCGCCCGATGTCCGGCCCGATCGCGTCGGGCACCGGCCCGGGTCCTCGGGCGGCCCGGGCCGCCCGGGGCCGGCACCGCCGAGTCGGCCCGGGTCAGCCCGGAAGGACGGGGCGGGGTCCCCGCGGCGGCTGCGGGCGCGGACCCCACTCGCGGGGGTAGCCGAGCGAGACCTCGATGTGCGGCACGTCGTCCACGACGATCGTGCGGGGGATGTGCAGGTGCCCGTAGACGACCGCACGGGCCCGGTAGCGGGTGTGCCAGTCGGCGGTCTCCTCGGTGCCGCACCACTGGGCGAACTCCGGGTAGCGCAGGATCCGGGTGGGCTCGCGCACCAGCGGCCAGTGGTTGACCAGCACCGTGGGGATGTCCTCGGGCAGGGCGTCCAGACGCGCGCGGGTGGAGGCCAGGCGGTCGCGGCACCAGGCGTCGCGACCGGGGTGGGGGTCCGGGTGCAGGAGGTACTCGTCGGTGCACACCACACCCGACGCGTGGGCCACCGCCAGTGCCTCCTCCTTGGTGCTGGTGCCCTCGGGGCGGAAGGTGTGGTCGTAGAGGAGGAAGAGCGGGGCGACGACGACCGGTCCGTCGGGGCCGTGCCAGGTCGGGTAGGGGTCCTCGGGGGTGTGCACGCCCAGGTCCCGGAGCGCGTTCACCAGGTACTCGTAGCGGGCCTCGCCGCGCAGTTGGACGGGGTCGGCGGGCACCGTCCACAGGTCGTGGTTGCCCGGCACCCACACCACGGTGGAGAACCGCTTGCTCAGCAGGTCCATCGCCCACAGGATGTCGCCGGCGGTCTCGGCGACGTCCCCGGCCACCAGGAGCCAGTCGTCGTCGGACTCGGGCCGCAGGGCCTCGGTGAAGGCGCGGTTCTCCAGGTGCCTGACGTGGAGGTCGCTGATGGCGACCAGACTCATCTTCGCCCCTTCCGGCGGACTCCGGTGCGGTCACCCTATCCCCGGGCCGCGGGCGGGCCGCGGGCCGGGGAGGGCCACGCGGACGCGGCGGCCTCAGCGCAGGTGTGAGGCGCCGTTGACGTCCAGGACCGCGCCGGAGGACCACACGGCCTCGGGGGAGGCGAGGTAGCGCACGGCCGAGGCCACCTCGCGGGGTGTGGCCACGCGGCCGAACGGGCTGTCGGCGCGCACCTGCGGGGTGAGCCGCTCGGCCACGCGCTCGGTCTCGACGAAGCCCGGCGCCACGGAGGCCACGGTGATGCCGTGCGGGGCCAGGGCGACGGCGAGCGACTGGCCCAGGGCGTGCAGGGCGGCCTTGCTCGCGCCGTAGGCGGGGTGGTCGGGCTCGCCGCGGAAGGCGCCGCGCGATCCGACGTTGACGATGTGGCCCCGCGTGCCCGCGTCGATCATGTGCCGCGCCGCCACGTAGCTCGCGTTGGCGGCGCCGAGCACGTTGACGTCCAGGGTCGAGCGCCAGGCCCGCTGCCAGTCCTCGAAGGAGGTGGTGGCGACGGGGTGGGCGAGGTTCACCGCGGCGTTGTTGACCAGTACGGCCAGCCCGCCCAGTGCGGCGGCGGCGCGCTCGACCAGGTCGGCGGTGGCGTCGGGGTCGCTGATGTCGGCCTGGAGGAGGACGTGGCCCTCGCCCGGCAGCCCGGCGAGCGTGCGTTCGGCCTCGTCGGGGCGGGTTCCGCAGTGGACGGCGACCCGGTCGCCCGCCTCGGCGAACGCCGTGGCCACGGCGCGGCCGATACCCCGGGAGGCACCGGTGACCAGCACGCCGCGACCGGACGGGGACGCGCCCGGAGCAGGGGCGGGGGACGGGGAGGTGGAACGGGAGAAGTCGTCCGATGATGGCATGCCCGGCATCCTAGCCGCCGTGGGCCTGCGGCGACGGCGCCCGCCGGGTCCGTCCGCGCAGGCGGTCGACCACGACGGCGGTGGCTGCGGCCAGGAAGACCACCTGCATCGCGGTGCGCGGGAGGAGTTCCTGGTGCGGTGGCAGGTCCGTGCCCGTCAGAGCCAGGTGGACGTTGGCGGGGAACATCGCCACGAGCAGGGCGGCGAGCCCGGCCGCGGCCCAGGGCGCGGTCCGCGACCACAGCAGCCCGGCCGCGCCCGCCAGTTCGAGCACGCCGGTGACCGTCACCAGCAGCTCCGGCGCGGGCAGTGCGGGCGGGACCATCGCGACGAGTTCCTCGCGCATCCCCACGAAGTGGACCACGCCGGTGAGGGTGAACATCGCCGCCAGGCCGCCGCGCAGGGCGACCGGCCACGGGCGCAGCGGGCGGACGCCGAGCGCTCCGGCGGCCCACAGGACCAGGGTGACGCCGACGAGGGTGATGAGGGGTTCCATGGCGACTCCTTCGTTTAACTTTCCATTGGAAAGATACGAGCACACGGGAATCTTGTCAATGGAAAGTTCTGTCCGGATGCGCGCGCCCGAGGGGCGCCGTCACCGCGCCGACCACCGGGGCCGTGCGGTCGCCCGAGCCCGGCACGGCGCACACCTTCTGCGTGGCACGGGTCACAAGTAGGGTGAAAGGCGACACCAGGGGTGCGGCCGGGGCCGTCCGCGTGGGTACGGCCAGGGAGTGGTCCGAAGGCCCCGCGCGAGCCCGGAATGCCGCGAGGGACACGACCGAGGGCGAGCGACGAGCGGGACGCCCCGGCCACGGTGGAGAACGAGGTGGCACGTGCGCGGTGGGCGATCAGACGAAGGAGCCCCCGGCCCCGCCGTGCGGCTGGCGGACCTGCTGTGCGGACTCACCCTCGTCATCGACCTGGGGATGGCCCGGCGCCCGGGCTCATCGCTGAGCGCCGGCCTGGTCGCCACGGCCTTCGCACGCGTTCTCGACCTGCCCGCGCCCCAGGTCGCCGACGTCCACCACACCGCCCTGCTACGGCACGTGGGCTGCACGGCCTTCGCCCATGAGACCGCCCTGCTGCTCGGAGTGGACGACCGCCGCGTCAACGAGGCCGGTGCCCGCACCGACTTCTCCGACGTCCGCGACATCATCACCACCTTCCTCCCGGGCATCTCCGGTGGCCAGGGGGTCGCGCACCGCCTGCGACTGGCCGCGGCCACCGTCAGGGCCGGACCCGTCATCGACCGGGACGGCCACCGCGCCGACTGTGAGGTCGCCGCGCAGATGGCGGCCCGGCTCGGACTCGGGCCCGGCGTCGCCGCCGCCCTCTCCCAGATGTTCGAGTGGTGGAACGGGCGCGGAGGCCCCCTCGGACTCGCCCGAGAGGACATCCTCCTCACCACGCGTGTGACGCACGTGGCGGCCACCGCCTCCCTCTTCCACGGGCTCGGCGGTACCGAAGCGGCCCTGGGCGCACTCGAGCGCCGATCGGGCACCATCCTGGATCCCGACCTGGTCGCCGAGTTCCACGACTACGGACCCCCGTTGCTGGCGGAGGCCGCCGAAGCCGACCCCGGACCGGCCCTGCTCGACGCCGAACCGGGCCCCGTGCGCGTGCTCACCCCGGCGGGGCTGGCCGAGGCGGTCCGCGCCTTCGGGGACCTGGTCGACCTCAAGACGCCCTACCTGCACGGCCACGCGACCATGGTCGCCGACCTCGCCCACCGGGCCGGCACCCGCCTGGGCCTGCCCGAGGCGGCCGACGGGCGCCTGCGCACCGCCGGATGGGCCCACGACCTCGGCCGGATCGGTATCGCCTCGGGCGTGTGGGACCGGCCCGGGCCGCTGCGCGAGGGGGAACGCGAACAGGTCAGGCTCCACGCCTACTACGGCGAGCGCCTGCTGCGGCGCTGCCCTCCCCTGGCCGACGTGGCCGCACTCGTGGGCGCCCACCACGAACGCTGCGACGCCGGCGGCTACCACCGGGGACTGGGGGCCGCGCAGATCTCCCCGGCCGCACGCGTCCTGGCCGCGGCCGACGAGCTCGTGGCTCTGCGCTCGGACCGACCGCACCGGCCGGCGTTCGAACCGGACCAGGCGGCCGCCCTACTGAGGGAGCACGTGCGCGAGGGCGCGTTGGACGCCGAGGCGGCCGGAGCGGTGCTGGCGTGCGTGGGCCAGGACGGCGGCGCGCGCACGGCCTGGCCAGCTGGGCTCACCGACCGCCAGGTCCAGGTCCTGCGCCTGGTGTGCGAAGGGCTCACCAACCGGCAGATCGCCGCCCGTCTGGGCGTCTCACCGCGGACCGCCGAACACCACGTGCAGGACGTCTACACCAAGATCGGTGTCTCCACCCGGGCCGCGGCCGCCATGTTCGCCATGCGGCACCCCGCACTGGCACCTGCCCTGTGAACCACGCCCCGAGCCAGGGCCGGGTGCACGCACTGGGTAGAACCACCGATGCGCCCCGGCCGCCGTCGGCACAGGCTGGAATCGACAGCGGGCACCGTCCGCGCCGGCGCACAGATGGGATGATCACCATGACGACCACACGGGCCAGTACCACCCACAGCGTTGCCTCGCGCGACGGCACGTCCATCGGGTACACCTCCAGCGGCGCCGGACGGCCGCTCGTGGTCGTGCACGGTACCTCGGCCGACCACCGCCGCTGGGGCTCCGTCCGGCCCCTGCTGGAGGCGGGCCGAGCCGTGCACGCCGTCGATCGCCGCGGCCGCGGCCTGAGCGGTGACGGCGCGCACTACAGCATCGAGCGCGAGTACGAGGACGTGGCCGCGGTCGTGGACGCCGTGGCCGAGGCCGACGGAACCGGCGTGGACGTGATGGGGCACTCCTACGGCGCACTGTGCGTGCTGGGAGCGGCGGCCCTGACCTCGCGCGCACGCCGGATCGTGCTCTACGAGCCGCCCGCGGACGCCGGGGGACTCGCGCGCCCCGAAGTCCTGGACGAACTCGACGCGCTCCTCACGCAGGGCCGCCGAAGTGACGCGGTGGCCTCCTTCTTCCGCACGGTCGTGGGCGTGCCGGAGCGGGAACTGGAGCTGATCCGCGCACTCCCCACCTGGCACGACCGGACGGCCGCGGCGCACACCATCGCCCGTGAGCTGCGCAGCTCGGGCGGCTACCGACTGGACCCCCAACGCGTGCGCGCCGTGACCGCGCCGGTCCTGCTCCTGCTGGGCGGCGAGAGCCCCGCGCCCTTCCGGTCGGGTACAGAGCAGGTCGCGCGGACCCTGCCCGACGCCCGCGTGGGTATCCTGCCCGGCCAGCAGCACATCGCCATGGACACGGCACCGGAGCTGTTCGCCGAGGCGGTCGACTCCTTCCTCGCCGACGCGGGGGAGTGACGAGAACCTCGGCCGGGCCGACGCGGACGGCGACCTCCGGCCGAGGCCGACTAGCCCTCCATCGGGCCGCGGTCCAGGACCCGGATCGCCGCCGCGGCCGTCTCCGGGTCCGGGTGGTGCCGGGCCAGGGCGCCCAGCACCCGTGCGGTGTCGGGGTGCCCGGACTCCCACAGGCGCACGGGGTCGGCCAGGAGTACCCGCTCGATCCCCGCGCTGTCGTCGGCGTCGAGCAGGAAGCGGATGCCCGTCTCGCCGCCGGCCATCGACGCCGCGAACATGTCGACCACCACCCAGGGGCCGAACTCGGACATGATCTCGTCGATCTCGTGCTGGGGGAGCATGCGCGAGGTGAGCAGCACGATGGCGGCCAGGCTCACCACCGCCGGCCGCGCGGAGTGCAGCAGCGCGCGCAGCTCGTGCTCGATCTGCGAACTCGTCGCGCTCAGGACCGTGGTGCCCGCCCACCGGCGCCGGGCACGGCCGGGGTCCGCGGCCACCGACGCGATCTCGCGCAGCGCTCGCGCGGGGGTGCGCCGGTCGAGCCAGGGTCCGATCGCGGAGAGTCGGCCCTCGGCGGACAGGGTGGCCAGCGTGTCGAGGAACTCCGCCGCGTCGGCGTCGGCCAGGTCGCCGATGAGCGGAGCGGACACACCGACCTCCTGGAGCAGGCGGCGCACCCCGTACCGGCCCAGCGGCGTGAGCACGACGACGGGGCCGTCGCCGGTGTCGGCGGGCGTGGGCAGGAGGACGGCGCCGGTCGTCGCCAGTTGGCGCAGCGCGTGCAGGAGCAGGTCCTCGGCGTGGGGGCGCAGGCGCTCGGGCAGCGTGCTGACCGTCCCGGGGGCGAGCAGGACCTCGCGCACGAGGGTGTCCAGCGGCGCCCTGCACCCGTCGGGCGCCTCGTACAGGTAGCGCAGCACGTGCGGCAGCAGCTCGGGCCCGGAGGTGCCCGGTTCGGGGGCGGAGCCGCCCTCGCTGTCGCCCCGCGCGTACTCGAAGGTGTTCTCGAAGACGCGGACCCACCAGCCCAGCACGGGCTCGGGAGCGCGGGCCAGGTCGCGCAGGTCGGGGCGGGGCCGCGCGAGTCCGTCGTCCAGTACCACCAGGCCCAGTCCCACGGCCGTCTCCCAGGGCACCACGAAGTCGACGACGTCGCCGCCGGCGGACGCGCGCTCCAGCCACGCGGTCCGGCGGTCGGGGGAGTGGGCGAGGGAGTGCGGCCACAGGTCGAGCCTCTCGACCGCGTCGCGCACGTCCGCGAGGGCGGGGAGCCCGTGCGGTGTGACCCGTGTGGTGGGGGCGCACCACAGGGCCAGGCCCAGGGCGTCGCGCAACAGGGCGGTGCGCAGGGCCGCGTGGGCGAGCTCCTGCGGGGGCGGCAGTGACACAGGCCTCGCGGAGACCTGGCGGTGGCCCGGGGCGGGCGGCTCGTGCGCGGGCATGGGGCCTCCCGGATTCTGATGGCACGGCGGTTCCCCTCCTTCTATCGCCCCGGTGCGGGCCCGTGGGGCGGTTTCGCCAGGATCGGGCCAAGAATCACCTGGGGCCCCGGACCCGGCGCGAATGGGGCGGGCCGGGGTGGGGCAGGATGGCGCCATGGGCGAACTGGTGCTGATCAGACACGGGCAGACCGAGTGGAGCAGGCAGCGGCGGCACACCGGCCGCACCGACCTGCCGCTGACCGCGGAGGGCGAGGCGCAGGCCGAGGCGCTGCGGCCGCTGCTCGCCAAGCGCGAGGTCGGCCTCGTCGTCACCAGCCCCCTGGCCCGCGCCGTGCGCACCGCCGAGCTTGCGGGTCTGCACGACACCGCGGTCGACCCGGACCTGGCCGAGTGGGACTACGGCGGTTACGAGGGCATCACCACCGCCGAGATCCAGCGCGACCGCCCGGGCTGGAACCTGTGGCGCGACGGCGTCCCTCCCGGCGACGCCGACCACCCGGGCGAGCTCGTGGAACAGGTGGGGGAGCGCGCCGACCGGGTCCTGGCCCTGGTCACGGCCGAACTCGACGCCGGGGGACCCGACGTGGTGCTGGTGGCGCACGGGCACGTGCTCCGGGTGCTCACCGCCCGCTGGCTGGGCCTGCCCTCCTCGAAGGGGGTGCTGTTCCGGCTGGACACCGCCACCCTCAGCACGCTCGGCCGCGAGCACGACCGCCCCGTCGTCACGTCCTGGAACACGGGCCGCTGAACGCCCCGGAACCCGTCGCCCCGGGCCCACCGCGCTCCGCCCGTGGGAGTCGCGGCATCACCCGGCGGGACGACGGAACCGGTACCACTTCGGTGAGGTGCGGTTCATCGGCCACCCCAGGCCGGAGGTGTCCGCGTCGTCGACCGTGAGGAGTTCCCACCCCGGGAACGCGGCCTCGACCTGCGCCTGTGAGACGCCCTCGACCAGCCGCCGGTACCGCGAGGGCCCGAAGGCGAGCATCAGCAGGGTGGCGCCCGGCGCGGCGAGCGCCGTCACACCGCGCCCCTCCGCGGCGCGCCGCTCCGCATCGAGGCCCTGGAAGCAGCCGATGTCGAGGAACAGGTCGAAGGCCCCCAGGCCGGCCGACTCGAGATCGGTCACGTCCCCCACGGCGTAGGCGACCTCCGGCGGCCCCTTGCGCCGGGCGGCCTCGACCGCCTCGGGCACCAGGTCCACACCCACCGCCCGCCACCCGCGCCGGGCCAGTTCGGGCGTGAACTGCCCGCGCCCGCAGCCGATGTCCAGGGCCCGCCCCGGGCCGGTCGGACGAGCGTCCGTCTCGCGGTCGAGCAGGGCGCCGACCTCCGCTCCGCCCGCGGCACCGTAGCGCTCCCAGGGAGTGAAGCCCAGGCGGTACATCAACGCGTAGTTCGTCATGGACCCACGCTAGGACGGCCTGCCGGCGGCAGCGGACCGCCCCCTGGCCACCGTCGTCGCCGCAGTTCCTCGGCCCGTCGGCCGGTGGTGGAGGGGCGGACGCGCGCTTGTCCCCGCGTGGTGATAGAACACCAGGCGGAAGATTCACGTTTGCACAATCACTCTGAGAGAACACAGGCATCCCCCATGTCACCACGCACGTGCGCCGCCCTGGGCGCGGCCGCCCTGACCGTGCTCACCCTCACCGGATGCGCGCAGGTCCTGGAGCAGGCCGACCGCTTCCTCCTGGAGACGGGCGGCCCCATCTTCGGCGCCGTCGACTTCGACGAGGTCGACCGCGACGACCCCTTCGCCGGGAGCCCCGCCGCCGACTACGGCGTCGAGTTCGAGACCCCCGAGCCCGCCGCCCAGGGCGACTTCACCACCGAGCAGGTGGAGTGGGCCCAGGACCGCGCCCGCCTGCTCCTGGAAACGGTCTACCTCGACACCGACGCGGTCTTCCACGAGGACAACAGCGAGTTCACCGGGCTGCTCACCGGCCAGTCCCGGGAGTGGTACATGGACAACCTCGGGCACGAGGACCCCGCACTCGACAGCCGCAACCTGCCCTTCAACCTGACCCCCGGCACGGCCGAGTTGATCGGTGACGAGATCCGCGTCGACGGCCGGATGTGGGCCGAGGCGGCCCGGGACGACTACGACCAGGACTACCTGGCCGTGCACACCGAGTACGTCGTCGTCTACCCGGTCGCCCGCCCCGGCGACCCGGTGTCGACGCGCCTGGTCGTCACCCACCTGGGCGAGGTCTCCTTCTACGACCTCGGCGACGGCACGCTGGAGGCGTGGCCGAACTGGTACCGCGGAGTCGCTCCCGCGCACTGCCTGGAGGACGAGTTCATGTTCACCCCCGCCTACGCGGACGAGAGGCCCGAGGGCGAACAGCCCAGAGGCCGGCAGCAGGACGCCTACGACCTGGAGGACACCCGCGAACAGGACGGCTGCGGCTCGGTCGGATACACCTGAGGACTCCCGGGTGCCCCGCCCGCGCCCCCCGCGGGGCACCTCGGCGCACCCCGTGGGAGAGCGGCCCGCCGAGGTGCGGCGAACGCCCGCCCCCGGCGGTCGGATCAGGTTGAATGTCGTCCATGATCGTGCGTCGAATGCTGCCAGACGAGATGACCGCCGTCAGCGACCTGCGAGAGATCGCCTACCGGGCCGACCGCCTGCTGGACGCGAGTCCGACCTACGCCGAGGCCCTGCGGCTCCTGGGAGCCGACGGGCACGGCGAGGTCCTGGTGGCCGCGGACGGTGACCAGCTGCTTGGGACGATCATGTTCGCGCCCTGGTCGGACCGGAGCGAACTCGCCCGCGGGGCCGACGAGGCGGAGGTGCGCGCGTTCGCGGTGGGACCGCAGGCGCGCGGGCGCGGGGTCGGCCGGGCCCTGGTGAACGCGATCGTGGACCGCGCCCGGCAGGAGGGCGTCTCCCGTCTGCTGTTGTCCACCCAGCCCGCGATGGTCTCCGCCCAGTACGTGTACCGGGCCCGCGGCTTCCACCGTGTGCCCGAGCGCGACTGGTCCCCGCTACCCGGCGTCGACCTGCTGGCCTACGAGCTCGTGCTCAAGGACTGACCGGGCGGCCCCGGCCACCTCCGGGCCCAGCGCCCCCTCGGCGCAGCGGGCGAGGACGGCGTCGGCGACCGGGTGCCCGGTCAGCCACACGGCCTGGACGAAGCCGTCCGCGTGCGGTGCGTACCGCTCCCCGTCCCCGGCGGGGAGGGGCAGGTCCGCGTCGAGCAGGAGCGCGTAGTCGTCCAGGACCGCCCACGCCGTCTGGTGGGACGTGGGCGGTTCGGGTGCCGCACCGAGCAGGCGGCGGGCCCAGCCGCCCAGCACCGGGTGGTGGGTGTACAGGCTCAGCATCGGGAACAGGTCCGCCTCCAGGACGGACAGGTGGGCGGCGACCCTGGTGCGGCGGCGCCAGGCCTCGGGCGCGGCGCCGGCCTCCCACAGCTGACGGGCCGCCGTGGTGGTGTCGCGCTCGGCCGTCCAGCGTTCGAGGAGGCCGGCGGTGTCCACCGGTCGACCCTCCTCCAGCAGGGTGAGGGCCTCGTCCGCGCTCATGGCCCCGACCGTCGGCGCGAGCGGTACGTGCGCGCCGGAGTGGCGCAGCCGGCCGACCATGAAGTGGTCGCCCAGCGGTGTGGTGCGGTACCGGTGGTCCTCGCGGGCGACGGCGCCCAGCTCGGCCAGGGTCTCCAGCACGCACCGCACCGCCTGCTCCGGGTCGGCGTCGCGGGCGCCCGGCACCACGGCGGGGCCGTAGGCGTCCACGACCTCGGCGGGCGTGCGCAGGTCGCCGCAGACGAACAGGTCGGTGAGCACGAGGAAGGCCGTCATGCCGCGCAGGCGGGTCATGGCCAGCAGCGCGCCCGCCCAGGCGTCGGCGACCGCCCCGGGCTCGCCGTCGGCCCAGGCGCGCGCGGTGGGGCCGGGCAGGACGCGGGTG
The DNA here is from genome assembly GCF_013410755.1 of Nocardiopsis aegyptia. Taxonomy (GTDB): domain Bacteria; phylum Actinomycetota; class Actinomycetes; order Streptosporangiales; family Streptosporangiaceae; genus Nocardiopsis; species Nocardiopsis aegyptia. Next base: position 6,412,107 of record NZ_JACCFS010000001.1, read on the forward strand.
TAGGTCGTGCGCAGCAGTCCGGCGTCGCGGGCGATGGCGAACAGCTCCCGGACCCGGGCGGGGTCCAGGTCCAGCGCGGCGGCGGCCCTCTCGGTGTCGGCCGGGGTGAGGGCGTCGTCCTCGCGGTCGGGGTCGAGGCGGAGCCCGTGGTCGGCCCAGACCGTGAGCCGGGCCGCGTCCGCCAGGACGGCGCACGAGCGCGCGGCCGCGTCGAGGTCGCCGGGCCGGGCGCGCAGGACCGGGCGCAGTGGTTCGGGCTCGCCGTCCTCACCGGCGCCGAGCCGGTGCAGCAGGGGAAGCGCGCCCTCCTCGACGGGGTCGCGGCGGGGCGCGGGGCGGTCGGACTCCAGGTCGGCGGCGGCGATGGCGGCGCGCAGGCGGCGCGGGCTCTCGGCGCATACCAGCCGGCCGGTGTCGACCAGGAAGTCGCACCAGGCCAGCCAGGCGGGGCGCAGGTCACCGGCGAGGCCGGTCCAGTGCTGGACCGTCCGGGCGATGTCGTCGACGTCGCTGACCGACCAGTCCGCGGGGTCGGGGGACCCGGCGTCGAGGTGGGCCGTCAGGACGAAGAGCAGGGCGTCGGGGTCGGGGGCGAGCGGCGGATCAAGGGCACGCGCCCAGTCGAGGCAGTCGTGCACGGCGGAAAAGATGCGCTCAGTCATTTTCTCATCACCGAATGTGAGTCGCAGATGTGGCATCAGACTAACCTCGTCCGGTCCTCCTCCGTGGCGGAACGCCGAAATCGTTCGGGCCGGCCCCGTGGGCGACCGGAGGGATCGGGCGCGGCGGCCGGGGGCCGCCCTCCCCACAGGCCAGGGCCGGCGCGGTGTTCTCCCGGGGTCCTCCGCGAGTGCTGGTAACGGTGGGAGAAAGGCGGAACAAAGGTCAGGAGAACGAGATCATCCGTTTTCCGGAATCACCTCGAGTTACCTCCGTGGGATGGACTCCAACCATAGTTCGGGTGACCGAAACCGGCCATCCGGTCGACGCCGCTGGTGTTTGGTCCGCGTGAATGCGGAAACACCGGGGAGGCGGACAGTGTGGTTCGTCCGGCCATGGTGTCTGTCGAGGACAGGTCACTCGTACCACCGCGCACGCAGGTCCGACCCGCGAGTGAGATTGGCCGGCGCACGGGACGAGAACATAGGTCATGCACGACCGCGCGATCGTGCCTGCTCCCCTTCCCCAGGAGGTCACCGGCGTGGCAGCGAGTGCCCGAGAGCGAAGCCCCGACCCGTGGCCGACCGAACTGGACGTCCGGGAACTGCTCGCCCAGGGATGGCGGCCCACTCCCTTTCACGAGTACGTCCTGAAGATCCACAGCCGGTGCAATCTCGCCTGCGACTACTGCTACATGTACGAAATGGCCGACCAGGGCTGGCGAAGACAGCCGCGGCGCATGGCCGTGCCCACGGTCGAACGCGTCGCGGAACGCATCGCCGAACACGCCCGCGCGCACGGGCGCTCCCGGGTCGAGGTCGTCCTGCACGGCGGGGAGCCGCTGCTGGTCGGGCACGACCACCTGCGCACCACCGCCCAACTCCTGCGCAAGGCCACCGAACCCGACGTGCTGGCGGCCCTGAGCATCCAGACCAACGGCGTCCTCATCGACGACCAGTACCTCGACCTCTTCGACGAACTCGGCATCCGGGTGGGCGTCAGTATCGACGGCGCCGAGCGCGACCACGACCGGCACCGCCGCCGCGCCAACGGGCGCGGGACCCACGCCGAGGTCGACGCCGGGCTCCGCCTGCTCACCGCGCCCGCGTACCGGCACCTGTTCTCCGGCCTGCTGGCCACCATCGACCTGGAGTCCGACCCGGTCGGCACCTACGAGGCGCTGCTCGACTACGACCCGCCCGGCATCGCCTTCCTGCTGCCGCACGGGAACTGGGACGCGCCGCCGCCCGGCTGGGACCCCGAGGGGCGCGGCTACGGCGACTGGCTCATCGCGCTCTTCGACCGCTGGTACCACGCGCCCCGGCGTGAGACCGACATCCGGATGTTCCACGACATCATCCGGATGCTCCTCGGCAGCCACTCGCGCACCGAGAGCATCGGCCTGTCCCCGGCCGCACTCGTGGTCGTGGAGACCGACGGCAGCATCGAACAGGTCGACAGCCTCAAGTCCGCCTACGAGGGCGCCGCCGGCACCCGCCTGCACACCTTCACCCACCCCTTCGACGACGCCCTGTACCTGCCCTCGACCGCCGCGCGGCAGATCGGTGCGCGCGCCCTGGCCCCGCAGTGCCGGGACTGCCCGGTGCACAGGGTGTGCGGCGCCGGCCTCTACCCCCACCGCTACCGGGCCGGGACGGGCTTCCGGAACCCCTCGGTGTACTGCCAGGACCTGTACCGTCTCATCACCCACGTCCACCGGGCGGTCTCCGCCGACGTGGCCCGGATCCGGGAGGATATGTGACGGCGGCGGTCGTGCCGATCCGCCGACCGGTGCCCGGGCCGGTGTTCGACGCCCTGGCCAGGGGTGGCGGGGGCGCCCGGGCCGCCCGCTACCTGCGCGAGGCGGAGTACGGCAAGCACCTGCTCCTCGTCCGCCAGGTCGTGGACGCCGCGATCGCACGGGAGCACCCTCTGGCGGAGCGGGCCCGAGCGGCCTACGACCTGCTCATGCGCGCAGAGGAGGCCGCCCCCGCCGCCGTCGCCCGCGTCCTGAGCCACCCGACCGTGGGGGCCTGGGCCCGGCGCACCGCCCTGTCCCTGGAAGGACACCGGACCGACCCGCCCCGCGTGGCGGCGATGTCGGCCCTGGCGGCGGCCACGGCCGTGCGTTCCGGTACGGAGGCACGCGTGTCCGTGCCCCTGTACGGGCCGACCGCGCCCCTGCCCGGCCTCGGGCGCGCCCTGCTCCGGCCCGGCGGGGCGGAGGAGGAGGCGGTCCTCGAGGCGGACGCCCACACGGCCGAACTGTCCCTCGGTCGGGTCCGCGTCCGGATACCGGACGACCCGCACGAGGACACCGGCGACTGGCACGCCCTGCGCCGGCTGTCCGCCGAACACCGCGGGAGGCGACTGGACCTGCTCCTGGACGACCAGGACGCGGACCGGCTCTCGGGCGGGGCCGTACGCGAGTCACGGCTGGCCGCCGACCAGGTCACGCGGCTGCGCGACCTGCTGCGGCAGGCCTGGGCGATCCTGGTCGAGCACCACTGGACCATCGCCGGGGAAGTGGGGGAGACCGTCCGCACGCTGACGCCCATGCGGGCCGACCCGGGGGCGCGGGTCAGCGCCACCGCCCGGCACTGCTTCGGCAACCTGGGGCTGTCCGAGCCCTCCGACCCCCTCTGGCTCGCCCTGACCTTCGCCCACGAGGTGCAGCACACCAAGATGGTCGCGCTCGCCGACCTCGTGCCGCTGACCGTGCCCGACGACGGCCGGCTCTTCTACGCGCCCTGGCGGCCGGACGCCAGACCGATGAGCGGCCTGATCCAGGGGGTGTACGCCCACCTGGGCGTGGCGGGCTTCTGGCGCCGCCGGCGGCTGCTCGCCGCGGGGCGGGAACAGGACCGGGCCCAGACGGAGTTCGCCTACTGGCGGCGGGCCGCTGCGGGCGGCGGGCGCGAGGTCCTCGCCTCCGGGGCACTGACCCCGGCGGGGGAGCGGTTCATGGCCGCCACCCTGGCGACCCTGCGGTCCTGGCAGACCGACCCGGTCCCGGCCCCGGTCACCGAGGCCACCGAAGCCGCCGCCCGCGCCCACCTGGCCCGCTGGCGCGAGGACAACCCCGGCGTGTGACGCCCGCACGTCCGCGGGAGGCGTGCTCGGCGGGCCGTGCGGGCCGTGCGGGCCCCGGGCGTTCGGCCGGGAGGCCCGCTCCGCCGCTCAGAGGAGGGGCGGGTCGAAGTCGTAGGACAGTCGGCGCCCCTCCAACACGGCCTGGGTGAACGGGTGCTCGCGCCCCAGGACCCGGGAGAACATCGGCAGGATCTCCGCGTGCAGCGCCTCCGCCTCGGCGACCTCCCCCGGGTCGCCCTCCGCCCTCAGGTCCAGGGCGAGGTTGGCCGCGCACGTCAGGGCCAGCGGATGGTCCTCGTTCAGCAGGGCCCGCGTGCGGCGCAGGGTGCCCCGGTCGAGCCGGATCGCGTTCTTGGTCTCGCCGAGCGTCGCGAGGTCGCCCGCCAGGTTGACGGCCACCCCCAGGGTGATGTGGTGGTCCCGGCCCAGCCCCTCGTCCAGGGCGGTCAGCGCCGACTCGTTGATGGACCTGGCGCGGCTCGGGTCCCCGAGCAGCCGGTGCAGGAGCGCGACGTTGGTGCTGCAGCCGAAGTTGTAGGGGTGCTGGGCGCCGTACACCCGCTCGTAGCGGGTGTAGGTGTCCTCGGCCAGGGCCATGGCCTCGACCAGGTCGCCGCGCATGCGCAGGACGTTGGCCAGGCACATGGCCGCGGCGATCGTCTCCGGGTGGTTGAGCGAGTACCGGTTGAGGTACCGCGAGTGGACGTCCTGGACCAGCTCGAACGCCTCGTCGGTCTCGCCCGCCATCCGGCGGGAGATCGCCAGGGTGAGCTGCACCCGCAGGGTCACGGGGTGGTCCCTCTGCAGTTTGTCCTGGCCGAAGGCCAGGCAGTCCTCGCCCAGGTCGCAGGCCTCGGTGTAGTCGCCCGCCAGCCGCACCGCCTGCGCGATGCCGTTCTGGTAGGCCAGCAGCGTGTCCGCGGGCGTGGCCCCGCGCAGGCGCCTGGCCATCATGTAGGCGCGTTCGTGCAGGCTCCGCGCCCCGCCGAAGTCGCTGTTGAGCATGTAGTTGATGGCGAGGTTGTGGGTGGCGCGCATCGTGAGCGGCGACTGCGGGCCCATGGCCTCGTCGTACAGGCGCAGCGCCTCGTTGTCGTTCTCCAGCGCCCGGCGGAAGTCGCCGCGCACCCGCAGGTCGTGGCCGAGGCCGTTGAGCAGCGCCAGGGTCTCCCTGTCGGTGGGACCGAGCACCTCGCGCATCCTCGGCAGCAGCCCCCGGTCGATCTCGTGGACCTTGTCGTACTGTCCCAGGTCGCGCAGGATCCCCGCGTAGGTGCGCTCCAGGCGCAGGACGAAGGGATCGTCGGCGCCGGACACCGAGGTCCACTCGCGCAGGAACTCCTCGGCGAGGGCGTTGGCGCTGTCGAGGTCGCCGGCGCCGTGCAGGTAGCGCAGGACGTCCACCACGAACCGGCGGCACTCGGGCTCGGTGCTCTCGGCGATGCGTGTGCTGCGCAGGTGGGGGAGGAGTTCGACGTAGCGCTCCTCGTCCTCCGCCGCGCTCATCAGCGACCACACCTCGGAGCGGATCGCCTCGTGCTCCTGCCGGGGGATGTCGTCGCGCACGAGGGCCTGGATGAGCCGGTGGACCTGGATGGTGCGGTTGGCGTCCAGCCGGATCAGGGCGTAGCGGCCGAGCTGGGCGATGGCGCGGCCGAGCCGGATGGGGTCGGCCATCAACTCGGTCATCTCCGGGCGCACGCGGCCGTCGTCCACGGGGAAGAAGATGTCCCGGGGGATGGGCTCGGGGCTGAAGAACGCGCAACTGCGCAGCAGGTCCATCGCCTCGGGCAGGTTCTCCTGGAGCTTGGCCACCGACAGGCGCCAGGCGGCGGCCATGGAGGCCGGGTACTCCGGCGGCTTCCCCTCGCCCATGAGCGAGGTCGGCTGCTCCTTGAGCAGCCGCAGGTACTCCTGCACGGACATGCCCGTCTCGGCCTGGAGCGCGCCCGCCTGCTCCAGGGCCAGGGGCAGGTGGCCGAGGGCCTCCGCCAGCTCGTTGGCCTCCTCCGCCGCGATCGGCCGGCCGATGCGCTTGCGCAGGAACTCCTCGCTCTCGCGCGCGGAGAACTCCTCCAGCGACACCGCCTCGGCCACCCCCTGCCACCGGTGGTTGCGCGAGGTGATCAGCACGTGGCCCGGCCCCTGCGGGATGATGTCCTTGAGGTCCTCCGGCTCGTCCGCGTTGTCGAAGACCAGGAGCCACCGGTCGTAGGGCTCGCCCCGGCGCAGCGAGTCCAGCACGTTGGCGGCTGCCTCGTCGATCCCCACCTCGTTGGGCCCGGGCAGGTTCAGGTGCGGTGCCAGGTGGGCCAGCGACGAGCGCACCAGCCCGGGCTGGTCGGCCATGATCCACCAGACCACGTCGTAGTCGCCGCGGAACTGGTGCGCGTACTCCACGGCGATGAGCGTCTTGCCGACCCCGCCGTACCCGTGCAGGGCGTGCGGCAGGACGGCGGTCACCGTGTTGTTGAGCGCGGCGTTGAGCTGTTCCAGGTGCGCCGCGCGGCCGGTGAAGTTCTTGTTGCGTGACGGCACCCTGCCCCACACCGGGGGGAGCGGCCCCAGCGCGGGGCCGGGAAAGGACGACTTGGTGATGGCCACGCTAATCCTCCTGATTCACACGGTCATCACAGGTATGGGGAATTACCGTTCTGTGAGGACGGTGTCGAGGTGCTCGTGTTCTTGCGGTCCGCGTACGAAAGGGGATGGGGTATATCAGGGTAGGTGATCACGGTTAGTTGTCCACCGTCGCGGGAAGAACTTTTCTGGACTACCCCACGGAAGGCGAAGGGCGGACAGGTCCGCCCCTTAATGCTGACCAGGTCGAATGTGCCGGAGTCATGAGGGAGAGGGAGGACGGAGATGGTCGGAGAGGGTGTCGGCGGCTCGCTGCTGGTGGACGTGGCGGGGCTGTCGCTGAGGGAGCTGGACGAACTCGAGGCGTCCGCCATGGCCTGCACACTGCGCGAGGTCCTCCACCCCGACAATGCCGAGGTGGAGGTCATGTCCGCCTTCGACAACAAGATGTGACCGGCGCCGGAGCGCCGTTCCCGCCCGGCCCCCACTCGGACCGTGCCGGATTCACCGGAGAATCGACGGGCCCTCGGTCCAGGGCGGGAGAAGTGCGGTGAGGACTCGCGGCCCCCGCATTTTCGTGGCACCATGGGCACCATTGTTTCGTGGTCGTGCCACCACCATTCTCGCTGGCCGGGAGCTGTTTCATGTTACGAATCTCCGACGGGCGAGTCTCCCCCCGCAATCCCTTCGTGGGCGACCGGCCCCTCGGTGAACGTGACCGCCACCTCTTCTTCGGCCGCGCCGAGGAGACCGCCGCGCTCCTGGACGCCTGGCGGGGCCACCGGCTGACGGTCCTGCACGGCCAGTGCGGTGTGGGCAAGACGTCGTTGCTCGGAGCCGCCCTGGTCCCCGCGCTCAGCGACCTCGGCGCCGACGTCCTGCCCGTGGCCACGCTCAGCTTCGACCCGGCCTTTCCGGCCGCGGTCCTGCCCGAGCAGAACCCCTACACCCGTGCCCTGGTCGCCGCCTGGGACCCGGTCGCCTTCCCCAGCCACAGTCCGGGCACCTCGGTCGCCGACTTCCTGCGCTCGCGGACCGCCACCGACCGCCACGGCGCCCCCCGGCCCCTCTTCGCTGCGCTGGACCAGACCGAGGTCCTGTTGCGCGCGGACCGCCCCGGCCGCCGCCGGTTCATGGAGGAACTCCTCGCCGCCGCCGAGAGCGCCCCGGGGCTGCGGCTGCTCGTCACCACCCGCACCGACCACCTCGACGGACTGCGGCGCTTCATCGACAAGCACGAGATCGACCACGCGGAGTTCTCCCTGGAGGCCCTGGCGCCGGAGGCCGCGGCCGAGGCCGCCCGGCGCACCCTGGCGGGGGCCGGCACGCGGTACGGCTCAGAGGCGGTCGAGCGGCTGGTCGCGGAGGCCCGGACCCCGGCCGAGGGGGCCGACGGTGCCGGACGGGGACGCGCCGGAACCGTCGACCCCGTCCTGCTCCAGGTCGTCGGCCGGATCCTGTGCGAGCACGGCCCCGGAGAAGGGCTCGACACCGACGCGCACCTGTCCGCCCACCTCGCGCGGCTGGTGCGGGAGGTGGCGGCCGAGCACCTGGTGCCACCGGACGTCCCCCATGCCTGGCTCAGGCGCGTGGTGGCCGCGGGCGGCGAGGGTGTGGCCGTGCCCGAGAACGGTGTCCCGGGCGAGGCGCTCACCCGCGGACTCGTCCACTCACTGCAGGACCGCCACCTGGTGGTGGCCGGCGGCGACGGCTACGTGCTGCGCCATCCCCGCCTCGCCCGCCCCCTGATGCGGCTGTTCGCCCACGCCGGGCCGGAGATGGAGCCGTGGACCCCGGAGGAGCTGCTCCGGCTCGCGCGCCGGTCGCACACCCGCGGCGAGGACGACCTGGCCCGCGAGCACGCCCACCGCGCCCTGCGCCCCGCCTCGCGCGAGTCCCCCCGGATCCGCGCCCTGCTGACCTCGCTCCAGGGCGATCTGGCCTTCGCCCGTGGTGACCACCCGGCCGCCGCCGGCCACTACGCCGGGGCCGCCGACCTCTTCGAGGCCCAGGGGGACAGCGCGGCGGTCGCCCGGGCCCTGGTCGCGCAGGCGCGCAGCCATCTGGAACTCGGCCACCGGGCCACGGCCCTGGGCGGCCTCACCTCCGCCGCCAACCGGGTCCACGCCGACCCGAGCCTCAGCACCGGCATCGGCCAGGCGCTGTGGCGTGCCGGGCAGGAGGCCCTGGCCCGGGAGGTCCTGGACGGTGTGTTCGTCGGGGCGGGGGCCACCAGTGAGGCCCGGCGCACCCGCGCCGAGGTGATCGCCGCGCGCGGAAGGAGTGGGAGTCGCTGATGGAGGTCGTTCTGGTCGCTGTGGTGACCGGCGTGAGCGCGCTGGGCGCCAGCTTCCTGACCGGGTTCTGGACCTATCGGACCGCCCGGTGGCGTGGACGGCACGAGAGGCGGTTGGAGGAGGACCGGCGCCGGTTCCAGCAGGCGCAGGAGCGCACACTCGACGTGCGCGACCGGTTCGACCAGGCGGCCCGGGCGGTGCTCCAGCTGGGGGTGACCGTCCGCGTCGTGGCGCACGTGCGCTCGTCCGGGGCGCACGGCGGAGCCGAGGCCGAACTGGCCGAGCTGCTGCGCCAGGCGCGCCAGGACGCGGTGGAGGCGGGGGTGGCGGTCGAGCGCCTGCGCGGCGTGGTCCCGCCTCGGGACAGGGTCCTGACCGAGGAGCTGCGCGAGGCCGCCGACCAGGCGTTCATTCACGGCCAGACGGCGACAGGTCCCGTGGCGGAGGCGGCTCGGGTACAGCGCGAGCTGGACGCGCGGCTGCGCCGGATCGAGGAGACGCTGTTCCCGGCGCTGGCCGTGCCCTGGGACAGGGGCGGCGGGCCAGACGCCGGAGCAGGGACGGCAGCGGCGGCGTGATCGCGGTGAACACCACCGCCAGGACGGCGATCACGCCGGTGACTGCCAGGGTCGTGCCGCGCACACCGAGCGCGTCCAGCAGGAAGCCGCCCGCCACCACCCCCACGGGCAGCGCGGCCCCGGTGAAGAACCGCAGCGTGCTGGTCACCCGGCCCAGGACCTCGGTGGGCACGTTCTTGCTGTGGTAGGTGAGCACGGTGACGTTGATGTGCGCCCCCACGAATCCCACCCCCGACCAGGTCAGCGGCAGGACCACCAGCAGCCGCGCCACGTTGTCGTGGTCGGTCAGGGCCAGCAGGAGGGTGACGGCCGCCCAGCCCCACAGGCACAGCGTGACCATGGTGACGGGGCTGCGCCGACTGACCGTGTACGGGGCGATCAGGGAACCGAGCAGGCCGCCCGCCCCGCTGGCCGCGAGTACGACCCCCAGCAGCAGGGTCGACAGCCCCTCCTGTGTGGCGAGCATGAGGATGACGAGCCAGATCATCTGGAAGAGCGCGTTGGTGACCGTGCCCGCCACCGCGGTCAGCAGCAGGAACCGGTCCCGGCGCAGTTGTGTGAAGCCCTGGACGAGGTCGCGCAGCAGGTGGGTCTCGCCCGGCGCGGGCCGGTCGGGGCGGATCCGGGGCAGCCGCAGCGCCAGGATCAGGGACACGGCCGAGACCACGGCGTCGCACACGGCGGGCAGGCCGTGGGCCAGGCCGTACAGGCCGCCGCCCAGGGGCCGCCCGGTGAGCTGGGCGGCATGGCTGCGCGCCTCGTTCTTGGCGGCGGCGCCGGTCAGCTCCTCGCGCGGGATCAGGTAGGGCACGGCCGTGGTGGCGGCCGTGGAGTGGCAGGTGGCGCACACGCCGTGGACCGCCGCGGCGGCGCCCAGCAGGGCCACGGGCGCGTCGAGCAGCAGGACGGGGCCGACCAGGCCCAGGACGCACACGACGCGCACGGCCTGGCTGACGATCATGACGGTGCGCGGGTCGCGGCGGTCGACCAGCAGGCCGATCGGGATGTGCAGCAGCGTGCGCGGCACCATGCCCGTGGCGGCGATGCACCCCGCGACCACGGGCGACGCCGTCTGGTGCAGGGCCAGCAGGGGGAAGGCCAGGCCGAGCGCGATGTAGCCGAGGCTGGAGAGGGCGCCGCCGGCCCACAGCAGCCCGAAGTGCAGCCGCCAACCCCGCGCGTGGCCCCGATCCGTGGTGCTCACCACCGCGACGGCATCCGGGAAGGGGAGGAACGGCGCTGTTCCTCGATGTGCGTCACAGGCTTCGATTTCTTGCTTGGACCGTTCGGAGAAGGGCCCGGTGCGCAGGGCGGCCTGGATGCGGTGCCGTGCTCCTACGGGTGCTGGTGCGGTGGTTCCCGCCGCTCCGGCTCCTCCACCGGGCGGGTCACGCCTGGTGCGAGCGGGCAGGGCACATGCTATCGGTTGTGGTAGGGCGGCCGTACGCCCGAATTCCGGGCGGGTTCGGGGCATACGCCATCACAAGGGGTGCTTTGGGCGGCGTTTTGTCGCCCGGTGTGGCCCTATGAGCCGTTCGTCGTGATACGGGTCAGGGTGTGGGCCTCGGTCGGATCGGCGCACTCCCACCGACGGACCAGCCGCTCCACCACGGCCGCGGGGACGGAGCGCTCGCGCCGGCCCAGCCGTGCGCGCAGCATGGCGGGCGGAGCCTCCAGGGCGACGATCTCCACCCGGGCGCGGTAGGCGGCGGCCAGGTCCACGCACTGGGAGCGCAGCGAGCGCGAGACGTTCGTGGCGTTCCACACGAAGGACCGCCCCGCCCGCAGGTGCTCACGGGCCCGCGCGAACGCGGCCGCGGCGACCGGGCGCTGGTCGGCGGTCGGCCGCACGCCCAGCTCGGCGCGCAGCGCGTCCAGGCCCACCACCGGCGTCCCCTCGCGGTGGCGGCCGATCCAGGTGTCCTTGCCCGCGCCCGGCAGCCCCGACATGACCGTCACCGTCCCCCGGGTGTCGTCGTAGGCGGCGTAGTCCGGGTCGCGGTCGGGGCTGCGGAACCACTGGAAGCGGGCGTGGTCGGAGGGGAAGTCGCGCGGTCCCTCCAGGCAGCGCTGCTCGGCGCAGTACTCCTCGTAGAGCGCGACGTTCTCCAGCACCTCGGCGGTGTCCCCGCAGTGGCGGCCCAGGATGTCGGCGGTGGCCAGCAGCACCAGGTCGTCGTTGCGGGCCAGCAGGCTCACCCGGAACGCGATCTGGCGCAGGTCCGGGCGCTCCAGCGCCCAGAACGGCACCTGGTGGTGGCGGACCAGGGCGGCCACGTGCTCGCGCCACTCCACGGGGGCGCCCGCCTGCCACAGCAGCCGCCGGGCCAACAGGTCGCCCCGCCTGGAGTGGCCGTGCGCGGTCACCCGCCCGTCCTCGCCGCGGCGGGTGCACTGGGGCTTGGCGGAGTCGTGCAGGAGCACCGCCGCGAACAGCCGCACGCGCTCGGCCTCGGGCCGGGCCCGCCACGCGGGCAGCCCGGCCAGTGCCTCACACGCCATCCGGGTGTGCGTCTCCACGTCGCCCTCGGCGTGGTGGACGGGGTCCTGCTCGACCCCCGCCAGGTCGCGCACCCAGGGGAACGCCTCCCGCACCCGTGCCCAGTCCAGGTCCCAGGCCGGCGGAGCCGGGCACAGCTCAGCGAACGTCCGCATAGAGCACCTCCGGGTCGGCCAGCGCGTTGGCGATCACCGGCCGGTCGAGCCAGTGCGTGCCCGAGTCCAGGACGGCCGTGGTGAACTCCCGGCGCACCCACTTGTAGCGGTCCACGGTGTGGTCGCCGTCCTCCACCTTGAGGTAGAGGCCCTCCATGAGGTCGGAGCCGTCGCTCTCGGCCAGGGAGCGGCCCGGATCGGTCCCGGCGGCGCGCGCCGCGGCGGCCAGGGCCTCGCGCCAGCCGGACGTGCGCGCCGTGGAGGGCCCCACCAGGGCGGTGAGGTCGGCCAGCGAGGCCAGCGGGCCCGAGTGCAGGACCGGGACCGACACCACCGGGGTGCCCTCCAGCAGCTCCCGCCGCCGGGGCGTGGACAGGAACACGTCCTCCCGGGTGTCCAGCACGTCGAACTCGCAGAAGTAGTGCGGCAGCGCGTCGTAGAAGACGGTGTGCTTGGCGTAGAGCCACTCCCCGTACAGGACGTAGCGCTCGCCCAGGCGCGGCCACAACCGCGGCGCGACGGCGGCCGCCCACGCCTTGAGCGGCGCGAACTGCCGCTCGCGCGGACCGCCGGTCAGGTAGTGCCCCCGGCTCTGCAGCCGCAGCTCCCCACCGGGCCCGAAGCTGATCCCGGTGTTGGCGCCGTCGAGCTTCTCCTCCACCACCAGGTGGCGTCCGGCCAGCGCGTCGAAGGGCTCGGCGGACAGGTCGCCGTCACCCGGTTGGAGGCGCGAGCCCCGGATGTGGCGGGTGCGCGGATACTTGCGGAGCATGCCCCTGGTTGTACACACCCGGGCGGCGCGTGGGCCACTGGTTTTCCGGCGGACGCGCCGGCGCCGCCGGGGCGCCGCGCCGGGCGCGAGCCCGCGTCAGCGGTCGCGCACGGGGCGCCGGGTGTCCAGGGACGCGGCGTCGGCCGCGGCGCGCCCCTCGTCCCAGCCGTCGGCGTCGGAGGGGCCCCGCACCCGTGCGTAGGTCAGCTCCCCGAACGCCTCGGCAACGGCCTCCTCCACCCTGCGCTCACGCTCGGCGAGGACCGGTACCAGGTCGGTGCCCGTCTCGGCGGCGGCCGACGCCTCGGCCGCCCGCGCCGAGGACACCAGGCGCTCGCCCACCCGGGCGGCGAAGGCCGACACGAACGACTCGCGGTAGGAGCGCCCCGCCGCCCGGCCGGACCGGTCGCGAACCGACCCCTGGGCGCGCATCGCGGACTCCAGCTGCACCAGCAGCGACGTGAACATCACCTCGACCGCCGCGAGGTCGCCCTCGAATCCCATGACCGTGCACAGTCCGAGCGCCTCGTCCCAGACCGCGCGGCAGTGGTTGGCCTCGGCGACCTCGTGCAGCAGGACCGCCTTGTACTCGTCGTAGGGGGCCTCCACCGGCAGACGCCGGGCCGCCCCGGCGGGCGAGGAACCGGGCTCGGCGTCCAGCAGCGCGCGGTCGATGCTGTGCCGCGCCATCAGCTCCTGGGCCCGCGCGCTCAGCGCCTCGGCCTCACTGGGGAACTCCGTCGACTCGGCCTTGGCCAGCAGGGCCCGCACCCGCGCCAGCTTGCCCTGGTCGATCCCGGCCGCCCGGTGCGCGGCCGCCGCGCGCCCCGGCCGGTAGGCGCCCGGCACAGGGCCCAGGTGGCGCAGCGGCGGCAGCACGCGCAGGTCGGCGAGCAGCCGCAGCGCGGCCTCCACCACCTCGAAGCGCAGCAGCCCGTACTCCGAGCCCGCCCACGCGAGGTACTCCTCGGGCGCGCGGACCGGACCGCGCGCCGCCAACCCGTGGACCTGCTCGCTCCAGCGCGGGTCGACGGTGGCGGGCGCGTACCGGGCCAGGTCGGCGGTGACCGCGTCGGCGCACATCGACGCCGCCACCTGTCCCCGGACCCGGCGGACCTGGCGTACCGCCTCGGCGGGCTGCCAGCCCCGCGACCAGGCGACCGCCACCGCCCGGAGCAGGGCGTCCACGAGTGCGCGGGAACAGGACGCCTCCCACGCGGCGGACTCGGCGTCGGCCAGCCGCGCCGCGGCCAGGTCGAGGCCGTCGCCCCCGCGGCCCAGGACCAGGGCGTCGACCGCGCCGGAGACCATCTCGGCGGGGGTGTCGGTCGGCGCGGGCCCGTCCCAGGGCTCGGCCCTCGGGACGGCGCGGCGCCGGCCGGTCCGCTTCCTGCTGCCCACGGCGCCCCCTTCGGAATTCGAAAGCCAACAGGCCATGGTACCCGTGCGGACGTGGGCGGGAGTGCGCCCTCGTGGGCGGTGTGCGCCGTTCTCCCGTCTTGGCCCGGGGTCGGACTCCCCGCCCCACACGGAAAGGTGCCGCTATCGTCCCCGAAGCATCCCGGAAACATCAGCGGCATAGCGTCAGCGGGCATCCCGCAGTCACTGAGGAGTCTCCATGCACCAGGGAACCGACGCCAGCGGTCAGGGTGGCGACGACGACCCGCGCGGAGCCGCGACGGCACAGTGCCCGGTCCGCCACGGCGGCGGCCCCCTGCCCCTGCACGAGGGCGCCGCGGCCGACGTTCCCTGGGCGCGGCTGCGCGACACCTACGGCGGCCTCGCCCCGGTGGAGATCAGCCCCGGCGTGCCCGGCTGGCTCCTGCTCGGCTACAAGGAGAACCTCCAGGTCCTGCGCGACCAGACCTACTTCTCCGCCGACCCGCGCCCCTGGAGCCCCTCCGGGCGGGCGCCGGCCCGCAGCGGAGCCCTGACCCACGACGGCGAGGAACACCAGCGGCTGCGCGTGCCCATCGTCGACGCCCTCGCCCAGGTGGGCACCGCCCAGCTCGTCCCGGTGGTCGAACGCGCCGCCGTGCGCCTGGTCGACGCGGTGTCCGCCGAGGGGCGGGCCGACCTGATCGGGCAGTTCGCCGCCCCGCTGCCCGCGCTCGTCCTCAACGAGCTCTTCGGGCTGCCCGACGCCTACGGGCACCTGCTGGCCGACCTCACCGACCGGCTGTGGAGCGGCGACCCCGACCGCGCCGAGCCCGCCGCCCTGGCGATCCGCGCCTACTTCACCGGGCTGGTCGCCCGCAAGCGGGCCGAACCCGGCGAGGACATCACCAGCCGTGTCCTGGGGCACCAGCACTCCCTCACCGACGACGAGGCGGTCGAGGCGCTGTCCCTGCTGTGGGAGAACGGGCACGAGCCCACCACCCACCTCATCGGCAACGCCCTGCTCCGCCTCCTGGAGGACCCGGCCGTGTGGACCGCCTACCTCGGCGGAACCCTCACCGTGGAGGACTTCCTCGACTACGTCATGTGGACCGACTCGCCGCTGCGGATCCTGGCCGGGCGCTACACGACCATGGACATCCGCTTCTCCGGGGCCCGGATCCGCCGGGGCGAGCCGATGCTGTTCGGGTTCTCCGCCGCGCACGCCGACCAGTCCGCCGTCCGCGGCGGCGACGACCCGGGTGCGCTGACCGGCAACCGCTCGCACCTGGCGTGGGGCGCGGGAGCCCACCGCTGCCCCGCCACTTCCTTCGCCCGCGAGCTGGTGCGCACCGCCATCGACATGGCCGTCGACCGCCTGCGCGGCATGGTCCTGGCGGTGGAGACCGAGGACCTGCGCCGGCGCGAGTCGATGGCGGTCAACGGGCTGGCGGAACTCCCGGTGTGGTTCACCGCGACCGGCGAGAAGGCCGAGGCGACGGCCGCGCCCGCCCGGGAGGCGCCCCGGACGCGCTGGGTCCGGCGCAGGCGCAAGCCGCCGTCGCAGGGCGCCCGCTACCAGGCGCCGCTGGCCCAGGCCGCGGAGGAGGCGCCGGAGGTCGTGCGCAGGTCCCGGCCCCGGCCCGCCGCGAGGAAGGCGCCGCCCGCCCTGGGCGCGCGCTACCAGGCCCCCTTCGCCCGGGAGGAGCCCGAACCCGACTCCCTGGAACGGCTGTTGGATACCTGGCGGGGCCGCTCCTGACCCGGGGCCGCGTTTGACCCGATGTCGCTCCTGGCTCGGGGGAACGCCTGCCCCGGGGCCGCTCCTGGTCCAGGGTCGCTCCTGGCCTGAGGGAGCGGCGGGGGAGCGGCGCCCCGCCCGACGGCGCCGCCTCACTCCACCAGCAGGACCTCCAGGGTGCGCGGGCCGTGCACGCCCTCCACCCGGTTGAGCTCGATGTCGCTCGTGGCCGACGGCCCGCTGATCCACGTGAGCGGCCGCGCCGGGTCCAGCCTCCGCACCCCCTGCGGCACCCCGTCCACGACCTGGTCCGCGCGCACCACGCACAGGTGGTAGTCCGGTACCAGCGTGATGGCCCGCCTGCCCTGGTCCGGGCCGCCGTCCAGGACGATCGTGCCCGTCTCGGCGATCGCGACCGCGCACGTGGTGACGACCCCGTCGACGCCGTCCAGCTCCCGCAGCTCCAGCGGCCGGTCGCGGCCGTCCGGCCGGAGCTCGGCCTGCGTGCGGGAGAACCAGTCCGCGTCGATGCCGTCGGGCACCGCCACGGTCGAGGCGCCGCGCCGCTCCAGGGCGGCGGCCACCTCCTCGGCCAGCCGGTCCGCGGGCACGCGCCGCACCAGGGCCTTGTAGTCGCGCAGCCGGTCCTCCAGGACCTCCAGCGCGGCGCCCATACCGTGGCTGTCGGCGTAGGGGCGCTCCACTGGTCGGACCACCGGCTCGTCGGCCGGGACGTCGGCGAGGGCGGCCCGGACCCGGGCCAGCACGCGCTCGCGTGAGGTGCTCAACTCTGCCCCTTCTCGTGCTTGTTCCACCACTGGCGGAAGGACTCGGCCGGAACGCCGGGCAGGTCGCGGGTGTCGGTCCAGGCGCCCGCCATGCCCGGCAGGTGGCGCGGCACCAGGTTGCGGGCCGCGCCGGCGGCGCGCTGGGCGGCGGCCAGCGCGTGCGAGGAGCCCAGGACGGCCTCGGCGCCCTTCATCACCGCCTTCTCGCCCAGGTGGCCCGGGCCGGAGGCGACCTCCTCGCGCAGGTGGACCAGCACCTCGGGGATGTCGATCGCCACCGGGCAGACCTCGTAGCAGGCCCCGCACAGCGACGACGCGTACGGCAGCGCCTCGTCCACCTCCGAGGACATCCCGCGCAGCTGCGGGGTGAGGATCGCGCCGATCGGCCCCGGGTAGACCGAGCCGTAGGCGTGCCCGCCCGTGCGCTCGTAGACCGGGCAGGTGTTCAGGCACGCCGAGCAGCGGATGCAGCGCAGCGCCTGGCGGCCCACGGTGTCGGCCAGCACGTCGGTGCGGCCGTTGTCCAGCAGGACCAAGTGGAACTCCTGCGGGCCGTCGCCGGGCGTCACCCCCGTCCAGGTGGAGGTGTAGGGGTTCATCCGCTCGCCCGTGGACGAGCGCGGCAGTGTCTGCAGGAACACCTCCAGATCCGCCCAGGTCGGCACGATCTTCTCGATCCCGACCACGGAGATCAGCGTCTCGGGCAGGGTCAGGCACATCCGCCCGTTGCCCTCCGACTCCAGGACCACCAGGGTCCCCGAGTCGGCGACCGCGAAGTTCGCGCCCGAGATGGCGGTACGGGTGCGCAGGAAGCGTTCGCGCAGGTGGACCCTGGCCGCCTCGGCCAGTGCCCGCGGGTCGTCGGTGAGCCCCTCGGGGGCCGCCACGCCCCACTCGGCCATCTGGTCCAGGAAGATCTCCCGGATCTGGGACCGCCCCAGGTGGATGGCGGGGACGAGGATGTGCGAGGGCAGGTCGTCGCCCAGCTGCACGATCAGCTCGGCCAGGTCGGTCTCGTAGGCGGTGATGCCGGCCTCGGCCAGGGCGTCGTTGAGTTCGATCTCCTGGGTGGCCATCGACTTGACCTTGACCACGTCGGTCTCGCCGGTCTCCCGCACCAGCCGGGTGACGATCGCGTTGGCCTCCGCGGCGTCGGCGGCCCAGTGCACGTGGCCGCCCGCGCGCTCGACCGCGGCCTCCAGCTGCTCCAGGTAGTGGTCGAGGTGGCGCAGCGTGTGGCTCTTGATCGCCGCGCCCTCGGAGCGCAGGCGCTCCCAGTCCTCCTCCAGCTCCGTGACGACCGCGCCGCGCTTGTCGCGGATGGTGTGGGTGGCCTTGCGCAGGTTGTGCCGCAGCCGGGAGTCGTTGACCGCGGCGCGCGCGGCCTCGGGGAAGGGCGGGATGCCCAGGAACGTCGCGCTCATCGGAGGGCGTCCTCCTTCTCGGTACTGGCCAGGATCTCGGCGATGTGCGCCACCCGCAGACCCGAACGCTGCCGGGACAGGGTGCCGCCGATGTGCATGAGGCAGGAGTTGTCGACCGCGCACAGGACCTCGGCGCCCGACTCCACCGCGTGGCGTGCCTTGTCGGCGCCCATCGCCGAGGAGACGTCGCCGTTCTTGAGCGCGAACGTGCCGCCGAAGCCGCAGCACTCGGTGGCCCCGGCGAGTTCGACCAGCTCCAGTCCGCGCACGGCGCGCAGCAGCGCGTAGGGCCGGTCGCCCAGGCCGAGCATGCGCAGGCCGTGGCAGGTGGGGTGGTAGGCGACCTTGTGCGGGTAGTAGGCGCCCACGTCGGTCACGCCGAGCACGTCCACGAGCAGTTCGGTGAGGTCGTACACGCGCGGGGCCAGGCCGGCGACCTTGCGCGACAGGCGGCTGCCGCTGCCGCCCAGGCGCGGGTAGTTGTCGCGGATCATCGCCGCGCACGACCCCGAGGGCACGACCACCGCGTCGGCGTCCTCGAAGGTGCGCACGAACCGCACCGCGAGCTTGGCGGCGGGCCTGCGGTAGCCGGTGTTGTAGTGCATCTGCCCGCAGCAGGTCTGTCCCTCGGGGAAGACGACCTCGTGGCCCAGCCGCTCCAGGAGGCGGACCACGTGCCTTCCGGTGTCGGGGAAGAGCGTGTCGTTGACACAGGTGATGAAGAGCGCGATGCGCATGGGCCTCCTTCGTGCACCCGCCGCCGCGGGCCGGCGACCATGATCGGCCCGCCCGCGCGCGCCGGGGTGTTCGACGCGCCGCGAAGCACCCGCGCCACGCCAAGTGGTCGGACCACTTTGGCATGGTCGATGGTGATTCGGCAAGAACACGGCGGAATTCGGCCGTAGCGTCTCCCCTGGGGAGGATTGGTATGATCTCTTGGGGTCGGCGGTCGCCACCCGAGCCACCCGAACACCAGGAGCCACGCGTGCACGAACCCGACGGCGAACGGACCTCCGTCACCCAGCGGGCCGTCGAGAGCGTCAAGGCGATGATCGCCGACGGCGAGGTCGGACCGGGGGAGCGCCTGCCCACCGAACGCGACCTGTCCGCCCGCCTGGGGGTCTCCCGCAGCTCCATGCGCGAGGCCATCCGCGCCCTGACCACCCTGGGCGTGCTGGAGGCCCGCCACGGCGCGGGCGTCTACGTCACCGCGCTGCGCCCCGCCGACCTGCTGGAGACCTTCTCCGTCCTGGCCGAGGTCTCCCAGGGGCGGACCCTGCTGGAGGTCCTCCAGGTCCGCCGGATGCTCGAACCCGCCGCCACCGCCCTGGCCGCCGCGCGCGCCGACGACGCCCAACTCGACCGCGTCGGCGCCCTGCTGGAGCGGATGGACGGAGAACCGGACACCTTCTGCGCCGACACCGTCTCCGCCGACCTCGGCTTCCACCAGGCCATCGTCGAGAGCACCGGCAACGCCACCCTGGCGGCGATCAACGAGGGCCTGTCCTCACGCACGTTCAACGCCCGGGTGTGGGCCGGGCACCGCGAGGCCGGGTTGACCGCCAAGCTCCGCGAGGACCACGTCCTCATCCACGAGGCCCTGGTCGCCCGCGACCCCGACGCCGCCCGGGCCGCGGCCACCACCCACGTCATGCGGGTGGAGCGCTGGCTCGGCGCCGACCTGGCGCGCGACTCCGCCTGACCGCGCCGGCGTGCTCCCGCGCGCGGGCGACCGCCCCGGGACGGCACCGGCCCGTCCGGCGACGGTCAGGCCTCCCCGTGCCGGCGGCGGACGCGGTCGGCGAAGTCCTCCGCGTTGAGGAGCCTCGCCAGGTCCTCGCGGTGGCCCGTCAGCCCGCCGCCCCGCCCGACCCCGTCGGTCCAGGCCCCCACGGGCTTCCCGGCGTCCTCAGGGTCCTCGGGGACCTCCGGGTCCTCCTGCGCGAGCTCCGCCCCGATACCCAGGGCGTCGTGGTCCTCGATCTCGTCGATCCGGTGGCCGTACGGGAAGTCCAGCAGATAGCCCGCCACGGCCGTGTCCTGGTCGGCGGCGCCCACGTCCATGACCGCGTCGACGTCGTCGATGTCGGCGGTGTCGTCGGGATCCCTCTCGAAGTCTTCGGTGCTCTCCGTCACCGGCCGCCCCCTCGCGCTCGGTTCCTCCTTCGATCATGCCTGGTCACGACGAGCGGCGCCAGTAGGGGCGGCCGGAGCCCCCCGCACAGCGGGATCCGGGCCCCTCGCCCGGCGATAGGCTCGTGCGCCGTCAGCCCACCCCCGAACGGAGCCCCCTCACCCGTGACCGTGCGCGACCGGGTCCGGACCATCGTCGACGCCTCCTGGTTCCAGGCCCTCATCATCACCCTGATCCTCATCAACGCGCTCATCCTGGGCGTGGAGACCTCGCCCCGCGTGATGGCCGCCCACGGCGACCTGCTGCACCGCGTGGACGTGGCCATCCTGGGCGTGTTCGTCCTGGAACTCCTGCTCCGGCTGTTCGCCCACCGGCGCGGCTTCCTGAGCGACCCGTGGAGCTGGTTCGACATCGTCATCGTGGGCGTGGCCCTGCTCCCCACCTCCGGCCCGTTCGCCGTCCTGCGCGTGCTGAGGGTGCTACGGGTCCTGCGCCTGCTGTCGGTCATCCCGACCCTGCGCCACGTCGTCTCGGGCCTGTTCCGGGCCATGCCCGGCATGGTCTCCATCCTGTTCCTGGTGATGCTGCTGCTCTACGTGTCCGGGGTGATGGCCACCCAGCTCTTCCGCGACGTGTCCCCGGAGTACTTCGGCGACCTGCCCACGTCCCTGTTCTCCCTCTTCCAGGTCTCCACGGGCGACAGCTGGGCGTCCATCGCCCACACCGTCATGGAGCACAAGCCGCTGGCGTGGATCTTCTTCGTCCTGTTCATCCTGGTGTCGACCTTCGTGGCGCTCAACCTCTTCATCGCGGTCGCCGTGGAGGCGCTCGAACAGGACTCCGGCGGCCGCGGCGGCGAGGACGGAGGGGGCGCCCACGCCTCCGGCACCGACCCCGACGGCGGGCCCGCGCGGGGGCAGGAGCTCATCCTGGCCGAGCTGCGCGCCCTGCGCGCCGAGGTGGCGGACCTGCGCCGCGAACGGGAGCGGGACCAGGACCGGGCACGGGCACGGGCGTCTGTGGAAGGCTAGGACGCACAGCCGCACGGCGGGCGCGGCCCGCAAGGACGACGAGGAGCGACCGGATGTCTGGCAGTACCACCACCTCCCGCGCCGATGGCACCGCGGGACCCACCCCCCTGGACCAGCGGGGCGAGTGGACGGCGCTGGGCAAGCACCGCACCCAGCTGGGCTCCGCCCACCTGCGCGACCTGTTCGCCGACGACCCCGCTCGCGCGGACCGGTACACGGTCGAGGTCGGTGACCTGTACGCCGACTACTCCAAGAACCTGGTCACCGACGAGACCCTGCGCCTGCTCACCGAACTCGCCCGGGCCTGCGGCGTCGCCGAACTGCGCGACGCGATGCTGCGCGGCGACCACATCAACGTCACCGAGGACCGCGCCGTCCTGCACACCGCCCTGCGCGCGCCCCGCACGGCGGTCGTGGCCACCGACGGACACGACGTCGTCCCCGAGGTGCACGAGGTCCTGGACCGGATGAGCGCCTTCGCCGAGCGGGTGCGCTCGCGGTCCTGGCTCGGCCACACCGGCCGCCCGGTGCGGCGGATCGTCAACATCGGCATCGGCGGCTCCGACCTGGGCCCGGCCATGGCCTACGAGGCGCTGCGCCCCTACACCGACCGCGGCCTGGAGTTCCGGTTCGTCTCCAACGTCGACGGCGGCGACATGCACGAGGCCCTCGTGGACGCCGATCCCGAGACGACGCTGTTCATCGTCGCCTCCAAGACCTTCACCACGATCGAGACCATCACCAACGCCACGGTCGCCCGCTCCTGGCTGCTGGACCGGCTCGGCGGCGACGAGGCCGCGATCGCACGGCACTTCGTGGCGGTGTCCACCAACGCCGACGAGGTCGCCCGCTTCGGCATCGACACCGCGAACATGTTCGGTTTCTGGGACTGGGTGGGCGGCCGCTACTCCTACGACTCCGCCATCGGCCTGTCGCTGATGGTCGCCCTGGGCGCCGACCGCTTCCGCGAGATGCTCGCCGGCTTCCACCTGATGGACGAGCACTTCGCCACCGCGCCGCCCGAGCGCAACCTGCCCTTCCTGCTCGGCCTGCTCGGTGTGTGGTACGGCGGGTTCTTCGACGCCCAGAGCCACGCGGTGCTGCCCTACAGC
The DNA here is from genome assembly GCF_013410755.1 of Nocardiopsis aegyptia. GTDB lineage: Bacteria > Actinomycetota > Actinomycetes > Streptosporangiales > Streptosporangiaceae > Nocardiopsis > Nocardiopsis aegyptia. The sequence continues at coordinate 6,434,349 of NZ_JACCFS010000001.1, forward strand.
CACCACATGTCGAAGTTCACCGCCTACCTCCAGCAACTCGACATGGAGTCCAACGGCAAGTCCACCCAGCGCGACGGACGCCCCGTCACCTGGCAGACCGGCCCCGTGGTGTGGGGCACGCCCGGCACCAACGGCCAGCACGCCTACTTCCAGCTGCTGCACCAGGGCACCCGGTTCGTCCCGGCCGACCTGATCGGGTTCGCCCGACCCGTCCCCGGCCTGCCCGACGCGCTCGTGCCCCAGCACGACCTGCTCATCGCCAACCTGTTCGCGCAGGGGCAGGCACTGGCCTTCGGCCGGACCGCCGAGGAGGTCGCCGCCGAGGGCGTGGCCGCCGACCTGGTGCCGCACCGCACCTTCGCGGGCAACCGCCCCACCACCACCGTCCTGGCCGACCGGCTCACCCCCTCCGTGCTCGGCCAGCTCGTGGCGCTGTACGAGCACAAGGTGTTCGTCCAGGGCGCGGTGTGGAACATCAACTCCTTCGACCAGTGGGGCGTGCAGCTGGGCAAGGTGCTGGCCAAGCGGGTCGAGCCGGCGCTGACCGAGGGCGCCGACGTGCCCGGCCTCGACCCCTCGACCTCGGCCCTGGTCCGGCGCTACCGCGCCCAGCGGGGGCGCTGAGGGGCGATTCCACGGGAAGGGGCCGGGGCGGCGGTCGGCCGCCGCCCCGGCCCACTCGCGGCACGCGGGAAAAGCCCTTGCGGACCCCGCCCGGGTCCGATTAACCTCATCGACAACATGCGTCACTGACATCGAGACCCACCGCCGAGCGCGCGGAGCTCGCCTTCCGACAGGCTCGAGCACACACCCCGCCCGGCGCTTCCACGTCCGAACACGTGGTGCGGTCTCGATGTCGGCGGCTCCCGTCGCCCTCCGGACCGCCGCCGCGTGCGTTCGGGCGCATCGAGGCCCACCCCAGACGAAGGGTGGTCCCCTCTCTTGAGTTTCCACACGCCCATGCCGACCACGGCCCACGGCTCCCCGCTGCTCAGCGCACGCGACCTGGCCAAGGCCTACGGCACCCGCGTGGTCCTGGACGGCGTCTCCCTGGACGCCGCGCCCGGTCAGCGGATCGGCCTCGTGGGGGAGAACGGCTCCGGAAAGTCGACGCTGCTGCGCCTGCTGGGCGGCCTCGAGGAACCCGACGCGGGGAGCGTCGTCCGGCCGACGGACACCGGCTTCCTGCGCCAGGAGCTGCCGCACGCCCCCGAGACCACACTGGGGGAGGTCCTGGACGAGGCGCTCGCGCCCAGCCGCGAGGTGGAGCGGCGTCTGACCGCGGCCGCCGCGGCCCTGGACACCTCGCCCGAGGATCCCGGCGCGCTCGCCGCCTACGGCGAGGTCCTCACCGAGGCCGAACGCCTCGACGTGTGGGACGCCGAACGTCGTGCCGAGCTGGTGGTGGCCGGGCTGGGCCTGGAACCGGTCGGCGCCGACCGCCCCGTGGGACGGATGTCCGGTGGACAGCGCGCCCGGCTGGCCCTGGCCGCGCTGCTCATCGGACGACCGCGCGCCCTGCTGCTGGACGAGCCCACCAACCACCTGGACGACCGCGCGCTGGAATTCCTGGAGGGATACCTGCGCGAGCTCCCCGGCCTGGTGGTGGTGGCCGGCCACGACCGCGTCTTCCTCGACGCGGTCTGCACCGGACTGGTCGACCTCGACCCGGCGGTGGACGGACCGGTCTCCTACGGCGGGGCCTACTCCTTCTACCTGCGCGAGAAGCGCCTGGAGCGCGAGCGCTGGGAGCAGCGCCACCACGAGGAACAGGACACCATCAAGGCGCTGCGCGAGGCCGTGCGCGGGACCGCCCGGCAGGTCGCGCACGGGCGGGCTCCCCGGGACAACGAGAAGATGGGCTACGACTACAAGGGGGGCCGCGTGGACAAGCAGGTCTCGCGCCGGGTGCGCAACGCCCGGGCGAGGCTGGAGGAGCTCGAACGCGACCAGGTGCGCAAGCCGCCGCGCCCTCTGTCCTTCTCCGCGCCGCTCACGGGCGACCGCGGCCAGGAGGGCGGGACGGCGATCTCGGTCCGCGACCTGGTCGTGCCGGGGCGGCTGAGGGTCGATCACCTGGACGTGCCGCACGACGGGCGGCTGCTGGTCACCGGGCCCAACGGCGCGGGCAAGTCCACACTCCTGTACGCGATGGGGCACCGGCTGCGCCCGGCGTCGGGCCAGGCGGCCTGGCGGCGCGGGGCGACGGTGGCGCTCCTGGAACAGGACGTGGTCTTCCCCGAGCCCGAGCGCACGCCGCGCGAGCTCTACGAGGGCCTGAACGGCACGGTGCCGGGGGCGCCGAAGCTGAACACGCTGGGCCTGGTCGCGCCGCGCGACCAGGACCGCCCGGTGGGCGTGCTCAGCGTGGGGCAGCGCCGGCGCCTGGCGCTGGCGATGCTCGTGGGCAGGGCCCCGGACGTGCTGCTGCTGGACGAGCCGACCAACCACCTCTCCCTGGCCCTGACCGAGGAGCTGGAGGAGGCGCTGGGCACCGCGCCCGGCGCGGTGGTGGTCGCCTCGCACGACCGGTGGCTGCGGCGCCGGTGGCCGTGGGCGGAGCTGCGCCTCGACGGGGGCCGCCCCGTCGCCCGAGTGGAATCTACGACGTAGAGGTACGCGTTCGATGAGTCCACACTGTCGGGGGCGACGCATCCTTCGCCCGTGCGAAGATTCCCTCCGTTTCCGGGTGAGCACGGAGAGTGTCAGGGAAGGTTCAGGCTCGGGTGCGGGCTCGGAGGTGCCGGGCCGCCCCACGAGGAGGACGATATGCACAGGGCGATACGGGCGGGCGCGGTCCTGGCGGCCGCCGTCCCCGCGCTCACCATGACCGCGGCGGTTCCGGCGCTCGCCGACGGCTACTGCCGGGCCGACCACGTCTGCATGTGGGAGGACGCGAACTACGAGGGCAGCCGGTACGTCGACGTCCGCGCGGGCGGCCCCCATGACATCCACTCATGGCACGGGGACAACGAGATCACCAGCATCGACAACGCCTCCGACCTGACCATCGTCATGTACGACAACGACAACCTCACGGGCTTCATCGGCTGTGTCAGCCCGCACCAGCGGATCCCGTCGCTGTGGCGCAACGACGAGATGGAGAGCTTCATCGCCCGGGACTTCTGCTGATCCACCGGCGGGCCGACCGGGGCCGGGCCGGGGGTGCTCGACCCGCCCTCGCCCGGGTGTGTCGGCCCTCCGGCGCGGGCGCTGGAAACACCCGTCCGCCTCATGTCATCTTTACGTAGTCGAAGACTCACACACGGCGACAATGGGGGTCCCTGGTTCATGACCGCGCCGATGGACGTGCCGGAGTCGTCCCAGCACGCCGAGCCGGAGGCGGTGGCCGCGGGGGCCGAGGGCGCCGCGAGCCGGTCCCTCCGCCAGATCGCCTGGCACCGCTTCCGCCGGGACCGGGCCGGCATGGCGGGCGGCATCGTCGTCCTCCTGCTCATCCTCATCGCGCTCCTGGCCCCCCTGCTCACCGCCTGGCTGGGGCAGCCGCCCAACCAGTTCAACCAGGACCTCGTGGACCCCCTCACCGGAGGCGTCTGGCGCGACCCCGACGATCCGGCCCAGGGACTCGACCCCTGGGGCGGCATGAGCGCCGAGCACCTCCTGGGCGTCGAACCCGTCAACGGCCGCGACCTGTTCAGCCGGATCGTCTACGGCGCCCGCACCTCACTGCTCGTGGCCACCGTCGCCACAGTCGTCTGCGTGGTCATCGGCACCGTCCTGGGCATCGTCGCCGGGTACTTCGGCGGTTGGATCGACACCGTGATCAGCCGGGCCATGGACATCTTCCTGGCCTTCCCCCTGCTGCTGTTCGCGATCGCGCTCGTGGGCGTCATCCCCGACGGCGCGTTCGGGCTCACCGGCAACGGGCTGCGCATCGCCGTCCTGGTGTTCATCATCGGGTTCTTCAACTGGCCCTACATCGGCCGCATCGTCCGCGGCCAGACCCTCACCCTCAAGGAGCGCGAGTTCGTCGAGGCCTCGCGCAGCCTGGGAGCGGGCAGCGCCCACATCGTCTTCCGCGAGATCCTGCCCAACCTCGTCACGCCGATCCTGGTCTACTCCACGCTGCTGATCCCCACGAACATCCTGTTCGAGGCGGCGCTGAGCTTCCTGGGGGTGGGCATCAACCCGCCCACAGCCACCTGGGGCGGCATGTTGGAGGGCGCCCTGCGCTTCTACACGACCTCGCCGCACTTCGTCATCGTGCCCGGCCTGGCCATCTTCGTCACGGTCCTGGCCTTCAACCTCTTCGGCGACGGACTGCGTGACGCGTTCGACCCCCGCTCCTCCGACTGACCCCGGCCCGCACGGCGGCGCGCGGGCCCGGAGGACCCTTTTCGGCCCCGGGGCGTGCGCCGCACGGCTCCGACACCGAACCCGACCAGGAGGCATGGTGAGCACACATCACTTCACACGCGCGGGGCGGCTCCCGCGTACACGCGCACGCGCGGTCGCGGCCACCGCGGCCGGAGCGGCGGTGGTCCTGCTGCTCGCCGGCTGCGGCGGGGACGGCGGAGGCGGGGGAGAGGCCACCGACGCCGAGTTCAACGACGGCGAGACCGGCATCGTCAACCCCTCGGACCAGACGGGCGGGACCCTGCGCTACGCCATCTCGGCGGACTTCGACTCACCCGACCCGGGCAACACCTACTACGCGTTCAGCTGGAACTTCTCCCGGTACTACGCCCGCACGCTGCTGACCTACGTCGAGGAGCCGGGCGAGGGCGGGACCGAGCTCCAGCCGGACCTGGCCGAGGAGATGCCCGAGCCCAACGAGGACGCCACCGAGTGGACGGTGCGCATCAAGCAGGGGCTCACCTACGAGGACGGGTCGCCGATCACCGCGCAGGACATCAAGTACGCGATCGCGCGCAGCAACTTCGGTGACCAGGCGCTGCCCAACGGGCCCAAGTACTTCCAGGACCTGCTGGCCGACAGCGAGGACTACGAGGGGCCCTACGCCGACGTCACGAACCCGCTGGAGGGCTTCGACGGGATCGAGACGCCCGACGACCACACGCTGGTCTTCCACCTGGACCAGAGCTTCGCGGAGTTCCCCTACGTGCTCATCCAGCCGCAGACGGCGCCGGTGCCCCCCGACGCGGACCGGGGCGAGCAGTACCAGAGCCAGGTGGTCTCCTCGGGGCCCTACAAGTTCGACGGCGAGTACCGTCCCGGGGTGTCGTTGAACCTGGTGCGCAACGAGGAGTGGGACCCGGAGACCGATCCGACCCGCCGGGCGCTGCCGGACCGCATCGAGGTGCAGATCGGGGTCGACCAGAACGAGATCGACCAGCGGCTGGTCAACGGCGACCTGGACGTGGACCTGGCCGGTTCGGGCGTGGGCCCGGCGATGAAGGGCACGCTGATCTCCGACGAGGAGAGCAAGCGCAACGTCGACAACCCGCAGACCAACACCCTGCGCTACGTCAACGTCAACACGGTCGTGGAGCCGCTCGACGACCTGGCGTGCCGTCAGGCGGTCATGTACGCGGCCAACCGCGACTCGCTGCAGCGTGCCTGGGGCGGGGACACCGGTGGTGACGTCGCCACGCAGATCATGCCGGCGGCCCTGCCCGGTGCGGATCCGGACATGAACCCGTACCCGTCGGAGAACGGTGAGGGCGACCTGGACATGGCCCGCCAGAAGCTGGAGGAGTGCGGGGAGCCGGACGGGTTCACCACGTCCATCGGTGCGCGCGCGGACCGGCCCTCGGACGTGAGCACGGCCGAGGCCCTGCAGGCGGCGCTGGCCCGGGTGGGCATCGACACGGAGATCAAGCAGTACCCGTCGGACACCTACACCAACACCCAGGCGGGGTCGCCGGACTTCGTGCACGAGAACGAGCTGGGCCTGACCGTGTACGGGTGGGCGCCGGACTGGGCCAGCGGGTACGGGTTCATGAGCAAGATCCTGGACGGCGACGCGATCCAGAGCGCGGGCAACGCCAACATCTCCGAACTCGACGACCCGCAGATCAACGAGTGGTTCGACGAGGTCGTCACGGTGGAGGACCAGGCCGAGCGCGCGGACATCTACCGGCAGATCGACGAGAGGGCGATGGAGCAGGCGGCGATCCTGCCGGCCGTGTTCGAGCGGACGGTGCTGTACCGGCCCTCGACGCTGACCAACGTGTACTACCACGCGGGTTACTCGATGTACGACTACATGTCGCTGGGAACGACCCGGGAGTAGGTCCGGCCGCGGACCGGGAGAGGGCGAGGGGCGGTGGCCGGCGGGAGCCGGTCGCCGCCCCTGCCTCGCGCGTCGCCGTTCGGAGGTTCCGGTCCGCGCACCGAGGGCGGACGCGCCCGGGGGCGGGTCAGGTGCCCAGGGCGCGGGCCAGCAGGGCGCGGCGGCTGTGCACGGCGGTCTTGGCGAACACCGACTTCAGGTGGTCCTGCACGGTGCACTCGGACAGGAACATCCGGCTCGCGACCTCCCTGGTGTCGGCTCCGGCCACCAGGCGGCCCAGCACCTCGGCCTCGCGGTCGCCGAGTCCGAAGGCCCTGGCGAACACCGCGACGCGCTCGCCGGGTGAGGCCTCCTCGATGGTGACCGCGATGTTCCGTTCGGAGGGTCGGGCACTGCCCATCCTGGCCGCGCGCAGGGTCAGCCAGAGCCCGTCGGAGAGGTGCACCCGTGCGTAGGGCGGGTGGGGGTCGACGCCGTCCTCGCGGGCCAGGAGTTGCACGGCCACGTTGTAGGCGCTCGCCTGGATCGGCGGGCGCCCCTGGCCCGGGGGGACGAGGACGCGCAGGTACTCGTGTGTCTCGGGCGTCTGTCCGAGCACGTGGAGGTCGTGCGAGAGCAGCAGCACCACGGGGCCCGGGCGCCGGGGGCGCGGACCACGGGCGACGAAGGTGTTCGCCTGGCTGCGGCGCAGCGCATCGGTGACGGTGTCGGCGATACGCGCCAGGTAGCGGGCTTCGGCCGGAGTGAACCGGGGCGCGTCGTCCGAGCGTCACAGGTCCAGGAAGCCCCAGCAGCCGAACCGGTCGCGGTACACGGACGAGGCCACGTCGCCGATCCGGTACTCCCGGAGGATCTCTCGCCACTGGAGGCTGCGTGTGGGGTCGTGTCCGGTGGCCTCCTGGAGCAGGGCGACGGGTGTCGACGTGTCGAGGGCCGTCCACCGGTCGAGGGGGTGAGGTACTTCAGGCGGATCAGGCGGGGCAGTTCACGCACGCAGGGCACGTCGGCGATCGGGAGGGAGCCGACCGACGTCTCCGGGTCGGTCAGCAGGAAGGCGTGGGCGTCGAAGCCCACCACGCGGCGGATCTCCTCCAGGAGGCGCAGCCGCAGGTCGCGCGCGTCGTCCGCGGACGCGCAGATGGCACGGATCCGGTCCCGCGACCGGTCCCATGCCGCTGTTCCGGTCATGGTCCGGGGCTACTCCGCGGGACCCCAGACTCCTGGGATGGGAAACCGCCTCCGGGGGCGCCAGGATCGAGGTGACACACATTTCCGACGGGGAGCGGTCATGCCGACCCTGCACATCGAACACACCATCACCGACTTCCCGCTGTGGAAGGCGGCCTTCGACCGCTTCGCCGAGTTCCGTCGGCGGTCGGGGGTGCTCCGCCACAGGATCCGTCGACCGGTCGACGACCCGGGGTACTTCGTGATCGACCTGGAGTGCGCCACGACCGCCGAGGCGGAGGCGTTCCTCGGATTCCTGCGGACCAGGGTCTGGCCGTCGACCGAGAACGCCCCGGCCCTGGTCGGGACGCCGCGGACCAGGATCCTCGCGTCAGTGGAGGACCAGGAGACGAGTGGGGCGGTCTGACGGGCCGCCTCGGCCGGTGCGCGGTATCAGTCGAGGCTCCACAGCTGGACGGTGCCGTCGTCGGCGGCGGTGGCGACGGAGGTGCCGTTCTGGTCGGAGTGCACCGCGACCACGTAGTCCTCCATGTCGACCGTGGAGATCTCCTGGCCGGTGGTGGCGTCCCACACGCGGGCGGTGCCGTCGGCGCTGCCGGTGAACAGGGTCGCGCCGTCGGCACCGAAGGCGACGGCCTCGATCCGGTCGGAGTGGCCGGAGAGGGAGGCGATCTCGCCGCCGTCGCCGGTCTCCCAGACGTGGGCGGGCGGGCTCGTGCCTCCGGCGGCCAGGGCGGTGCCGTCCGGGCTGAAGGCGAGGTCCAGGAGGAAGCCCTCGGGGCCCTCCAGGGTGTCCGTGGAGGTGCCGTCGTCGGGGTTCCACAGCCGTACTGTGCCGTCGTCGCTGCCGGAGGCGAGCACGGTGCCGTCGGCGTTGAAGGCCACGGTCCGGATCCAGTCGGTGTGGCCTTCCATGGAGGCGGTCTCGTCGCCGCTCGCGATGTCCCACAGGCGGGCGGTGCGGTCGTCGCCGCCGGTGGCCAGGGTGGTGCCGTCCGGGTGGAAGTCCACGGAGCGCACCCAGTCGGTGTGGCCTTCCAGGGTGGCGGTCGACTCGCCGGCCTCGATGTCCCACACGCGGGCGGTGCGGTCGTCGCTGCCGGTGGCGAGCAGGGTGCCGTCGGCGTTGAAGTCGACCGAGCGGATCCAGTCGGTGTGGCCCTCCAGCGCCGCGAGTTCGTCGCCGGTCGCGACGTCCCACACCCGGGCCGTGCCGTCGGTTCCGCCGGTGGCCAGGCGGGTGCCGTCCGGGCTGATGGCCACGGACTCGACCGAGGAGCCGTGGGCGAAGGTGCCCAGTGACGAGGAGGTGTCCACGTCGGAGGACACGACCGGGTCCGAGTCGGTGTCGGGGGTGTCGTCGGGGGAGGACAGCCACACGAAGCCCGCGACGATGAGGATGCCGACGGTGGCCACGGCGACGAAGCCCACGATCGCCTGGCCGACGGCGCGGCCGGTCGTGGCCGGTTGAGGGGCCTGGACCGGGGCGGGGGAGGGCGCCATGGGGCGGGGCGGCGGCTGTGCCCGGAATCCGGCGGCCCGGGGCGGTGGGCCCTGTGCTGGGCGCCACTGGGCGGGCGGGTCCGAGGGCGGGGGGTTGGAGTTGGGTGGGCGGTAGGCCGGTGGCCGGGGTGCCGGAGGGTGGGAGTTCGGCGGGTGGGAGCCCTGGGCGTGGGCGGCCGGCGGGTCGGAGAACGGTGGCTGCGACGAGGGCCCGGTCGAGGGGCCCGGCGGGTCGGCGGCGGCGAGGTGGGGCGGCGGCCAGGCGTCCTGGAGGTCGAGGGCCTCGAACCGGTCGAGGATCTGCTCGGGGGTGGGGCGCAGGGCGGGGTCGTGCTGCCAGCAGTCGGCGATGAGCGCGCGCATGTCCTCGGCCATGTCCCCGGGGTCCGGTGCGGGGCTGATGATGCGGAGCAGGGTCTCGGCCATGGTGCCCCGGGAGAAGGGGTTCGTGCCGGTGGCCGCGTAGGCGAGCACGGTCCCCAGGGAGAACACGTCCGAGGGCGGGTCCACGTGGGAGCCGTCGGTCTGCTCCGGTGACATGTAGGGCAGCGTGCCGAAGACCGCGCCCTGGGCGGTCACGCTGCTGGCGTCCAGGGGGCGGGCGATGCCGAAGTCGATGATGCGGGGACCGTCGTGGGTCAGGATGATGTTGCCCGGTTTGAGGTCGCGGTGGACGAGTCCGCACGCGTGGACGGCCTTGAGTCCTTCGGCGAGGCCGGCGGCCAGGACGTGCAGTGCCGGAGGGGCGATCGGCCCGTGGGCGCGTACGGCCTCGTCGAGCGTGGGGCCGGGGATGTGCGCGGTGGCGATCCATGGCGGATCAGCGTCGGGGTCGGCGTCCACCACCTGGGCGGTGTGGAAGCCGCCGACGCGGCGGGCGATCTCCGCCTCGCGCGCGAACCGGGTGCGGAACTCCAGGTTCTCGGCGTGCTCGGAGCGGATGACCTTGATGACGACCTGGCGGCCGGAGGGTGTGCGGGCGAGGTAGACCTTGCCCATGCCTCCCGAGCCGAGGCGCGCGGTCAGCCGGTAGCTGCCGACCCGTGACGGGTCGGAGGGGTGCAGGGATTCCACATCGTCCCTTCTACCCGGGGGCGTGGGGTGCGGGTCGTTGGTCTCGACTGACCGAATTATGCCAGGTGGATCCGACGACGCGGACTCCGGAGCCCGTACCCGCGAGTACACGCCGGGGGCGATGAGCGTGATCGATTGGTCGCTCTGGGTTACCGTGTGCTCTCGGGCGGGCACGGTCCGCCGTTCGGCCCCCGACACCCGGGTTCCCCCGTCGACAGGAAGACGCGTCTTGCTGACCTACATCCTGCGCCGGCTCGGCGCCGGCCTGCTGCTCCTGGCCGTGGTCACGATGGTCACCTTCGCCATCTTCTACGTGGTGCCGCGGTGGGCGGGGCGGACGACCGAGCAGTTGGCGACGATGTACGTGGGCCGCGCCCCCACGCCGGAGGCGATCCAGGCCACGATCGACCGGCTGGGGCTCGACAAGCCCATCGTCGTGCAGTTCGGGGAGTTCGTCCGCGGCATCTTCTTCGGCGCCGAGTACCGTTTCGGCGGGCGGATGGTCGAGTGCGCGGCGCCGTGCTTCGGGTACTCGTTCCAGACCTACCAGGAGGTCTTCCCCGAGATCGTGGCGCGGCTGCCGGTGACGGTGTCGCTGGCGATCGGTGCCGGGATCATCTGGCTGATCGGCGGGATCGCGGTGGGCGTGGTCTCGGCGGTGTGGAAGGGCAGCCTGTTCGACCGTCTGGCGATGGGCGTCGCGCTGGCCGGTGTGTCGCTGCCGATCTTCTTCACCGGGCTGCTGTGCCTGGCCTTCCTCGTGCACTCCTGGGGCCTGTTCTCGACTCCGGTGTACGTGCCCTTCACCGAGGATCCGGCGGGGTGGGCGGAGGGCCTCATTCTGCCGTGGTTGACGCTGGCGTTCCTGCACGCGGCGATGTACGCGCGGCAGACGCGCGCGGGGATGCTGGAGACGCTGGGCGAGGACTACATCCGTACGGCACGGGCCAAGGGCCTGAGCGAGACCAAGGTGGTGCTCAAGCACGCGCTGCGCCCGACGCTGACGCCCATCGTGACGATCTTCGGTCTGGACCTGGGGCTGGTCCTGGGCGGCGCGGTGCTGACGGAGCAGGTCTTCTCGCTGAACGGGATCGGCCGCTACGCCGTGCAGGCCATCACCCAGAGCGACCTGCCGGTGATCCTGGGGGTGACGCTCTTCGGAGCGTTCTTCATCGTCATCAGCAACCTGGTCGTCGACCTGGTGTATCCGCTGATCGACCCCCGCGTCCGCATCCACGGCTGACCGGCCGCACGGCAAGAGAGCAGAGGCGTCCCCTATGAGCGAGTCAGCGGCCGGCACCGACACCGTCGTCCGGGTGGACGACCTGCGGGTGGCGTTCCCGGTCCTGGAGGGTGAGATCCAGGCGGTGGACGGGTTGTCCTTCGAGGTGCCCGCGGGCGGCGCCCTGGGGATCGTGGGCGAGTCGGGCTCGGGCAAGAGCGTGACGTCGCTGGCGCTGATGGGCCTGCACCGCGGCAGCCGGGCCAGGATCACCGGCGCGATCGAGGTCGTGGGCAAGAACGTGGTCACGGCTTCGGACAAGGAGCTGCGCCGGATGCGCGGCAACGACATCGCGATGGTCTTCCAGGACCCGATGCAGTCGCTGCACCCGCAGTACACGATCGGCAACCAGCTGGTGGAGGCCTACCGCATCCACCATCCCAGGGCCACCAAGGCGCAGGCGCGCGCCAGGGCGGTGGAGTCGCTGGAGCGGGTCGGGATCCCCGAGCCGGCCAAGCGGATCAACTCCTACCCGCACGAGTTCTCCGGCGGTATGCGCCAGCGGGTGGTGATCGCGATGGGCCTGATGTGCGATCCCAAGGTGCTGCTGGCCGATGAGCCGACCACGGCGCTGGACGTGACGGTGCAGGCGCAGGTGCTGGACCTGTTGGACGAGCTGCGCCGCGATCTGGGGATGGGTTTGATCCTGGTCTCGCACGACCTGGCGGTGGTGGCGGGGTCGGTGGACGAGGTCGTGGTGATGCGCAAGGGCGTGGCGGTGGAGCGCGGCGACGTGCGCACGGTGCTGTCCGCACCGGAGCACCCCTACACGCAGGCTTTGTTGGACGCGGTACCCCGCGTGGAGGTCTCCCGCGCGCAACGGCGGGCACGGGACCGGGCGGACCGGGCGCGGGAGCAGCGCCGCCGGGAGCGGCGGGCGGGTGCGCGCACGGCCGAGGAGGGGCCGGAGGAGGAGGCCGGGAAGCGGTCCCGGCCGGACTTCGACGCGTTCGCCACCGTGCCGGAGCCGGAGGGGACCCTGTTGCGGGTGGAGGATGTGGGGCAGCGGTTCAAGGTGCGCGGCGGGCTGTGGGGTCGTTCGACGGACTTCTGGGCGGTCAAGGGTGTCTCGTTCGAGCTGCGCCAGGGCGAGACGCTGGGCGTGGTGGGCGAGTCGGGGTCGGGCAAGTCGACGCTGTCGCGGATGATCATGCGGTTGCTGGAGCCCACCCGGGGCCGGGTGGAGTTCGAGGGCCGTGACATCACGCACCTGTCCGACCGTGAGCTGCGCCCGCTGCGCCGGGACGTGCAGATGGTGTTCCAGAACCCGTACTCGTCGTTGAACCCGCGGGTGACGGTGGGGGATGCGATCGGGACCGCGTTGAAGGTGCAGGGCGAGCGCGACGGCAAGAAGGTGCGTGCGCGGGTGCAGGAGCTGCTGGAGCGGGTGGGGTTGGAGCCGGGTCACTACAACCGGTTCCCGCACGCGTTCTCCGGTGGTCAGCGCCAGCGGATCGCGATCGCGCGGGCGCTGATCCTGAAGCCGAAGCTGATCATCTGTGACGAGCCGGTCTCGGCGTTGGACGTGTCGACGCAGGACCAGGTGTTGCGGTTGCTCTCGGAGTTGCAGGACGACTTCGGGTTGACCTACATCTTCGTGGCCCATGATCTGGCGGTGGTGCGCCAGGTCTCGGACCGGGTCGCGGTGATGAGGAAGGGCGAGATCGTGGAGATGGGTGACAGCGACAGTGTGTACACCTCGCCGAGCAGTGAGTACACGCGTCAGCTGTTGACGGCGGCGCCGTTGCTGGATCCGGACGAGGCCCGCCGCCACCGCGCCGAACGGGCCCGGGAACGCAACGGGACCTGATCCGGTGGGGCCGGAACGCGCCGCCGCGCGCCCCGGCCCCGGAAGGGCGTCAGAGCCAGCCGCGCCGGCCCGCGATCGCGTCGATCCACTGGTGCAGGTAGGCCGCCCAGTCCCGGTCGGCCTCGGCGCCGTGCGTGATGCTGAACCGGTGGAAGGTGTCGCTGCCCTCGGTGAAGAGCAGGCCCGGCTTCTTGTCCAGTTCCAGGATGACGTCGGTGCCCTGCCGGTCGGAGACGAAGGACAGCTCCAGGTTGTTCAGGCCCTGGTAGCGGCTCGGGGCCCGGTACTCGATCTCCTGGTAGAAGGGGAGCTGCTGGCGGGTGCCGCGCAGGTGCCCCTTCTCCATGTCGGCCTGCTGGAAGCGGAAGCCCAGCGTGTCCAGGGCGTCCAGGACCACCAGGTGGGCCGGGAGCGGGTCCACGCGCACGGGGTCCAGGTCGCCGGGGTCGATGGCGCTCGCCACATGGAGGCGGGTGTTGACCCCCAGCGTCATCTTGTGCAGGTGCCTGCCGCGGTAGGCGGTGATGGGGGTCTCCCACGGGGTGGGGAGCTCGAAGGGCACCTCGATGCGCCGGCCCGGCTGCAGGTCCAGTTCGCCACCGAGCTGGACCCGGTGGAAGTCGATGTTCTGGTGCCCTTCGCTGTCGTTGAACTCGACCTCGACCCGGGCCTGGTAGCCGATGCTGAGCTGTTCGACCCGCTGGTCGACCTCGCCGCCCTGGATGTGGACGGTGCCGCGGACCGCGCCTCCCGGCTGGGTGGGGGCGCCGTCCAGGAGTGTTTCGACAGAGGCTCCACCGAATCCGACGCCGGCGAGCAGACGCTTGAGAACCATACTTCGCTTCCTAGCCCTCCGGCCGTGGGGGGCGCCTCGGCCGGCGGATGTGAGATGTGGGTGATCGGGACTCCTGAGGTCGGACGCATCCCGCGGGTGTTCGGTTGCACCCGGATCCGGTCGGTTTCGGGGCCGGTCCGCCTCACACCAGGCCGGCGAGCAGGGCGCGCAGCCCGAAGCGGAAGCGCGCGTCGGCCTCGGCCGCGTCGGGTGCGTCCTCCTCCTGCTGGTGGCGGACCTGGTGCACCACCGCTCCCAGGCAGTAGGAGTACAGGGCGTCGGCCGCGCGTTCGACGTCGGGGCCGGTCAGTCCCGCCTCGCCCAGGGCGCCCTGGACGAGCGCCCGGGTGGCGAGGCTGTTGGGCGTTCGCGGCGCGCGGTGCGCCAGGAGCGACAGGGCACCCGAGTACTCCAGCAGGCGGGCGCGGTAGGCCTCCGCCCAGGCGGTGATGCGCGCGTCCCACGGGCCGGGCTCGGCGGCCCCGGCTGGTTCCGCGTCCTCCGCGGCCGGTTCGGCCTCCTCGGGCCCGTCCAGGGACGTGGTCGCCGGACCCGGGGAAGTGACGTAGGCGGCGATGGCGTTGAACAGCTGTTCCTTGCCCAGGGGGAAGTGGTGGTAGATCGCCATGGCCTCCACCTCCAGGGCGTCGCCCAACCGGCGCATGGACAGCCCGCCCAGGCCGCGGCCCGCGATGATGTGCAACGCCTCGATGATGATGCGTTCGCGGCTCAGGCCCGCGTAGTTCCTGCTCACGCTCGTCCCTTCGGATCTGGGCGCCGGTCGGTACGGCACCTCGCACACGGGGCGGCCGGGGCCGCGGGGCGGCCAGGGTCGCCAGATGATCTTGCTCACCTTTAGAGTGGCCTCGACCGACGGTACGCGGGTATGGAGCGCACACATGGGACTTGCCAAGCAGAGCATCACACAGGCGCGCGAGAGCCTGGAACAGGACCGGGAGCTGGCCGAGCGCCTGCCCGAGCTGCTGCGGTCGGTGGCCGACGCGGAGGACGCCCTGCACACGGCCCAGGAGGACGACGCCTCCGACGAACAGCTGCGGAACCTGGGGCTCGTACTGGACACCGCCCTGACCGAGGCCATGCGCGCCGCCTACGCCAAGGAGCGGGTGCTGGTGGGGCTCAAGGGCTACACCGACCGGATCTACCGGCGCAAGGTCTCGGCCCGGCCGAAGGTGCGCGCGGCGACGCTGGACGCCGAGCAGCTGCTCACCGCCCGTGAGGCCCACCGCCTGCACGGGATCAAGCGGACGCCGCAGCGGATGGTCTGAGGCCGGTCCGGGTCCGTCGCGCCCGCCTTCCGCGGCTCGGCGGGCCCTGTCGTCGCCCCCGTACCGACACGGTTCGGGACACCGCGACCCCTGCCGGGCCCCGTGAGGGGGGTAGGTTGGTGTCCATCCGGTCGAAGATCGTGCCCGCGACCGCGGGGGCGGACCACTTGGTGGGGAGCGCAGTAGGAGATGGCGGATTTCATCCGCGTGGATCCGACGTCGAAGGTACCGCCCTACGAGCAGATCAGGACGCTCGTGGCGATCGCGGCGGCCAACGGCGACCTGCCGGTCGGCTACCGGTTGCCGACGGTCCGGGCGCTGGCGAGCGAGCTGTCGGTCGCGGTGAACACCGTGGCCCGGGCCTACCGCGAACTGGAGCAGGCCGGGGTCGTGGAGACCCGTGGCCGTTCGGGCACGTTCGTGGCCGCCACCGGTGACGACCAGCGGGCCGAGGCGCTGGAGGCCGCCCGCGCCTACGCCGAGGTGATCTCCCGCGTGGGGCTCGACCATGACGAGGCCGTCGAGATCCTGCGGGCCGCGCTGCGGAGCTGAACCGGCCGCGGACCGGCGCCCGGCGCCCGGGGTGTGCAGCCGTGTGCGGTCCTAGGACCGGCCCTCGAACACCCGCGCCGGCGGTGCCAGCAGCGGTACCGGCGGTAGCGGCGCCTGTTCCGCGGAGGCGCTGAACGCCTGGACGACGAACGCGGCGAAGCGCCGTGCGGCGGCGACGCGGGCGGCCGTCGAGGGCGCGTGGATCCCCCTGTGGGCCATGAGCATGAGGATCAGGTCGTCGAGGACGAAGTCGCGGCGCAGCCGCCCGGCGTCCTTGGCGCGGCGGGCGAGTTCGGCGATGGCCCGCACGGCGCCGGCGCGGTCGGCGGCGAAGTCCATCGCGTCGGGGAAGGCCGACATGAAGGCTTCGGTGAAGCCGCGGTCGCGGGCGTGCAGTTCGCAGACCTCCTCGATGACGAAGCAGAAGCCGAGCCACGGATCCGGGTGCGCCAGTCCCTCGTCGGCGACGGAGCGGCAGGTGCGCATCTGCTCCGCGAAGGCCTCGGTGACCAGTGCCTGCTTGGTCGGGAAGCGTCGGTAGAGGGTGGCGGGGCCGACTCCGGCCCGCCGGGCGACCTCCCGCATGGGCACGTCCAGGCCTTCGGTGGCGAACAGCGCGCGGGCGGCGTGGAGGATGCGCTCGCGGTTGTCGCGGGCGTCGGATCGCAGTGTGTGAGGCAAACGGTCGGTCACCTCTCTCACTTTAGCGATGTGGACGGGGGCGTCCGTTAGCGTCCGTGCGAGACGGACCCGATCTCGCAGGGAGATGACCATGAAGGCAGTCACGATCCGAGACTTCGGCGGCCCCGAGGGGCTGGCCGTGGTCGATGTCCCCGTTCCGGTTCCGGCCGCCGGGCAGGTGCTCGTCGCCGTCGATGCGGTCGGCGTCGGCGGCGTCGACGCGGTGGTCCTCAGCGGCGCGCTCACCGGTTACGGCGTCGAGGAGGGCCATGTCCTGGGCAGCGAGGTGGCGGGCGCGGTCACCGCGGTCGGCGAGGGGGTGGACGCCTCGTGGGTCGGGCGGCGCGTGTGGGCGTTCACCGGCCGCGCCGGGGGCTATGCCGAATACGCCGTCGCGTCGGTGGGGGAGGTCGTCGCGCTCCCGGAGGAGCTGACCGGTGCCGACGCGGTGACGCTCGGGGGCTCGGGGACGGTGGCCCACTTCGCCCTCTCCCACGCCCGGTTCGCGGCCGGGGAGTCGGTGCTGGTGCGCGGGGCGGCGGGCGGTATCGGTGTCGCGGCCGTCCAGCTCGCGGCTCGCGGCGGCGCGGGCGCGGTGGCGGTCACGGCGTCCTCGTCCGAGCGCGGCGACCGGCTGCGCGGGCTCGGTGCGACGCACGTGCTGGACCGGGCGGGGAAGGGAGGCGAGGACGCTCCCGAGGACTTCGACGTCATCATCGACATCGTCGCCGGCCCGGACATGCCGGCCTTCCTCGCCCGGCTCGCCCCGAACGGCCGCATGGTGACCGTCGGCGTCGTGGGCGGGTTCCCGCCGCCGGACTTCGGGATGGGGATGTTCGCGGCGTTCCAGAAGTCGCTGACCTTCGCCTGCTTCAGCGCCGACAGTGTGCCCGGGGCCGACCAGGGCGCCGTGCGGGCCGAGCAGTTCGCCGCCGCGGTCCGGGGCGAGCTGCGCGGTGTGGTCCACGAGGTGCTGCCTCTGGACCGGGCGGTCCTGGCGCATCGGAGGATGGCCGCCGGTGAGGTGTTCGGCAGGATCGTCCTGCTGCCGTAGCCGGGGTGGGCGGGGGGTCCGCGTCGGGGTCCGGATCGTTAGTGTCGTAGGGCGCCGTCCCCCTGGCGGCGCCCTACGGTCGAAGGAGGCGTTCCATGGGCAAGGGAACCGGTGCGGGGCGGTCGGCGGGTGGTGGCGGGTCCAAGGGCAGGCCTGACAGGTCCAAGGGGACCGGTGGTGCCAAGGGGAACGGCGGTGCCAAGGGGCGGCCCGGCGGCGGGTCCAAGGGCGGGGCCGGGGGAGCCTCGGGCGGGCCGGGGCCCGCGCGGGACCGGCAGCAGGCGCGGGAGCGCTGGGCCAGGGCCCACCACCGCCACTACCACAACGAGTTGAGGTACCACGGCGACGGGGAGTTCCGGCCGCGGCGCAGCAACACCCAGACGGTCGTCGTCCTCGCCGTGTTCGGGCTCATCCTGCTCGGCCTGCTGTGGCTGCTGGTGGTCGTGTTCTTCTAGAGCGCTTCCCGCCTACCGGCGCAGCCCCACCACGGAGATGACGTAGAAGAGGACGAGTCCGACCCACACGACCGGCACCGCGCCGCCGCCGACCAGGGAGGCGGTGATCGCCGTGAGTGGGATGCTGACCCCCAGGCACACCAGCGACAGCACGAACCGCACGGTGTTGGAGGGCATCCCCGCCTTGGCGGGCGAGGCCTGCGCGGTGGCGTGGGCGATGTGGTGCCGGACGCGCTCCTCGATGGTGTCGTCGATGCGTTCGACGAGCGAGGCCGCCACGGCGTCGTCGTACTCCGGGCCGAGTTCGCGGCCGGCTCGCAGAGCCGCTGCGACCTCGTCCGTGCGGCGGGATGAGGGCGTTGGGGTCATGGCGCCATGATGGCACCGCCCCGGGCGGGCGGGGAGGGTCCCGTACCGGATACCAGGGAGAACTCCGGGTTTTCCCTGACACGTGCGGGTCCCTGCCGGCTCGGCGCACGAGGGCGGGGCCGCCCCCCATCCTTGGGTTCTAGGGGTGGTTGCAACACCCCAGCCCAAGGGGTGCGATGGACTTCGAGATCCGCAAGAACCGAACACCGCAGGGACGTAAGAAGCTCTCCGCTGAACGAGTGGCATACTTGCAGCTCATGAAGCAGGGCTACAGCAACACCGAAGCCTGCAGGACCGTGGGCGTGGACCCCCGTACCGGCAGGAAGTGGCGCAACGGGCGCAGCGCCGAGCAAGTGCGCGATGCCCTGGCCGCGACGGTCCAGACCCTGCCCCGGCATCTGGTGCGCTCGGTGACCTGGGACCAGGGCTCGGAGATGGCAGCCCACCACGAGTTCACGGCCGCCACCGACATCCCGGTCTACTTCTGTGATCCGGCCAGCCCTTGGCAGCGGGGCTCGAACGAGAACACCAACGGGCTGCTGCGCCAGTACTTTCCCAAGGGCACCGACCTGTCGGTGCACTCGGCCGGGCATCTGGAGGCGGTGGCGGTCCAGCTCAACGGGCGCCCACGCAAAACGCTCGGCTGGGATACCCCAGCCGAGCGCCTCGCTAAGCTCCTCCCAACGAGCAGCTAATCATCGGTGTTGCAACAACCCTTAGAATTCGCCGCTCCAGGGGGCGGCCCCGTACCGTCTCGGCCGCGTCTAGCTCGCGAAGTCCAGCAGCTGCTGTGCGCGGCTGGGGTGGCGCAGCTTGGACAGCGACTGCTTCTCCAGCTGGCGGATGCGCTCCCGGGTCAGGCCCAGGTGCTTGCCGATCTCGTCGAGGGTGCGCGGACGGCCGTCCATCAGGCCGAAGCGCAGGGACATGATGGTCGCCTCGCGCGGCTCCAGGTCGGAGAGCGCGTTGCGCAGCTGGTCGGCCATGAGCTGGCGGTCGACCACCTCGGAGGCCTCCGAGGCGTCCACGTCCTCGATGAGGTCGCCGATCCGGGTCTCGCCGTCCTCACCGATGGTGGAGTCCAGGCTGATCGGCTGCCGGGTGACGCGCAGCAGCTCCTCGATCTGGGCCGGCGTCTTGTCCAGCTCCAGGCCCAGCTCCTCGGGGGTGGGCTCGCGGCCCAGCGCCTGGTGCATGTCGCGCTCCAGACGGCTCACCTTGCTGAGCAGCTCCAGCACGTGCACCGGAAGGCGGATGGTGCGCGCGGAGTCGGCGAACCCGCGCTGGATGGCCTGGCGGATCCACCACATGGCGTAGGTCGAGAACTTGAAGCCCTTGGAGTAGTCGAACTTCTCCACCGCGCGGATCAGGCCGAGGTTGCCCTCCTGGACCACGTCCAGCAGGGACATGCCGCGGTCGCTGTACTTCTTGGCGACCGACACCACCAGGCGCAGGTTGGCCTCGAGCATGTGGGACTTGGCCAGGCGGCCGTCCTCGGCCACCCACTCCAGTTCCTCGACCTCGGCCTCGGCCATCTCGAAGGAGTCGTCGACGGCGCCGTGCAGGCCCAGGCGGTACTCCGCGTAGAGTCCGGCCTCGACGCGCTTGGCGAGGTCGACCTCCTGCTCGGCCGTGAGCAGCTGCCGCCGCCCGATGGCCTTGAGGTAGGTGTGGACCGAGTCGCCCATGGCGGGGGACTGGTCGTCCAGGTCGACTTCACCGGTCTCCGGGTCGGTGCCGGTCTGGGTGGTGGTCTCGGTCTTCTTGGTGCGCCGCGTGGTGCGGGTCTTCCTCCGGGAGGCGGAGGGGCCCTTGCGGGCCGCGACCTTGCCGGTCGCGGTCTTGGGTGCCTCGTCGGTCTCGGGCACCGTCGCGATGAGAGTGTTTTCCAGCACGTCGTCCTCGGCGTCAGGATCGGCCACCAGCACGGAGTCCTCGCCCCCGTTGGCGAGTCGGACCCCGTTCTCGGTGAGTTCACGCAGGATGGAGCGGCCGTCAGCAGAGGTGACTCCGGCCGCGGAGAAAGCGGTACGTAGTTCGGAGAGTGACAGGTGTCCCTGGGAGCGCCCGCGTTCGAGCAGGTCGGACAGAGCGCCGTCCGCGGTGCCCTCCGGGTGCGGAGCGGTCCCTGTGGATTCGGGTACCGAAGCGGCCAGGGCAGTGCTCGTCATCGGGGCACCTCCCTCCCTTCCAAGACGTGTGGCACGTGGCGGAGGGTTCCCGCCGACTGGACGCGCCAATATGTCCAACGTGTCGCCAGGTCAAATGTTCCCTGTCTCGATTGGATATCGGAGAGAGTGGCGTACATCACGGTGTGGGAAGTGGCCGGACACCGAGTCGAGCGGGTAAAGGGCTCCCTCCTCGGCCGTGTGCGCGGCGCGTCCTGGGAACCGGGCACAGCGGAGGGCGCAGGGCCTGGTGCGAGTGGACCGATGGCTGTCGCCAACTGCGGACCTCCTTGGTGAAGAGGGGCCGAAGGACCGGATACACGAATAGACGTCGGGGACCTTCCGGAAGTTCCCCGCCTATCGGACACGGCTCGGGGCGGCCGTGTCCGGACATCGCCGCCGGGGGCGGCATGCCCCCAGCTCACACGGGATTCCGGCCGTACCGGCGGACGTGACCGCGACGCCTGTAGTCGACAGGGTCCCACGGGAACGGAGTGCACCGGTAAACGCCGATTCGCGTGCTGCCCGCCCCCGCGTCCGGGATCGCGGCGCGTCGGCCCGCCGGTTCCGTCCACGGGCGCGCCCCGCCGGTTTCTTCCAGGGGCGTGCCCCGTGGGTTCAGTCCACGGGCGTGCGCAGCGCCACCAGGTCCGGCTTGCCCGAGGCCAGCAGCGGCAGGTGCGCGCGCAGCTCCAGCTCACGCGGGGCGGCGTAGGCGGGCAGCCGCTCGCGCACCCACGCGCGCAGCTCCTCCAGCGACGGCGGCCGCGACGGGTCGGCCGGCACGACCACGGCGCTGACCCGCTCGCCCCACTCCGGGTCCGCGCGGCCCACCACCACCGACTCGGCGACCGCCGGGTGTTGCGCGAGGAGCGCGTTGACCTGGCCCGGGACCACCTTGTGTCCGCCGGAGTTGACCACGTCGTCCATCCGGCCCAGGACCGACAGGCGCCCGTCGGCCTCCCACGCCCCGAGGTCGTTGGTGCGCAGCCAGGCGACGCCGTCGCCGTCGCGCTCCACCGCGCCGGGGTCGTCGACGCCCGGCGGCATCCGGTAGCCGCTCAGCAGGACAGGGCCCGCCACCAGGATCCGGCCCGGCTGCCCGGGCGAGTCCGACTCCAGCCGTACCCGCACCCCGTCCAGAGGGAGGCCGTCGTAGACGCAGCCCCCGCACGTCTCGCTCATGCCGTACGTGGTCACCACCCGTGCCCCGGCCCGGCGGGCCCGTGCCAGCAGGTCGGGTTCGGCGGCGGCTCCGCCGAGCAGGACCGTGCCCAGCTCGGAGAGGTCGGCGCCGACGGCCAGCAGCCGCCGCAGCTGGGTGGGGACCAGGGACACGTGCGGACGCAGTTCGCGTGCCAGTTCGGCCACGCCCCGCGCGTCGAAGTCGGCGTGCACCGCCTCGGTCCCGGTGACCAGCGCCCGGATGATCACCTGCAGGCCGGAGACGTGCCCGGCGGGCAGCACGCACAGCCACGGCTCGCCCGGCCCGGCGCCCACGCGTTTCACCGAGGCCAGCGCAGAGGCGCGCAGGGCGGCCGCGGACAGCTCCACGCCCTTGGGCAGGCCGGTGGAACCGGAGGTGGTGATGACCAGGGCGGTGTCGGCGCGCGCGGGCACGCCGCCCGGCAGGGCCGTCACGCCCTCGGGTGTGCGCACCGAGTCCGGGCGCATCGCGGCGAGCAGGCCTCGCACGCGGGCCTCGGGGGTGCCGCCGGGGACGGGGAGCAGCGCGGGCCCCTCGCCGTCCAGGGCGCGCGCCACGTGGCGGCCGATCTCGTCGGGTGCCAGCCCCACGAGCGCCTGGAGGGGGCGGCCCGGGCCGGAACCGGGTGCCTGTTCTGGGGACCGCGCCGTGTCTGCTGCCATCACTCGTGCCACGGGCAACAGGGTACGCCCGCCCGGTCGTGCGGGCGCTCGGCCGCCGTGGCCGGGGGTATGCCGTGCGCGGCCACCCCGCCTGGCAGAATGCGTAGGGTTGACGCTCGGACGCGACCCGCGGGCCGGGTCCGAGCCGTCCCCAAGTGTCTTCGTGAGGAGAAGCAGAAACCGTGAGCAGCGTGATCGACTGGCAGCGGTCGGGCGAGTATTCCGACATCATCTACGAGACCGCGGAGGGCATCGCCAAGATCACGATCAACCGCCCGGAGCGGCACAACGCCTTCCGGCCACAGACCTTGTTCGAGCTCCAGCAGGCGTTCAACATCGCCCGCGACGACTCCGAGGTCGGTGTGATCATCTTCACCGGTGCCGGCGACCAGGCGTTCTGCTCGGGCGGTGACCAGAAGATCCGCGGCGACGACGGCTACATCGGCGACGACGCCGTCGCCAAGCAGGGCATCGGCCGCCTCAACGTCCTGGACCTGCAGGTGCAGATCCGCCGCCTGCCCAAGCCGGTCATCTGCATGGTCGCCGGCTGGTCCATCGGCGGCGGCAACGTGCTCCAGGTCTGCTGCGACCTGACCATCGCCGCCGACAACGCCAAGTTCGGGCAGACCGGCCCCAAGGTCGGCTCCTTCGACGGCGGCTACGGCTCCTGGCTGCTGGCCGAGACCGTCGGGCTGAAGAAGGCCCGCGAGATCTGGTACCTGTGCCGCCAGTACAGCGCCGAGGAGGCGCGGGAGATGGGCATGGTCAACACGGTCGTGCCGCTGGCCGACCTGGAGAGGGAGACCGTCCAGTGGGCGCGTGAGCTCCTGGAGAAGTCGCCGCTGGCGCTGCGCATGCTCAAGGGCGCCATCAACGCCGTCAGCGACGGCGCCGCCGGGATGCAGCAGTTCGCCGGCGACGCCACGATGCTCTACTACATGAGCGAGGAGGCCCAGGAGGGGCGCGACGCCTTCAAGGAGAAGCGTCGTCCGGAGTTCGACCAGTTCCCGCGTCGCCCGTGACCTCCCCGGCCACCGACCCGGCGGGGGTGCCCGCCGGGTCCCGCGCCTTCGCCCTGGGGCTGCGCAACCGGTTCCGCGGCATCACCGTCCGCGAGGGGCTGCTGGTGCCCGGGCCGGCCGGGTGGGGTGAGTTCTCGCCCTTCGCCGAGTACGGCCCGCGCGAGTCCTCACGCTGGTGGGCGGCCTGCTGGGAGGCGGCCCACCAGGGCTGGCCCGCGCCGGTGCGCGACCGTGTGCCGGTCAACGTCACCGTGCCCGCGGTCGGCCCGGAGCGGGCCGCGCGGATCGTGGCCGCCGGGGGGTGCGCGACCGCCAAGGTGAAGGTGGCCGAGCGCGGCCAGGACCCGGGCGAGGACATCGCCCGGGTGGAGGCCGTCCGCCACGCCCTGGGGCCCTCGGGCCGGGTGCGCGTGGACGCCAACGGCGGCTGGGACGCCGACACCGCGGTGCGGATGGTGCGCGAACTGGACCGGTTCGACCTGGAGTACGTCGAGCAGCCGTGCGCGGGCCTGGACGACCTGGCGCTGGTGCGGCGCCGCGTCGACGTTCCGGTGGCCGCCGACGAGTCGATCCGCAAGGCGGAGGACCCGCTCCGGGTCAGTGCCGCCGGCGCCGCCGACATCGTGGTGCTCAAGGTGCAGCCGCTGGGCGGGGTGCGCGCGGCTCTGCGGGTGGCCGAGGCCTGCGGGCTGCCGGTGGTGGTCTCCAGCGCCGTGGAGTCCTCCGTGGGCCTGGCGGCGGGTGTGGCCCTGGCCGCGGCCCTGCCGGAACTGCCCTACGCCTGCGGCCTGGCGACCGCGCAGATGCTCACCGCCGACGTCACCGCGGAGCCGCTGCTGCCCGCGGACGGGTTCCTGCCGGTGCGCGCGGTGGGGGTGGACGAGGAGCGGCTGCGCGAGGTCGAGATCGACGCCGCCCCCTGGCGGGAACGGGCGGAACAGGCCCGCGACGCGGGGCGGGAGCGCTCCGGCCAGGGGTGACCTGCGCTCCCTCGAACCGCTGACCCGGTTCTCAAACGGAGGCACGGGACACGCCGAGGTGTGCCCGGACCGACATGCGCGAGTCCTCGCCAGCGGCCGTGTGAGCAGGTTGACTGGTATGAGCGGTGGCCGTGGCACGTCCGTGGAGTGGTCTTGGCCGTGCCGATACCGCTGTCGCGGCCGGCTCGGCGGCGGCGGGGCCGTGCGGTCGCGGCCCACCGGCCGGTCGCGGGCCGCGGGCGGGGTGCGTCCCCGCCGGAGCGGGGCCCGTGCGCGAGGCCGCCATCGCGCGGCGATACTTGGTGCAGACCACGACGACTGAAAGCGTGTACATGAATCCGTCTACCGCCCTGGCGCGGGTCCTCGTCGACGAACTGGCCCGCTGCGGGCTGTCCGAGGCCGTGGTCTCGCCGGGGTCGCGCTCGACGCCCCTCGCGCTGGCCCTGGTCGCCCACCCGGAGGTGCGCGTCCACGTGCGCGTGGACGAGCGCTCGGCGTCGTTCCTCGCGCTGGGCCTGGCCCGCGTGTCGCGGCGCCCGGTGGCGGTGGTGTGCACGTCCGGTACGGCCGCGGCGAACTTCCATCCCGCGGTGATGGAGGCGAGCGAGAGCGGCGTGCCGCTGCTGGTGCTGACCGCCGACCGGCCGCCCGAGCTGCGCGGGACCGGCGCGAACCAGACGGTGGACCAGATCGGCCTGTACGGCAGTGCGGTGCGCATGTTCGCCGAGGTCGGCACCCCCGACCCGGCGCCGGGGATGGTCGCGTACTGGCGTTCGCTGTCGTGTCGCGCCTGGGCGGCGGCCGTGGGCGGGCGCCCCGGGCCGGTGCACCTGAACGTGGCCTTCCGCGATCCCCTCACCCCCGACGAGCCCGGGACCGGCGCCCCGTCCTGGACGGAGCCGTTGGAGGGCCGCGAGCGGGGCCGCCCGTGGATCGGGCGTCCCGGCCCGCGCGCGGAGCCCGCGCCGTTCCGCCTGCCCGACGTCGAGCGCGGCGTCATCGTGTGCGGCGACGGCGACTACGACCCGGTGCCGTTCCTGGCCCTGGCCGAGCTGACCGGGTGGCCGCTGCTGGCCGAACCCACCTCCAACGCCCGCCGGGTGGGAGCGATCTCCACGTACCGGCAGCTGCTGGCCTCGCCGCGCTTCGCCGCGGGGCCGCCGCCGGAGCTGGTCGTGAGCGTGGGGCGGCCCAACCTGTCCCGGCAGATCCTGGCCTACCTGCGCCGCGCCGAACGGCACGTGGTGGTGACCGCGGGGGCGATCGGCGACCCCTGTGCCGCGCTGGCCAACGCCTTCTCCGACCCCGCCCGCACGGCCACCGACGTGGTGGCGGCGGTGGCCGCCCCCGAGGGCCTGGAGCTGGCCCCACCCGTCGCCGACCACCATCCTCAGCGGACGCCTTCGGCGCAGTACCCTCCCTCGGCGAGAACGGACTGGTCGCGTTCGTGGTGGCGTGCGGAGGCCGCGGCGCGCACCGCCGTGGACACGGTCCTGGACGCCGACGAGGCGCTGAGCGAGATGCGGCTGGCGCGCGACCTGGCCTCGCACCTGGCGGCCGGGTCGCTGCTGTTCGCCGGTTCCAGCATGCCCATCCGCGACCTGGACGCGGCCATGCGCGCGCGGTGCGGTGTGCGCCTGGTGGGCAACCGCGGGGTGAGCGGGATCGACGGCACGGTCTCCACGGCCATCGGTGCCGCGCTGGCGCACCAGGCCGACGGGGCGGGCGGGCAGGCCTACGCCCTGCTGGGCGACCTGGCGATGCTGCACGACCAGAACGGGCTGGTGATCGGGCCGGGCGAGCCGCGCCCCGACCTGGCCGTGGTCGTGGTCAACAACGACGGCGGCGGGATCTTCTCCGGGCTGGAGCAGGCGGGCCACCCCGACTTCGAGCGGGTCTTCGGTACACCGCACGGGGTGTCGATGGAGCGGGTGGCGGCGGTCGCGGACCTGCCCTACACGCGTCTGGAATGGGCCACGGACCTGCCCAAGGCCCTGTTGGGGGAGGGACTGCGGGTGATCGAGGTGCAGACCACGCGTACCGACAGCGCCGTGCTGCGCCGCCGTGTGCAGGCCGCGGTGGACGAGGCGGTCGACGGCGTGCTGTGAGCCCGCCCACCTCGCGGGTTGCGGTGCCCCGCTCGCGGGAAGGACGTGGCCAAGGGGACCGGCGTGGTCGCTGCGTCCCGTGGTGCACACGCGGTGAGGTGAGCGGTCGTGAACTACGTGCTGCACATGACGGAGCTGGCTCGTTGGCGGACCGGTACCGGTGACCTGGAGCCCGACAGTCTGCACACCGACGGGTTCGTGCACGCCTCGCCCAACGAGCACACGGTGCTGGCGGTGGCCAACTCGCTCTACAGCAGGGCGACCGAGCCCTACTGCGTGCTGGTGGTGGACACGGTGCGGCTGGGCCGGGAGGTGCGCTGGGAACCGGCGGCGCCCGCGGCGGGGCAGGGTGTGCTGGAGGGCGTGGACGAGTCGGTGCTCTTCCCGCACATCTACGGTCCGATTCCGCGTGAGGCCGTGGTGGGTGTGCGCTACCTGCGCCGCGAACCGCCGGGGGTGTTCACCGCGGTCGACCAGCGCGGCCCCACGGCCGAGGCGCTGGACCTGTTCCCGCACCCGGAGGGCGGATGGTTCAAGGTCACCTGGCGCAGCGGGGTGACCGTGCACCCGGAGGGCTACGACGGTCCGCGCGAGACGGCCTCGGGTCTGCAGTTCCTGCTCAACCGGGGCGACCGGTGCCGGTGGCACCGGCTGCGCTCGGCCCAGTTGTGGTCCTTCGACCGCGGCGGCCCGGTGCTCATCGAGCTCGGGGGCACGGGGCCCGAGCCGGAGGTCGAGCAGCGCCTCACCCTGGGGCCGCACATCGAGGCCGGCCAGAACCTGCAGGTGCTGGTGCCGTCGAACACCTGGCAGACCTCACGTCTGCTGACCGGCGAGGAGAACCTGTCCACGTGCGTGACCTCCCCGGCGTTCGACTTCGCCGACGTGGAGGTGGCCGACGAGGGCGGTACGCTGCGCTTCCCCAGGAGGCTGTGAACGGCGTACCCCCGCCGTGACAGCCGGACCGGCACGTCGGCGGGCGCCGCGGGCGCACGGGCCTATCCTGGGCCCCATGGCCGAACACCCGCGTCGGGCCCCGCTGAGCGGTGAGATCGCCCAGCGCGTGGTCGACCTCATCGCCCCGACGATCAGCCACAACATCAACGTGATGGACGAGCACGGCACCATCATCGCCTGCCTGGACCCCGCGCGGATCGGCACCCTGCACCGGGGCGCCCAGCGGGTGATCGCCGAGGGGCGCGGCGTGCTGGTGACCACCCACGGGCGGGAGAGCTCCGACCGGCCCGGCGCCAACGAACCCCTGGTCGTCGACGGCGAGCTGTGCGGGGTCGTCGGCGTCACGGGAGACCCCCACGAGGTCGCGCCGCTGGCCCGGGTCGTGGCGCTGACCGTGCAGCTGCTGGTCGCCCAGAGCCGCGACCAGGACGCGGTCACCCGGCGCCACACCGAGGCCCGCGACCTGATCGCGGCTCTGGGCTCGGGCACCGCCGAACCCGGGGCCGCCCGGGCCAGGCTGGCCGCCGCCGGACTGGCTCCGCCCTGGTCGCTGGCCCTGTGGACGGCCGCGGAGCCGCGCCCGGACGGCTCCGCGGCCCCGCCGGAGCCGTCCGAGACGGCCGTGGCGCGGATCAACGCCGACGCCGGGCACCGGGCGGCCGTCCTGCACGGCGCCCTGTGGACGGTGGGGACCGGTGCGGTGCCGGCGCCCGGCGCGCTGGGCCTGCCCGAGGACGGCCGCCACACCCGGACCGAGCCCACTGGCGACGTCGACGTGCTGCTCGCCCACGCGGAGGAGTCGCGGGCGCTGTGCCGGTACGCCGGCCTGATCCCCGCCCTGGCCGACCCCGGCCCGTGGTCGCGGGCGATCGCCGTTGCCGTCGCCCACCTGCCCGCGCGCAGCCTCGCCCACCTGGCGGGGCACGTCGTCCTGCTGAACGGGGCGCAGCGCCGCACCGTCCTCGCCGTGGCCTCCACGACCTCCCTGCAGGCGGCGGCCGACGCGCTCTACGTCCACCGCAACACCCTGCTCCAGCGGGTGGAGCGCATCCGGGCGGTGACCGGGTTCGACCCGCGCCGCCCCGACCACCTGACCACGCTGCAGATGGCGATGTACGCACGCGACGCACTGGGCGGTTCGCACAGGGAGTGAGCGGGAATCCCCAGGAAACCTGGGCGGATCACCGTCGAAACGCACGGCTCGGATGTCTAGGATCGGCTGCATGTCGCACGCACCGCACACCACCGACGACGCACCCCGTGTCCGCGTCGCCGTCGTCCCGGACTCCTTCAAGGGCAGCGCCCACGCCGTGGAGGTGGCGGCCGCGATGGCCCAGGGGGCCGAGGAGGCCTTCACCGGCCTGGGCATGAAGGCCGACATCGACGTCCTGCCGTTCGCCGACGGCGGCGAGGGCACCCTCGACGCACTGCTGGGCGCCTGGGGGAGCGACGCGCGCACCGTGGAGACCACCGACGCGCTCGGCCGGCCCGTGCGCGCCCGCTACGGGCTCTCCCCCGACGGCCGGACCGGCGTCATCGAGGCCGCGGAGGCCAACGGGCTGCCCCTGGTCAACGACGTGCCACTGCGGCCGCTGACCGCGAGCACCCGGGGCGTGGGCCCGCTGGTGGGGGCGCTGCTCGACGCGGGCGTGGAGGAGATCCTGCTGTGCATCGGCGGATCGGCCACCACCGACGGCGGCACCGGTCTGCTCGCGGCCCTGGGGGCGCGGCTCCTGGACCGCGACGGCTCCGAACTGCCCGACGGCGGCGGGAGCCTGTCCGACCTGGACCGCCTGGACCTGTCCGGCCTCGACGAGCGCGCCCGTTCGGTGCGCTGGCGGATCGCCTGCGACGTCACCAACCCCCTGGTCGGCGAGCGGGGCGCGGCGGCCGTCTTCGGACCGCAGAAGGGCGCCACACCGGAGGACGTGCGCGTGCTCGACGCCGGGCTGGGCCGCCTGGCCGACGTGCTCGTGCGGGCGGGCGGGACCGACGTGCGCGAGATGTCGGGGGCGGGAGCCGCCGGAGGGCTGCCCGCGCCGCTGGCGGCGCTGCTGGGCGCCGAGCTGGTGCCCGGCTCGCGGATGGTCGCCGACGTGCTGGGCGCCGAGGAGCTGCTCTCCCGGGCCGACCTGGTCCTGACCGGTGAGGGGTCCTTCGACGGCCAGTCGATGGCGGGCAAGGTGGTCGACGCCGTGCGCCGGCTCACGCCCGCCGACCGGCCCGTCGTGGTCATCGCCGGCAGCGTCTCGGTCCCGCGGGAGGAGCTGGCGGCCGCGGGGATCACCGCGGCCGTGTCGATCGCCCGCGGGCCGGCGACCCTGGAGCGGATGCGCGAGGAGGTCCTGCCCGGGATCACCTGGGCGGCGTTCACGAGCTGCCGCCTCCTCGCGCACGGCCCGGTCGGCTCCCGCGGCTAGGCACCGCTTCCCGGGAGGGGGAGTGGGGCGGGGTCCGCCTGGCGGGGCCGCGAACGTATCCGGCCGACAATGCCACGGCACTGGACCGCCAGGATGAGGTAAGACGATGAGTAGCGCTGGAAGAAACGAAGAGGACGGCCCGAGTCCCCTTGAGGGGCCCCGAAAACGGGGCGGCACCCCGGGCCGTCCCGCGAAATCCCCGCACTCGCAACAGCGAGCAAGAGACCCTGCCAGCCTACCCACGGACAACCCGATGCGCTCACCCGACGAACCCACCCATCTGGTCACCCTCGCCCAATGGGCCCGACAACACGGCCTCAGCGAAAGCTACGCCCTACGCCAACTCCCCTACCAGGCCGAGAACTTTCCGCGCCCGGAATCCACCCGCACCCTCATCCGCTACCAACACCCCGAGCCCGTCGACCTGCCCGGCCACGACCCCCGAGCCGAAGTCACCCTCGGCCGCTTCGCCACCCTCATCGGTGTCAACCGCAGCACCGTCTCCCAGTACAAACGCAAGACCCCCGACGCCCTGCCCGACACCATCGAGGGATACCGCCCTGACCGTCTTCCCCCGCACACGCGGGCCAAGTTCTACCTCGAAGACCTCCTCACCTGGTGGAACAACCGCCCTGGCAGCGTTGCCGGATACCGCTCTCCGACCGGGGGCACCGCCTCCCCCCGCCGAGCGCCCACCACCGACCCCGCATGAACCCACACCGCCGCCTCGGCGACCGACCCACCGGCCGACAACGGGAGCGGTGGACCAGAGCCGGTTCCGTGACGACCTCCGACGATGCCCCGAGGTCGGCCCGTATCGGCGGCTAGCCGCGCACGTGGAGGCCGAAGCCCGTGCGGCCGGCGGGCTCCAGCCCCTCCTTCAGGTGGAGTGAGGGGATCTCGTAGTCACCGGCGTTCTGCGGCCGGAACGGGATCGGCTCGGTCGTGTCCAGGGTGAGCAGGCGCTGCTCCCAGGCCTTGGCGACGTCGGGGTAGTCCTCGGCCGTCATCCGGTCGGTGCTGTAGAGCACGAACGGCGGCAGCACGTCCATGCCCGGGTGGTAGAGGACGCCGTGGTGGATCGGGAAGAGCAGGTCGTCCATGGGGCCGTTGATCCCGCGG
Organism: Nocardiopsis aegyptia; assembly: GCF_013410755.1. Taxonomy (GTDB): domain Bacteria; phylum Actinomycetota; class Actinomycetes; order Streptosporangiales; family Streptosporangiaceae; genus Nocardiopsis; species Nocardiopsis aegyptia. Next base: position 6,465,301 of record NZ_JACCFS010000001.1, read on the forward strand.
GCGGCGTAGTGCGACTCGGGGCCGCCGGCGGTGACCGAGAGCAGGGCCCGCCGGCCGGCGAGGGTGCCCTCGCCGAAGCGGTCGCCGTACCGGGTGTCGCTGTGCTCGCCGACCCCGTAGGCGAAGTGGTAGGTGAACACGCGGTCCACCCAGCCCTTGAGGATCGCGGGCATCGTGTACCACCACAGCGGGAACTGCAGGATGAGGGTGTCGGCCCACAGCAGCTTCTCCTGCTCGGCGCGGACGTCGGGGGTGAGCGTGCCGGCGTCGAAGGCCCGGCCCGAGTCCTGGGCGAGCCTGAGCGGGTGCGAGGCGGCGGGGCCGTAGTCGGCGGCGTCGGCGACCGCCTTCCAGCCCATCGCGTACAGGTCGCTCACCCGCACCTGGTGCCCGGCGTTCTCCAACGTGGACACCGCGAGGTCCTTCAGCGCGCTGTTGAGCGACTCCGGCTCCGGGTGGGCGTGGACGATGAGCGTCTTCACGGGAACTCCTTGGGATCGACTGCTTCGATCCTGGCCGCCGCGGCGGCCGGCGTTCAGGGGCGCGGTGTCCGTCGGACGGGACTTCCTGGTATCGCCAGGGCCACCCTCGCGGGCGCGGGCGCGGCCATACTGGGGGCATGGACGATCTCGCGGGCTTCCTGCGGACCCGGCGCTCCCGGGTCGATCCGGCGGCCGTCGGCATTCCCGTCGACAGCCGCCGCCGGGTCGAGGGGCTGCGCCGGGAGGAGGTCGCGCACCTGTCGGGGGTCAGCGTCGACTACTACGTGCGCCTGGAGCAGGGCCGCGCGACCCAGCCCTCGGAGCAGGTCCTGGACGCGCTCGCCCGCGTCCTCGGCCTGGACGGGACCGAGCGCGGTCACCTGCACCGGCTCGCCCGCCAGCGCCGGCGCCGGGCGAAGGCGCCGGGCGGGCGGGTCCGGCCGGAGCTGCTGCGGGTCCTGGACCTGGTGGCCGACGCGCCCGCGCTGATCATGAACCACCGTCTGGACGTGCTCGCCGGTAACCGCCTCGCGGGACTGCTCTACGGCCGGCCGGTGCCGGGGCTGAACACCGCCCGGCACCTGTTCCTGGACGAGCCCGAGCGCGGCCTCTACGCGGACTGGGAGTCCTGCACGCTGGACGTGGTCGGGCACCTGCGCCTGGCCGCCGGACGGTATCCCGACGACCCCCGCCTGGCCTCGCTCATCGGTGAGCTGTCGATGCGCAGCGAGCGCTTCTGCCGCCTGTGGGCCCGTGCGGACGTGCGTGCCCGCGCCCACGGGCGCAAGGCCTACCAGCACCCGCTGGTCGGGCTGCTGGAGCTGCACCAGGAGAACTTCGCGCTGCCCGACGAGTCGGGCATGGAGCTGATCGTGCTGTCCGCGTCCCCCGGCGGCCCGGCCGAGGACGGGCTGCGCCTGCTCGCGGGCCTGGGCGCGGACAGCGAGGGGGCGCCCCCGGCGGTGGACGTCGGTCCCCGGGAGTAGGCCACCGGGGGAGCCGGGGGAGGAGAGCGGGGCCCGGACCGGTGCCGTGGGCGGCACCGGGCTCCGAAGGCGGTCGGGTCGGCGCGCCGGGTCAGCGCTGGGCGTCGACGCCGAAGATCTCGGCCATGTCGTCCAGGGTCCGGTGGGCGGCGATCAGGCCCACACCGGAGATCCAGTACTCGTCGTCGACCTCGGTGATCTCGCCCTCCAGCTCGCCCCACAGCGGGCTCGACTGGTACTCGGCCTTGTCCTCCTCCACCCCGGTGGTGCCGCCGTCGTCGTAGGTGGCCACGAAGATCCGGTCGGCGTCCAGGTCGAGCAGGCGCTCCTGGCTGTGGTAGGTGACGATGTCCTCGGACTCGGTGTCCACGCCCGGGGCGGGCTCCAGGCCCATGTCCTCCAGGATCACGCCGATGTAGGAGCGCGGCGTGTACAGGCGCACGCCCTCCTCGTCACCGGCGAAGCGGACGATCGACACGGTCGGGGACTCGCCGCCGTTGGCCTCGATGACCTGCGCTCCGATGGCGGCGGCGCGCTCCTCGTACTCGGCCAGCAGGGTGTCGGCCTGCTCCTGGGCGTCGAGGGCCCGGGCGGTCAGCTCCAGGTTCTCCTTCCAGGTCGCGCCGGTGGTCTCGGACATGACCGTGGGAGCGATCTCGGAGAACTGGTCGTGGTCGTCGCCGTGGCGGACCTCGGCGGACAGGATGAGGTCGGGCTCGGTGCCGGCGACCAGTTCCGGGTCCAGGTCCCACAGCAGGCCCACCGGCTCGGCCTCGTCGGCGGTGCCGGTGTTCCACTCGCTGTCCAGGAGGTAGTCCGGCAGCGAGGTGACGTCCTCGGCGAAGGTGGTGTAGCCGACGACGTTGCCGCCCAGGGCCAGGGTGGAGTCCACGTAGGCGGAGTCCAGCGGCAGCACGCGCTGGGGCGCGGTCGGGATCTCGGTCTCGCCCATCCGGTGTTCGACCGTCAGCGGGTAGTTCCCGGTGGCCTCGCCGTCGGTGGCGGCGGTGTCCTCCGCCGGGCCGGCCGCCCCGCAGGCGGTGAGCAGGACGACGGTCGCCGCGGTCGCGACGGTGGGAAGGCCGACGCGGCGTAGCGGGGTCCAGGCGTTCATCGGGTACTCCATCGGTAGGGGACGATCCGGGAAAGCGGGGGGACATGACCCGGATGTGTTGTTCCTGGTCAAGACGTGGCAAACTTAGATCATCCAAGTGTGGCTAGGCAAACCTAACCCGGGTTGTCCTGGCCTTCGTCATGATGGGAGACCTCGGTGCACGACACCAGCGGGCCGCCCCCGAGCCCCGTGTCGGCCCCCTCCGGCCGCTCCGGTACCGGCGGCGCCGCCGACCGCACCGGTGTCATCGGCGCCCGCCGTGCCCGCCGGCTGGCCGGTCTGGCCGCGCTCGCGCTCGTGCTGGTCCTGACCGCCCTGGCCAGCGTCCTGGTGGGCGCACGCGCCCTGACCCCCGACACGGTGTGGCTGGCGCTCACCGCGACCGCCGGCGCCGAGGCCGACATCATCGTCCACGACATCCGACTGCCCCGCACCGCGTTGGGCCTGCTCGCCGGGATCAGCCTCGGTCTGGGCGGTGCGCTCATGCAGGGCCACACCCGCAACCCGCTCGGCGACCCCAGCATCCTCGGCGTCACCTTCGGCGCCGCGCTGGTGGTCGTGCTGGGGATCGCGCTGGCCGGCATCACCGACCTGCGGACCCAGGCCCTGCTCGCCTTCGCCGGAGCCGGGGCGGCCGCCGTGGTCGTCTACGCCATCGGGTCCGTCCCGGGACGGGGCCCCACACCCATCACCCTGGCGCTGGCCGGGACCGCCGTCAGCTGGCTGTGCTACTCGCTGGTCTCGGGGCTCGTGCTGCTCGACCAGGCCACCATGGACAACTTCCGGTTCTGGCGGGTCGGGTCCCTGGTCGGGCGCGACCCCGAGGTCATCGTCCAGATGCTGCCCTTCGTCGCCGCGGGCACACTGCTGGCCCTGGCCAACGCGGGCGCGCTCAACGCCCTGGCCCTGGGCGAGGACACCGCCCGCGCGCTCGGGCACCGCGTCGGCGTGGCCCGCGTGGTGGGCCTGGCCGCCATCACCCTGCTCACCGGCGCCACCGTGGCCGCGTGCGGGCCGATCGCCTTCGTCGGGCTCGTGGTGCCGCACGTGGCCCGCGGCGTGGTGGGTTCCGACCACCGGTGGCTGCTGCCCTACTCCGCGCTCATGGGCGCGATCCTCCTGCTGGGCGCCGACGTGCTCGGCCGTTTCCTCGCCCCGCCCGGTGAGCTCCAGGTCGGCGTGGTCCTGGCCCTGCTCGGTGCCCCGTTCTTCATCTACGTCGTCCGCCGCCGGAGGCTGCTCTCCCTATGACCGCCACGCTCACCACCGACGAACGCGAGCGCGCGCGGGCCCGGCTGCGGCGCCGGTACCGGGGGCTGCGCCTGGGCCCCGTGGCGCTGCCCTGGCGGACCCGGCCGGTCGTGGCCGCCGCGGTCGTGGCCCTGGTCACGGCCGCGCTCGTGGGGTTCAACCTCATGGTCGGGCGGACACCGCTCTCGACCGGGCAGGTCTGGGCGCACTTCATCGGCACCGACTACGAGCACTACTTCACGTTCTGGCGCGTACGCATGCCGCGCGTGGTGGTGGGGCTGCTCACCGGAGCGGCGCTGGCCGCCGCCGGGGCCATCACCCAGACCATCATGCGCAACCCGCTGGCCAGCCCCGACCTGCTCGGCGTCACCCACGGGGCGAGCGCGGCCGTGGTGGCGGTCATGGCGTCCGCGGGCAGCTACGGGATCATCAGCGGCCCCCTGGCCGCGCTCGGGGTCCCCGCCGTGGCCCTGGCGGGCGGCCTGGCCTCGGGCGTGCTCTGCTACCTCCTGGCCTGGCGCGGCGGCATCGACGGCTACCGGCTGCTGCTGGTGGGCGTGGGCCTGTCCGCGGTCCTGATGAACGTCACCCTGTGGCTGCTCACGCTCGGCGAGGTCACCGACACCGGCCGCGCCATGGTGTGGATCGCGGGCAGCCTGTCCGGACGCACGTGGGAGAACGCCCTGCCCGTGGCCGTGGCCCTGGCGGTCCTGCTGCCCGCCTGCCTGGTCGCCGCCCGCACCCTGGACGCGCTGTCCTACGGCGACGACGTGGCGCGCGGGCTGGGCCTGCCGCTGGAGCGGGCCCGGACCGGGCTGCTCGTCCTGGCCGTGCTGCTGGCGGCCTTCGGGACCTCGGCCGCCGGGCCCATCCTGTTCGTGTCCCTGGCCTGCCCTCAGATCGCGCTGCGGCTGGCCCGCGCCTCCCGGCCGCCGGTGCTGCTCTCCGCCCTGGTGGGCGCCGCCCTCACCTGCGGCGCCGACCTGCTGGCCCGCAACCTGTTGGGCACCATCCAGCTGCCCGTCGGGGTGGTCACCGGCTGTCTGGGCGCCCTCTACCTGATCTACCTGCTCGTCCGCGGCAACCGAAAGGCCCAGGCTTGACCACCTCACCCACCAGCGCCGTCCCGGGCTCGGCGGCCGACCGCGCGCCGGCCCGGCTCTCCGCCAGGGGGCTGACCCTGGCCTACGACGACCACACGGTCGTGCGGGACCTGGACGCCGACATCCTGGACGGCACCATCACGTGCGTCATCGGGCCGAACGGGTGCGGGAAGTCCACGCTGCTGCGCGCCCTGGGCCGGCTGATGCGCCCGCGCGCGGGCCTGGTGGAGCTGGACGGCCGCGACATCCACCGCGCCCCCACCCGGGAGGTCGCCCAGATCCTCGGGGTCCTGCCGCAGCAGCCCACCGCCCCCGACGGGCTCACCGTCGCCGACCTGGTCGCCCGGGGCCGCCACCCTGCCCAGCGCTGGTACCGGCAGTGGTCCGGCGACGACCAGGAGGCGGTGGCGCGGGCCCTGGAACAGACCGGGCTGCTGGAGCTGGCCGAGGCCCCGCTCCAGGAGCTGTCCGGCGGCCAGCGCCAGCGCGCGTGGATCTCGATGGTGCTGGCGCAGGGCACCGACCTGCTGCTGCTGGACGAGCCCACCACGTTCCTGGACCTGGTCCACCAGGTCGACGTTCTGGACCTGGTCCAGGACCTGCACCGGCAGGGCGGGCGCACCATCGTCATGGTGCTGCACGACCTCAACCTGGCCGCCCGCTACGCCGACACCGTGATCGCGATGCGCGACGGACAGGTCCTGGCCGGCGGGCCCCCGGCGGAGGTGCTCACCCCCGACCTGCTGCGCGCCGCCTTCGACCTGGACGCCGTCGTCGTGCCCGACCCGGTCACCGGCGGCCCCCTCGTCGTGCCTGTGGGCCGCAGCACCGCTAGCGGGCGCTAGCGGGCGTCCGCCGGGCAGCGCCGGCCCCGCGGCGCCCGAAGCCCGACGGTGGGGCAGCACGGCGTCCGGCGGGCGCGGCGGGCACGGTGATGAGCGAATACGGGCGTGGGGTCTGGCGTCGGGGGCACGGGCGCGTCATCATCGCGATCAAGGGCGACGGTGAGTGCTCAGGCGGCAATGACGTGTCACCTTGTGAGGGATGTGTCGGAGTTGTCGGTGCGTTCACCCTGGTTTCACCCCTGCGTGTGAAACCTCGGCCAAGGTCAGGATCGGCTGGTGGAACCCTCTACCGGCCGATCACCCGCACGCCCTGACCCGGCCACCCGTACCCGGTGGGCGCGTGGGAGCAGTCACGATCCCCAAGGAGTACCGCGTGCCCGAATCCGCGCCCCAACGTCGCCTCCTGCCGCTCCTCGGCCAGGTCGGTGGTGGCCGATCCCGCGCGACCTGCCACTACCGCTGCGGCGACGCCTGTTTCCACCCGGCTCCCAACACCAGCGGCAACGCCTACTTCGGTGACATCTTCCAGAAGGCGCTCTCCCGCCGTGCCGCACTCCGCACCGGTGCGGTGACCGCCGGAGCGGGCGCGCTCGGACTGTCGGCCCTCTCCCCGGCCATGGCCGACCGCGGACCGAACCGCCCCCACCCCGCGCCCCGCCTCACCTTCCGCAACGTGCTGCCCAACAACGACGACGCGCTCACCGTCCCCCGCGGCTACGAGCAGCACGTCATCGTCCGCTGGGGCGACCCCGTCCTGCCCGGCGCCCCCGAGTTCGACATCGACAACCTGACCGCCGAGGCCCAGGCCCAGCAGTTCGGCTACAACTGCGACTACGTCGGCTTCCACCTGCTCGACGACGACCACGGCCTGCTGTGGGTGAACCACGAGTACACCAACGAGCGCATCATGTTCGCCGGGTACACCGGGGGCGCCGACGCCGACCCCGAGCAGATCCGCGTCACCATGGCCGCGCACGGCGGCTCCCTGGTGGAGATCGAGCGGGTCGGGCGCAGCGGGCAGTGGAAGCTCTCCGAGGGCGAGCGCGCCTTCAACCGGCGCATCCACACCTCCACCCCCTTCGTCCTCTCCGGTCCCGCCGCCGGGCACGACCTGCTCAAGACCGAGGCCGACCCCACGGGTACCGAGGTCCTGGGCATGCTCAACAACTGCTCCGGCGGGATGACGCCCTGGGGCACCTTCCTCAGCGCCGAGGAGAACTTCAACCAGTACTTCGGCAACGCGCCCGGCACCGCCGAGACCAACCGGTACGGGCTCGGCACCGGCGCCTCCAGCCGCCGCTGGGACCGGGTCGAGGAGCGCTTCGACCTGTCCAAGCACCCCAACGAGGCCAACCGCTTCGGCTACGTCGTCGAGATCGACCCCCTCGACCCCGAGTCCGCGCCGGTCAAGCGCACCATGCTGGGACGCTTCAAGCACGAGGCCGCCAACACCATCCTGGCCGCCGACGACCGGGTCGTGGTCTACCTGGGCGACGACGAGCGCTTCGACTACATGTACAAGTTCGTCAGCGACGGGCAGTACGTCGAGGGTTCGCGCCGGCACAACATGACCCTGCTCGACTCGGGCACGCTCTACGTCGCCAAGCTCTCCGGCAACAGCCCCGCCGAGGAGATCGACGGCTCCGGCGCCCTGCCCTCCGACGGCGAGTTCGACGGCACCGGCGAGTGGATCGCCCTGTGCAACGCCACCGAGAGCTTCGTGGACGGCTTCAGTGTCGCCGAGGTGCTGGTGTACACCCGTCTGGCCGCCGACGCCGCGGGCGCCACCAAGATGGACCGCCCCGAGGACTTCGAGCCCAGCCCGGTCACCGGCAAGGTGTACTGCGCCCTGACCAACAACTCCGCCCGCGAGCCCGGCCAGGCCGACGAGCCCAACCCGCGCGGCCCCAACCGCTACGGCCACATCCTGGAGATCGTCGAGGACGGCGAGGACAACGCGGCCACCACGTTCGGCTGGAACGTGCCGCTGGTGTGCGGCGACCCGGAGAACGACGACACCTACTACGCGGGTTTCGACAAGTCCAAGGTCATGCCGATCTCGGCGCCGGACAACCTGGCCTTCGACAAGCACGGCAACCTGTGGATCTCCACCGACGGCCAGCCCGGCTCGCTGGACACGGCCGACGCCCTGCACGTCATGCCGGTCGAGGGCCGCTTCCGCGGTGAACTGAAGACCTTCGCCACGGTGCCGCACCGCGCCGAGGCCTGCGGCCCCTTCATCACCGAGGACAACAAGACCGTCTTCATCGCCCCGCAGCACCCGGGCGACGACGGCACCTTCGAGTCGCCCACCAGCACCTGGCCCGACGGTGACTTCCCGCGCCCGTCCGTGGCCTGCATCTGGCACAAGGCCGGCCGCGACGTCGGCCAGTAGGCGCCCGACCCGAGCCGGTGCGTCCCGTGCGGGGCACGGGACGCACCGTGCGTGTCCGGTGGATCATCGCCCTGCCGCTCCTGGCCCCGGCGGCTTCCACCGGGCCCGCCTCCGGGCCGGCCCCGGGCGTGAGGGTCACACGCCCGGAGCCGGCCCTCTCGTGTGCCCGCGCCGGCCCGTACACGGCCCCGCGCCGACCTGAGTGTGCCCGCACACGAGCCCTCCAGGGAGGGCGGCGGTCACAGGACGCGCTCGAAGCACAGTGACGAGGGCTCGTCGGCGTAGGCGCCGAAGGAGGGGATCGGCGCGTAGCCGGACCGGGTGTAGAAGCGCACCGCGTCGGGCTGGCGGTCGCCGGTCTCCAGGCGCAGCGCCTTCCACCCCCGCTCGCGCGCCCAGTCCTCCAGCGCCGCCAGGATCAGGGGCGCGGCGCCCGAGCCGCGCCGTTCGGAGCGCACGTACATGCGCTTGACCTCGCCGGTGTCCTTGTCCAGTCGGCGCAGGCCGCCGCAGCCCACCGCGGTGCCGTCGCCGTCGCGGGCCACGACGAACAGGTCGATGTCCCCGGCCGAGGGCGCGGTGCCGGGTTCGGAGTCGGGGGTGCCGTAGCGCTCGGCGATCTCGGCGCGTTGCAGGGCGCGCAGGGCCTCGGCGTCGGGGTCGTCCCAGCGGACGTGTTCGATGCGCATGGCGTGAGGCTAGCGGCGCCGGATTTCGGTCGCGTGACAGGAAGTGCGCGCTCAGCCGGCCGGATCGGTGAGCGCCTCGCGCATGACCCGGAACTTCGACTCGGTCTCGGCCGCCTCCGACTCCGGTACGGACCCGGCCACGATGCCGCATCCGGCGAAGAGGCGGGCCCGTGCGCCCTCCACGCGCGCCGAGCGCAGCGCGATGCCCCACTCGGCGTTGCCCGCGCCGTCGAGCCAGCCCACCGGCCCGGCGTAGCCGACCCGGTCCATGCCCTCCACCTCGGCGATGAGCCGCATCGCCGCCGCCGTGGGTGTTCCGCCGACCGCCGCCGTGGGGTGCAGGGCCGCCACCGCGTCCAGCGCCGACACACCGGGGGACAGGCGCGCGTGGGCGCGGGTGGCCAGGTGCTGGACGTTGGCCAGCTGCAGCAGGTGCGGCCAGGCGGGGACGGACAGCTCCTCGCTCAGCGGCGCCAGGGCCGTGCGCAGCGAGTCCACGGCCAGTCCGTGCTCCTCCACGTCCTTGGCGGAGGACATCAGGTCCTCGGCCAGCCGGCCGTCGGAGGCCGGGTCCTCCCCGCGCGGGCGGGTTCCGGCCAGGACGAGTGAGGTGAACCGGTCGCCCTCCAGGCGCAGCAGCAGTTCGGGGGTGGCGCCCACCATGCCGTCCACGGAGAAGGTGAAGCAGCTGGGGAAGCGCCGGCGCAGCCGTTCCAGCAGCGTGCGCACGTCGATGGCGGAGTCGGCCTCGGCGACGGCGTCGCGGGCCAGGACCGCCTTGTCCATGTCGCTGGTGCGGATGCGGTCGACGGTGTCGGCCACCACCGACTTCCACTCCTCGCGGCCCAGGGAGCCCTCGCTCCAGGCCAGCGGGCCGATCGGGCGGGGCTCGGGGGTGGGGTACATCAGCTCCGGCGGGTGGACGCCCGGTGCGTCGGTCACGGTGGTCAGCCAGGTGCGCCCCTCGCGCCGGCCGACGAGGACCCGGGGCACCACGAGCGCGGAGCCGTCGGAGGAGGGGGTGAAGGTGAAGGTGCCGAAGGTGACCAGGCCCGTCCCCGGCAGGCCGACCTCGTCCTCGACCGCGGCCTTGGCGGCCAGCGCCTCGGTCCAGCGCGCCGCGTCGGTGAAGCGGGAGGTGTCGGTGGGGTCTTCGGCGTCCGGCCGGCCCGGCAGGTCCAGCCGCGCCGCCCGGCCCCAGGCCACGAGGCCGTCCTCGCCGGTCAGCCAGGCCAGGGGCGCCCCGGCGGGCAGGTGGCGGACCAGGCTGTCGGTGTCGGAGCGCAGGGCGACGGTACGGACGTACAGTGCGGGCGGGCTGAGGTCGGCGTTCACGGCAACCGAGTCTAGAACGTCGCTCGACCGGGCCGCCCCCGGGCTCTGGAAACGTGCATCCATGCACAGAAAACCTCAAAACGACTCAGGGCGTTGATTTCCATAGTTTGCCGGAATCGTGTCCGAAACTTGACATCTTGCCTTACTCTGGTTCGCGGCGCGCCGCCACCGGCGTGCCGCGTCCCGGCCATGGAGGAAGCAGTCTTGATGCGATCAGTCGCACGCGTGGTGACCCCGCCCACCACGAGGGCACGGTGGGCGGCGGTCGCCGCCGCGACCGCCGCCCTGGCCTCCGGCTGCACCCTGCTCGGCGGTGGCGGCGGGGACGGCACCGCGGACGAGGCGGTGGGCACCGCGCCCGTCCAGTGCGCGACCGACGGCGACAAGCAGCAGATGCGCGGCGCCTGGCTCACCACCGTGCGCAACATCGACTGGCCCTCCGAGCCCGGGCTCTCGGGCCGCGAACAGCGCGACGAGCTGGACGCCTACCTCGACGACGCCGTCGACATGGGGCTCAACGCCGTGTTCCTGCACACCCGGCCCACCGCCGACGCCGTCTACGAGTCCGACCTGGAGCCCTGGGCCCGCTACCTCACCGGCGAGCAGGGCGGCGACCCCGGCTACGACCCCCTGGAGTACGCGGTCGAGGAGGCCCACCGGCGGGGACTGGAACTGCACGCCTGGTTCAACCCCTACCGCGTGGGCTTCCAGGACCCCGACATCGAGAACCTCGCCGAGGACCACCCGGTCCAGGAGAACCCGGAGTGGCTCGTCGACTACGGTGACGAGGGCTACCTCGACCCCGGCAACCCCGAGGTCCGCGAGTGGGTGACGGCCGTCATCATGGACGTCGTCGACCGCTACGAGGTCGACGGCGTGCACTTCGACGACTTCTTCTACCCCTACCCCGAGGACGGCGAGGAGTTCGACGACGACGCCAGCTGGGAGGAGCACGGCGGCGACTTCGACTCACGGGCCGACTGGCGCCGCGACAACGTCGACCAGCTGATGCGCGACGTGCACTTCCAGATCGAGCAGTCCAAGCCGTGGGTGAGCTTCGGCGTCTCCCCGTTCGGCATCTGGCGCAACGACTCCACCGACGGCAGCGGCTCGCCGACCTCGGGACTGGAGTCCTACGACGCCCAGTACGCCGACACCCGCACCTGGATCCAGGAGGGCACCGTCGACTACGTCGCCCCGCAGCTGTACTGGGAGCGCGGTTTCGACAACGCCGACTACGAGGCCCTGGCCGACTGGTGGGCGAACGAGGTCGACGGCACCGGGGTGGACCTCTACATCGGCCAGGCCGCCTACCGCCTCGGCGAGGACGGCTGGACCGGGGCGGACGCGCTGAGCCGCCAGCTCGACTACTCAGGTGAGCTGGAGCAGGTCGCCGGGGACGTCTACTTCTCCATCAAGAGCCTGCGCGAGAACGCCGAGGCCGTCGAGGACCTGCGCGGGGCCCACTACGCCCGGCCCGCGCTGCCCGCCCGTGTGGAGTCCGACGAGGGCCTGCTCACCGGCACCGTCGGGGGCGTGAGCGCGCAGGAGGACGGCGACCGGGTCGAGGTCGCCTGGCAGGCCCGCGACGACGCCCGCTTCTACGCCGTCTACCGGCTGCCCGAGGGCGGCCTGGACGGGCTCGACCCCGAGTCGCAGGAGGCGCACTGCGCAGCGGTCGCGCCGGAGAACCTGGTCGGCGTGACCGGCGAGGACACCCTGACCGACACCGCTCCGGTGGCGGACGGCGCCGGGTACGTGGTCACCGCCCTGGACGCCTACCGCGCCGAGGGCCCGATCAGCGAGGTCGCCGACCCGCGCAGCTGACCGGGGGGAGGGGCTCGCACATCTGGGCGTTCCGCCAAAAAGGGCTCGCACATGCCAGCGGAACCTCCAGTGTGCGGCGGCACATGCGACTGGTAGATTCGGGCCATGCCGACCTATCAGATCAGCGAGGCGGCCGACCTGCTCGGCGTCAGCTCCGACACCGTGCGGCGCTGGGTCGACTCCGGCCGCCTGCCCGCCACCCGTGACACCGCGGGCCGTCGGCACCTGGACGGAGCGGAGCTGGCGGCGTTCATGCGCGCCGGGGCCGACACCGACCCCGGCCGCCTGGTCTCCTCGGCACGCAACCGCTTCCGGGGCCTGGTCACCAGCCTGGTCCGCGACCAGGTCATGGCCAGCGTGGAGATCCAGGCCGGGCCGCACCGGGTCGTCTCCCTGCTCAGCCGCGAGGCCGCCGACGACCTCGGCCTGGAGGTGGGCAGCGTCGCCACGGCGGTCGTGAAGTCCACCAACGTGATCGTGGAGACCGGCGGTGACCGCCATGCGTGACGCCCTCCACCGGACCGCCGGCGGGACCGCCCGGCGGGCCGCCCCCCGGTCCCGCACGCGCCTGCGCGGCCCCGTCGCCGTGCTCGCCGCCGCCGTCCTGGCACTGACCGCCTGCGGTGGGCCCGGAGACGGCGGCGCCGGCGAGGGGGCCGGCGGAGAGCTCACCGTCCTGGCCGCGGCCTCCCTCACCGACGTCTTCACCGACATCGCCGCGGACTTCGAGCGAGCGCACCCGGGCACCCGGGTCACCCTCAACTTCGCGGGCAGCAGCGAACTGGCCCAGCAGATCAACTCCGGCGCGCCCGCCGACGTCTTCGCCGCCGCCGACACCGCCACCATGGAGCAGGTCGTGGAGGGGGAGGGGCTGGACGCCGACTGGGCCGCCGAGCACGGAACGCACGGCCTGGTCTTCGCCACCAACACCCTGCGCATCGCCGTGCCCCCGGACAACCCGGCCGGGATCGAGGCGTTCGCCGACCTGGCCGCGGACGGCGTCCAGGTCGCCGTGTGCGCCGAGGAGGTGCCGTGCGGGGCCGCGACCCGGACCGCCATGGACGCCTCCGGAGTGGAGATCACCCCGGTCACCCTGGAGGAGGACGTGCGCGCGGTACTGACCAAGGTGGAACTGGGCGAGGTGGACGCCGGCCTGGTCTACGCCACCGACGTCGACTCCGCGCGCGGCCGGGTCGAGGGCTTGGAGTTCCCCGAGGCCGAGGAGGCCGTCAACGAGTACCCGATCGGCGTGCCGGCGGGTGCGGCCGACCCCGTCCTGGCCGCCGCCTGGGTCGACGCGGTCACCTCCGGGAACGGCGCGGCCGCCCTGGCCGACGCGGGCTTCGGTACCCCGTGACCGCGCCCACGCACCGACGCACCGGGCGCCGCACGCGCGTGCGGGCCGGGCGCACCCCCTGGATCCTGGTCGTCCCCGCGGTCGTCGGGGTGCTCTTCCTGGTCCTGCCCTTCGCCGGACTCCTGGTCCGCGCCCCCTGGTCCACCATGGGCGCGCGCATCACCGACCCCGCGGTGCTGTCCGCGCTGTGGCTGTCGCTGTCCACCGCCAGTGTCGCCACGGCCGTCTCCCTGCTGTTCGGCGTCCCCCTGGCCTGGCTGCTGGCGCGCACGCGCTTCCCCGGGCGCCGCCTCGTGCGGGCGCTGGTGACCGTGCCCCTGGTGATCCCGCCCGTGGTGGGAGGCGTCGCACTGCTGCTGGTGCTGGGCCGCAACGGGCTGGTCGGGCGGTACCTGGACGCCTGGTTCGGGCTGACCCTGCCCTTCACACCGGCCGCGGTCGTCGTCGCCCAGGTGTTCGTCGCCATGCCCTTCCTGGTCATCAGTGTCGAGGGCGCTCTGCGCGGGGCCGACCGCCGCTACGAGGAGGCCGCCGCCACCCTGGGCGCCAGCCGCACCACGGTCTTCGCCCGGGTCACCCTGCCGATGGTCCTGCCCGGGATCGCGGCCGGGGCCGCCCTGTGCTGGGCGCGGGCGCTGGGCGAGTTCGGTGCCACCATCACCTTCGCCGGGAACTTCCCCGGCACCACCCAGACCATGCCGCTGGCGGTGTACATCGCCATGCAGCGCGACCCGGAGGCCGCCATCGTGCTGAGCCTGGTGCTGCTCCTGGTGTCCCTGGCCGTGCTGGCCACGTTGCGCGAGAGGTGGGTGAACGCCCGATGAGCGAGGAGGCGCCCGCCGGCGACCCCGGGCCCGGCCTCGACGCCGTGCTGCGCGCACGCCTGGGCGGTTTCGCCCTCGACGTGTCCCTGACGGCGGAACCGGGGGAGGTCCTGGCGCTGCTGGGGCCCAACGGCGCGGGCAAGTCCTCGGCGCTGCGCGCCCTGGCCGGCCTGGTGCCCCTCACCGGCGGGCACGTGCGACTCGACGGCCGCGACGAGACCACCACCGCCGTCGAAGGCCGCCCGATCGGCATGGTCTTCCAGGACTACCTGCTCTTCGAGCACATGAGCGCCCTGGACAACGTCGCCTTCGGGCCGCGCTGCCAGGGCGTGCCCAAGGCCGGGGCGCGCGCCCGCGCCGCCGAACTCCTGGACCACATGGACCTGTCCGCGTACGCGCACACCCGGCCCCGGCACCTCTCCGGCGGCCAGGCGCAGCGGGTCGCCCTCGCCCGTGCCCTGGCGGTGCGGCCCAGGCTGCTGCTGCTGGACGAGCCGATGGCCGCACTCGACGCCAGCACACGCATCGAGGTCCGGTCCCGGCTGCGCCGCCTGCTGACGGGGTTCGACGGAGTGACGGTGCTGGTCACCCACGACCCGCTGGAGGCCATGGTGCTCGCCGACCGCATCGCGGTGATCGAGTCGGGCCGGGTCGTGCAGGAGGGGGCGCCCGCCGAGGTGGCCCGCCGGCCGCGCACCGCCTACGTGGCCCGGCTGGTGGGCCTGAACCTCTTCCGCGGCCGGGGCGACGGGGAGGCCGTCGTCCTGGACGCCCGCGACGGCGAGGGCCGGAGCGGCGGGCACGGCGCGGGCTCCGCGCACGGCGGAGGGCCGGCCCGGGTGGCGGTGCGGGAACCCCGCGAGGGTCCGGCGCTGGTGGCCTTCCCACCGCGTGCGGTGGCCCTGTACCCCGAGCACCCGCACGGCAGTACGCGCAACGTGTGGCGTTCGACGGTGGACGGTATCGAGCGCTTCGGCGACCAGGTCCGCGTCCACCTGGCGGGGCCGCCCGCGCTGGTCGCCGACATCACCCCCGCGGCGCTGGCCGACCTCGGACTGACCCACGGTGACACGGTCTGGGCGGGGGTCAAGGCCTCCGAGGTCGAGTGCTATCCGCAATGAGGACCAAGGTCCTTCCAGGAGGTGACACACGCCTCCTACATGCTGGAACGTCCCTGGGCCGATGGTCCCGACCGGCCGAATCCGCATCCGAAATCCGGCGGACTCCTGGATATCTGAGCCCCGGCCGGGGGAGACTGTACAACACCCGGTGATGACAGTCCTTCCCCCGGCGGCTGAGGAGGGTGCCATGTCCCTGAGAGAGCATGAGCGGAGGATCCTCGCGGAGATCGAGCGGCAGCTCTCCGAGGAGGAGCCGGTCCTTGCCGGACGCCTGGAGGCCTTCGGCTCGGACGATCCTGACGCTCCCGTCGATCCCAGCCTCAACAGCTGGAAACCATGGGTGGCGTGCGCGTTGATCGCCGCGGTCACGGCCGGGCTGCTGGTCCTGCTGTTCGTCCTCACGCCCAGCGCGCCGCAGCCCTCCACGACACCGAGCCCGGCGGGTACCTCGCAGACCACGGATCCGGGCCAGGAACCCGCGGGATCGGACCCCGCCACCGGCGACCCGCCCGCGAACGACCCGGTGGACACCGCGCCCGGCGGGATCGCCCCGGGCGAGGCCGACCCCGCCGACAACGCCCCGGCCGACGGCGGCTAGGCGACGGTCACCGGGGGACGAGCAGCCGCGGCGGTCGGCGGCGCCACCACTGGTGCGCGCCGCCGACCGCGGGGGTCACAGGGCGTTGGTGAACGCGGCGGCCAGCGGGCCGGCCACGGATCCGCCGCCGCCACCGCCCTCCACCACGATCGCGAAGGCGACGTCACCCTTGTAGCCCACCATCCAGGCGTGGGTGGGCAGCTCGTCGTCCTCGCCCTCGGGCGTGCCGAACTCGGCGCTGCCCGTCTTGCCGTACACCTCGCCCTGGAACCCGGCGTTCTTGGCGGTGCCGTCGGTGACCACCGACCGCATCATCGGCCGGATGGCCTCCGCGTTGGCGATGGGCGTCGGCTCGGGCAGGTCTTCGGCCGCCGGCTCGGTCACCAGCACCGGGTGGCGCCACGAACCGTCGGCGATCGCGGCGGGCACCGTGGCCATGTGCAGCGGTGAGCTCAGGACCTGGCCCTGGCCGATGCTCTGCGCGCCCAGCATGGTGTCGCTGTCCACGGCCGGGAAGCTCGGCTCCAGGGCGGGCACGCCGATGTCCATCGGCGCGTTCATCCCGAACTGCTCGGCGCTGGCCTGCAGGGTGTCCGAGGACAGCCGCTGCCCGACCTGGTCGACCAGTGCGGTGTTGCAGGAGGTCGCGAACGCCTCGGTCACCGTCTGGGCGCCGTACTCGCCGTCCCCGGCGTTGACGAACTTCCAGCCGCCCAGGTCGTACTCCTTGGGGCAGTTCATCGTGGCGTCGGGCGTCATGCCGTTGTCCAGCAGCGAGCTGTAGGTGACGATCTTGAACGACGACCCCGGCGGGTACTGGCCCTCGAAGGCCCGGTTGAAGCCGCCGGGCACGTTGGCCAGGGCGAGGATCTCGCCGGTGGACGGGCGCAGGGCCACCATGCCCACGTGGTCGCTGGAGTCGATGACGGCGTTGGCCGCGGCGTTCTGCACGCTCATGTCGATGCTGGTGACGACGTCCTCGCCGTCGGAGCCGTCCAGGGTCGTGACCGTGTTCTCCTCGGTGGCCTCCACCGAGTCGGGGTCCTCGGCCTGCTCGGCGTCGACCATCACGATGGTCGTCGCGGCCTCGCCGGCGAGCTGCTCCTCGTAGGTGCGCTGGAGCCCGGTGGCGCCGACGAGGTCACCCACCTTGTAGGCCGGGCCGAGCCGCTCGACGTCCTCCTCGGTCGCCTCGCCCAGGGTGCCCGCGATCATCTGCAGGGATCCGGAGGCCTCGTCCAGGCTGGTGCCGTCGGCGGCCAGGATCTGCCCGCGCTCGCCCCACACCGTGGTGCGGGCCAGGACCTGGCCCTCTCCCAAGCCGGGGTAGGCGGCCTCGGGGGAGAACTCGACCAGCCACTCGCCGTCCTGGCGGACCAGGGGAAGCTCGCCCTCCCAGCCCCAGTCGTCGGCGTTGGCCAGCGAGACCGTCACCTCGTAGGTGGCCGAGCCGGAGTCGCCCTCGACGGTCGGATCGCCGACGGTGACGTCCACGCCCTCGACGCCCAGGCCGGTGTCGATGCCGCCCAGGATGGCCGCCGGGTCGTCGCCGGTGGTGACGGCGGACATGCGCTCGTAGTCCTGCTCGTTCCAGGCGGCGGCGTACGCGGTCGTGGCGTCGCCGGGCTCGGGCATGTTCAGCACGTACCAGGAGACACCGCCGCCGACGAGCGCCAGGACGACGACACCGGCGACGGCACCGATGATCAGTCCGCGCCGGGACCTGCGGGCCGGCGGGTGGGGCGGGGGGCCCTGGTTCCCGAAGCCGTCGGGGCCATGGGGGCCTCCGGGCCCTCCGGGACCGTTGGGACCTCCGGGGCCGCCGTAGAGGTACTCGAAGCCGTCGGAGTGCTGGCCGGGGGCGCCGGCCGCGGCGTGCTCGTGCTCCCGCGGACGGTGGTCCGGCTCGGGCTCGCCGAAGGGCCGGGGAGCGCCGCCGGGGTAGGGCGTCTCGCCCTGGTGGGCGGCCTGGCCGGGGTAGGGGTCGTCCCAGGACTCGCCCCGGGAGCCCTCGTCCGGCGAGGGCGCGCTCCAGGACTCGTGCGGGGACAGGGCACCGTCGGGGCCGCTCGCGGCCGGGACGGGAACCTCCCACGCGTCTTCGGGGTCGCCGTGCCCGCCGGACGTGTGCGGCTGTCCGTGGGGGCCGGGGGCGTCGTGCCCGCCGGACGCGTGGGGTTGTCCGTACTGGCGGGGATCGCCGTCTCCGCCGGACGCGTGGGGATGCCCGGGCGCATCGTAGGCGTCAGAGCCGTGGGGCTGTCCGGGCGTTCCGTACTCTGCGGGGTCCTGTCCCCCGGGCGCGTGGGGCCGGCCGTACGGACCGTGGCCGCCGGGGTGCACGGCGGAGCCGTCGTCCTCGGGGTGCGGTTCCCACGACTGCGGCTGCTGGGGGGCGTTCGGAACGGACGGGGCGGGGTCCGCGGAATGCGTCGCGTAGCCGGGCACTCCGGCGCCGGTGGGGCGGGCGCTCTCGGGAGGCCGGGGAATGCGGTAGGGATTCTCCGGGCGCGTACCGGGTCTCGGGGGCTCACCCGAACCGGGGAGCGGCCCGGAGGAATCCGGCTGCCGGGGGGACCGTTCGTCCACGCCTGACCGTCCTTCGTAGAGATCCATGGAGATACCAGAATGCCCCACTCCCACCGCGGTGGGAGTGGGGCATCAGGTCGAGGGCCGGCGTGGCGGTCGCCTCTCGGCGCGGGGCACAACGGGGCTCCTGGCCGTACGGTCGACCACCTCGGAAGGTGATCGCCGGACGCGGTATTCCGCGAAGGCAATAGTTGAGGCCCGGGGGACACTTGCTACCACACCGACCAACAGTGACTCTAACTCATCGGGCCGGGCCGTTGTTCCTGTGCCGGGAGGTAAGTCGCATGCGCAATCTCACGGTGGATTCGCGCTCCGGCCGGGGAACAGAAGAAGGCCGGTCCCGCAGAGGGGCGCGGGACCGGCCGGGAAGCACACGCGGTGGAGACTACTCCTGGCGCGCGATGCTGGTCTGCTCCTCGCGGGTGCGCAGCTTGAGGCGCTTGCGGCCGCGCTCGGCGCCGAGCTCCTCCTCCTTGGCCTCGATCCGCTGCCAGCCCTCCCAGGTCGTGTAGCCCACGCCGCGCTCGGCGAGCAGGGACCGGAAGGCGACCGGGTCGGGCTCGGCCGCGGGCGTGAAGGACTCGCGGTCGGCCACCAGGTTGGTGACGGTCTCCAGGGCGTCGCCCTTGGTGTGACCGATGAGGCCCACGGGGCCGCGCTTGATCCAGCCGGTGGCGTAGACGCCGTCGACCGGCTCCTCGTCCAGGTCCAGGACCCGGCCCTCGGAGTTGGGGACGACGCCGCGCTCCTCGTCGAAGGGCAGGTCGGCCAGGGGCGAGCCCAGGTAGCCGATGGCGCGGTAGACGGCCTGGACCTCGTGGTCGACGTACTCGCCCGTGCCGCGGACGGACCCGTCGCCCTGCAGTTCCATGCGCTCGGTGCGCAGTCCGGAGACGCGGTCCTCGCCCAGGATCTCGACGGGGCCGTGCAGGAAGTGCAGGTGCAGTCGGCGCTCGGCTCCGCGCGGGTCGCGGATGGCCCAGTTCTGCAGGACCTTGACGTTGGTCTTGACCTGGTTGGACTCGTCGCACGCCTGGAGGCTGCCCTCGTCCATCTCGAAGTCCTCGGGATAGACGATGACCTCGACGCCGGGCTGCTTGTCCAGCTCGCGCAGCTCCATCGGGGTGGCCTTGCACTGGGCGATGCCGCGCCGCGCGAACACGTGGACGTCGGTGATCTGCTTGGCGCGCAGGCCCTCGTAGACGTTGTCGGTGATGTCGGTGCTCAGCAGGTCGTCGGCGTCCTTGGCCAGGATGCGGGCCACGTCGACGGCGACGTTGCCCGCGCCGATGACGGCGACGCTGGTGCCCTCGACGTGCCAGGACGGCGAGACGTCGGGGTGGGAGTCGTACCAGAAGACGAAGTCGGCGGCGCCGTGGCTGCCGGGCAGGTCGACGCCGGGGATGTCCAGCGGCCGGTCGCGGTCGCTGCCGGTGGCGAAGATGACGGCGTCGTAGTGGTGGCGCAGGTCCTCCAGCTTGAGGTCCACGCCGTACTCGACGTTGCCGTAGAAGGTGATCTCCGGCTTGTCCAGGATCTTGTGGAGGGCACCCTGGATCTGCTTGATCCGCGGGTGGTCCGGGGCCACGCCGTAGCGGACCAGTCCGTAGGGGGCGGGCAGCTTGTCGAGGATGTCGATGCTGACGGACGTGCCGCACGCGGACAGGGTCTCGTCCTTGGTGAGCAGGTCCGCGGCGTAGATTCCCGCGGGGCCCGCACCCACGATTCCCACTCGCAGTGGTCGCGTCATCGCACAGCTCCAAGTCTTCGCGCCAGGGTCGGACGCCATTGGTAAGGCTTGCCTAATCTATCCGGTGCTGCCACCGGGAAAACCTACTATAATGGTAGGCAATCCTGGAGCCGACCCCAGGGGGACGGATCGGGGCCGCGCCCGGTGTCCGCGGCGGATTCCCAGGTGGCGCCGGGCTTCCGGCTGCCCGGGAGGCCCCGCGCGGACCCTCACGCAGGGGTCAACGCTCCGTCACGGACGATTCAGGCCCGACTTCACTGTGGGGAAAGTCACCGTCACCGCGCGGCCGCCCGCCCGGCGGTGGGCGCTAGCGCTGCTCCAGCTCGGCCTTGACCGAGGCCGCGAAGCGCGGCACCTGCTCCTGGCCGGAGAGCTTGGCGATGGCCGACATGACGGCGTCGGTGGCCTCGCGGCGCGGCCGCGCCTTGTGCGCCAGGCCCTTCCACGGCGACAGGTCCACGGGCTCGCCGAAGCGCACGCCCACGCGGTTGAGGGAGGGGATCCGGCGCCCGGACGGCAGGATCCGCTCCGTGCCCGCCAGCGCCACCGGCACCACCGGGGCGCCCGAGGTCAGCGCCAGCCACGCCAGCCCGGTCTGGCCCCGGTAGAGCCGGCCGTCGGGGGAGCGCGTCCCCTCGGGGAAGATCCCGAAGACCTCGCCGCTGTCGAGGACCGCCAGGCTGTTGTCCATCGCCTCCTGGGCGCTCTGGCCGGGGCGGCGGTCCACCGCCAGCTGGCCGAAGGAGCGCAGGAGAGCGGTCAGGGCCCGCTTGGGCAGCGTGGCCTCGTCGAACAGTTCCTGCTTGGCGATGAAGCGGACCTGGCGGGGGCAGGCGACGCCGATGAAGAGCGGGTCGATCAGCGCCAGGTGGTTGGCGGCCAGGATGACCGGGCCCCGGCGGGGGACGTGGTGCGCGCCCTCGACCCGCTGCGGCCAGACCAGGCGGCTCGCCGGCGCGACCACGACCTTGGCTGCTCCGTACAGTGTCACGATGCTTCGCCCCTTCGTCTCGGGTGGGTCCGTGGGTGATGCGGACTCCCGGGGCTCATCCGTGGTCCGTCGACACCGAGCTTATCGGGGTCGCGGCGCGGGTGGCCGGGCCGAGGCCCGGCACATCTCCTTCCCCGGAACACTGCCGTGACGTGGGACACACGCGATAGGCTCATGGTCTAGACCTTTGGCGCCGGTCAGAGGTCCTGATCACGCGCTCCGAAGCGAGGAAGAACGTCAGCCATGGGCAAACTCGTCGACGTCAGCCACCAAGTCAGCGATGGGATGATCACGTACCCGGGGATCCCGGAACCGGCGGTCGAAGAGGGTTCGGCCGTACCCGGCGCCGCACCGGGCCTGGGCAAGAGCAGCGGTCGGGTCGAGATGGTCGGGGCCACCGGCACCTACGTCGACATGCCCGCGCACCGCTATCGCGACGGCGCCGACTCGGCCGACCTGGACCTGGAACGCGTTGCCGACCTGCCCGGGATCGTGGTCGACGCCACGTCCGCCACCCAGATCGGCCCCGAGGCCTTCAAGGGTCTGGACCTGCGCGGGCGCGCCGTGCTGGTCCGCACCGGGTGGGACCGCAACTGGCGGACCGACGCCTACGGCGGCGACGGCCACCCGCACCTGACCGAGCTCGCGGCCAAGACGCTGGTGGAGAGAGGCGCGGTGCTCGTGGGTATCGACGGTGTGGGCGTGGACGACACCTCGCCCTCGGCCGAGGGGGCGCGGCCCGCCCTGGCCGTGCTCCTGGCGGCGGGGGTCCCGGTCGTCTCGCACCTGTGCCTGCTCGACCGGCTGCCCGAGGACGGCTTCCGGTTCTTCGCGGTTCCGGCCAAGATCCGCGGCATGGCGGCCTTCCCGGTGCGGGCCTTCGCCGTCGTCGACTGACCCGGGGAGTTCCGAAGGCTCCGCGGCCGTGTCCGGCCCCGGCCCCGGCCCGGCGGGTGCCGGGGCCGGGGAGGCTCACAGGTCGGCGTCGACGTCGCCCTGGGCCCGGCGGCGCTCGCGCTGGGCCCGGCGCTCGGCCTCCAGACGCGCCGAGCGCTCGTCCTGGGCGACCGCGCTGGTCATCGCGTTGGACAGGGCGTGCAGCTCCATGTTGATCCGCGGGTAGGCGGTCAGCCGCGGCAGCGCGCCCAGCCGCGGCGTGCGGCGCTCCTCCATCGAGGAGATCAGCTCCCGCAGGGCCAGGTCGACCCGCTGCAGGGTGATCGTGCCGACCTCCGCGGGCCGGTCCAGGGCCAGCGCCGACAGCGCCAGGTAGCCCGTGCGCTGGGTGGCCACCACCACCGGCCACAGGGGCTGGGTGGACGAGCCCCGGGGCACGTCCCCCAGCGCGCTCTCGTACACCCCGCGCAGGTTCACCAGGGCCGCCCGCATGTCCCGGCGCAGGCGGTAGCGGCGCTCGGGGCCGATGCTGACCTCCTGGTCCAGCACGGCCACCATGCACTCGCGCGCGGTCTCCAGCACCGAGACGATCGCCTGCGGCAACCGCGTGGCCGAGGCCTTGCGCCACAACAGCAGCGCGCCGGCCAGCCCGAAGGCCGAACCCACCAGGGTGTCGATGATCCGCGCCCCGGCCAGTTCCTGGAGCTCCTGGGGTGCGGCCGTGTAGGACAGCAGCAGCGCCATCGGGGTGATGAGGATCGACGCGTAGAAGAAGTTGCGGCCCACCACGAGCTGGGTCAGGCCCATGAACAGCCCGGCCAGCAGCACCACACCGCTCAGGGGAAGGCCGAGCGTGAGCAGGTAGGCGCCGCCCAGCACCCCGATCAGCGTGCCCAGCGAGCGCTGGACCGAGCGGTTCATGGCCAGCACCACGGTCCCGCCCTGGAGCACGGCGGTGGCGGTGATCGCCACCCAGTAGTAGTGGTCCAGGCCCAGCCACAGCCCGAACGCCCCCGCGGCCGTCACGGTGATCCACATCCGCAGCGCGGTCGGCCGCACGAGCGACTCCGGGCTCAGGCTGAAGCGCAGCGCGTCCCACAGCGCCGGGTACCGGCTGTCGTGCAGGGTGTCCGTCCGCTCGTCGTCGGCGTCCTCGCCCGTGCGACGGGCCGCCTGGGCGGCGCGGGCCAACAGCCCGTACAGGCGCGACTCCAGCGAGCGCGGACGCAGGCCCCGCCGCAGCTCGTCGAGTTCGTCGGGGTCGGGCGCGCGGTCGGGGGCGGCGACGGCCTGGGCCATCCGGTCGGCGAAGTCGGCGGCCGCCTCGGGCAGGGGCGCGGGCCGGGCCAGGCACACCTGGGTCGTGGCCAGGTGGATGTCGGACACCCAGCGCAGCAGCGCGCGCAGCCGGGCGGCCTCGGGTGTGGACCGGTAGCCGCGCGTCTGGGCCAGCAGGACGATGCGCCAGGCCTCGGCCACGGCGACCGAAGCCTTGTGCTGGGCGTGGTCCAGTTCGGGACGGCCCACCGCCCGCAGCAGCACGGCCAGCTGCTTGAAGGCCCCCGACACGGCCCGGTACTCCGGGTGGCGGGCCCGCACGGGCGCTCCGGACATCGACACCGCCCAGCCCACGGCCGCGCCCAGCGCGGCCAGGGCGGCGTGCAGGGGGACGTCGGTCCAACCGCCGGGGGCGATGGTGGAGATGGCGCCCACCAGGACGAAGAACAGCGGGCCCGGCTTGTCCACGCGCCAGGCCGCGCACACCCAGGTGGCCACGCCCGCGGTGAGGCCGATGGAGACGACCGAGGCCCACACCGACAGCGACGAGGCCAGCGAACCGAAGGCCACGCTGGCCACGAACCCGAGTCCGACCAGGGCCAGGGCGGCGGAGCGGTAGGCGTAGGGCGTCTTCTTCTCGTAGAGCACCGTCATGGAGCCCAGCGCCGCCAGAGTGCCCAGTTGCGGGGTGAACAGCCAGGCCGCCAGCCCGAACGACAACGCCATCGCGATGCTGGCCTGCACGGCCGTGGTCCAGGCCCACTGGCCGGACTCCAACCCGAAGACCGCCTTGAGGTCGACCCGGGGCTGGGGGCGCTCCGCCACCTGTACGCGCTCGGGTCCTTCGTCGGCGGAGCCGCCCATCCTCATCGGGCCGGTTTCACCAGTGGTTCCCAGATCTCGCACGCTCACCATCCTAGACCGGGACGAACGGGGAGGTAGGGGACCACATGGCCGGTCCTAGGTCGTCTCGGCGGTGGAGGCGGGGCCGGTGTCGCGGTCCGACCCGGCGCGCCCGGCCCGCTCCTCGGCCCGGATCCGCGCCTGCTCGGCCACCGCCAGGCGGGCGGCCGCGGCCTCACGCGCCTCGGCCAGGGTGGCCTCGGCGTGGCGGCGCTGGGCATCGAGTTCGCTGGTCAGGCGCTCGCGGTCGGCGACCGACCGTGCGAGCTCGGCGGTGAGGCGCTCGCGTTCGGCCGCGGCGGCCTCGCGATCGGACTCGTGGTGCCGCCGGGCGCGTTCGGCCTCGGCGGCGAAGCGCTCGCGCTCGGCGGTGAGTGTGTCCAGCGCCTCGCTCGCGCGCGCCTCGGCGCGGTCGGCCCGGGCCGCCTCGCGCTCGGCGGACAGAGCGGCCTCGTCGCGGGCACGGGTGTGCGAGGCGGCCTCCTCGCGCAACCGGTCGGCCAGGGCCCGCAGCTCCTCGGTCTCCGCGCGCAGGTGCTCGGCCTCGGCCCTGGCGTGCTGGAGCCGCCGGGCGGCCTCGGCCCGGTCGCGTTCGCGGTCCGCGCGCGCACGTTCCTCGGTCGCGGCGACGCGGCGGTCCGCGGCGGCCAGTCCGGCGTTGGCCTCGGCGACGGCGGCGTCGCGTTCGGCCCCGGCCCGCTCGGCCTCGGCCGCCCGGCGGTCGCGTTCGGCCTCGGCGGCGTCCCGGCGCTCGACGGCCTCCTCGGCCATCCGCTCGGCCTCCTGCGTGGCGGCCACGGCGGAGGCGGCGGCGCTCTCGGCGGCGCGGCGGGCGGCCTCGGCCTCCCGGCGCCGGTTCTCCGCCTCCAGACGGGCCGCGTCGGCCTCGGCGGCGCGCCGGGCCCCGGCCAGCCGTGCGGCCTCGACCTGCGCCTCGGCGGCGGCCGGGTCCGTCATGGTCGTGAAGGCCTCGGTGGCCGAGCGCAGCGTGGCGCTGAGCTGTTCGCTCTGGACGGCGAAGCGGGTGAGCAGGTCGTCGGCGCGCAAGCGCGCGGCCGTGACGGGTTCGGCCGCGGGCGCGGTGCCGGGCGCGGCGCTGCCGGGGTCCTCCTGGGCCGCCCGCGACTCCTCACCGAGCCGTTCCGCCTCCTGGGCCTGGCGCTGGCGCTCCTTCCAGGCGCGCCAGCGCGTGTGCTCGGGCAGGTCGCAGTACTGGGGAGGGCGCCCGGGGGAGGTGCCGCGCGGGACCGGCCGGTCGCAGCCGGGGAAGGTACAGGTGCTGGAGTCGGAGGTGGCCACGGGGCGAGCGTAGCGGTTCACCCCCGCGGGGGCGTGGGAGGCCGCGCCTCACGCCGCGGACCGGTGCGTGGTGCCCGGCCGCGGGCCGGACCTCGTGTGCGCCGGGGGGCGGGCGCGTCGCCCATGGTCCGGGAGGGGGCCGCGCACGCGAGCGCCCCCGCACCGGGTGGTGCGGGGGCGCGAAGTGCGGGGCCGTGGACGCGCAGGGTCAGTCCTGCGCGCCGAAGCCGTCCACGCGGCAGACCATGGTGGTCACGAAGGGCCGGAAGCCCTCCTGCTCGAGGAAGCGGATGTCCTCGGCGCTGGTGGCCAGTGCGGAGAACTCGATGTCGCGGATGCCCATCGAGGCGATCTGGCGCCGCACCTCCTCCAGGAGCTTGGAGCCCACGCCGGTGCCCGTGTACTCCGGGTCGATGGCGAAGGTCTGCACGACGGCGACGCGGTCACCGCGGTCCCAGCTGCCCTGGGCGTTCTCGCGGATGGTCACCATCGCGTACCCGGCCAGGTCGCCCTCCTTCTCGGCGAGGACGGCCATGGTGTCGGGGTCGGCCAGCCAGGCCATGTACTGGGCCCGGCGGCGCCGCCAGGACTCGTCCAGACTGACGGCGCTGATGATGTCCGCGAGGTGCGGGGCGGTCACGGTGTGCTGTTCGTGGAGCGCGCCCCAGAGGTCGGCCAGCTCGTCCACCTCGTGCGCGCCCAGGTAACGAAAGCCAAGAACGCCGACGTCAGACGGTCGCGGTTTGGTCATCAGCGAAGTTTGCATTTTCTTCTCACCCGTTCCGCCAGCATGGGATCATCTCCCCCGGGAGTCCGATGAGCTCGGACCCGTGGTTGAGCTGTGATTCCGACTGTACGTTCCGGTACAGCCCAGAACATGCGCGACACGAGGAAAGAGATGCCCGACATCCGCATCGAAGAATTATGTTGATTCTTTCCTGTGCTGGTCGTGGTCAGAGGTGCTGTCGGGTGCCGTTGGACGATGTGCATGGAATCACGCGACGAACCCGGGCGAACTGCCCGAAACGCCAAGGAAACGTGCGCGTACTGTCATAAATTGGTGACCATGATCGACGTTCGGCGGTTGCAGCTCCTGCAGGCACTCGACCACCACCACACGGTGGCGGCCACGGCGGAGGCGCTCAACGTCACACCCTCGGCGGTCTCCCAGCAGCTCTCCGTCCTGGCCAAGGAGGCCGGGGTCCCCCTCGTGGAGCGCAAGGGCCGCCGCTTCCTGCTCACCGGGGCCGCCCGGGTCCTGCTCCAGCGGGCACACGTGATCTTCGCGGAGATGGAGCGCGCCACCGCCGACCTCGCCGAGTACGCCGACGGCGACCGCGGCGTCATCCGCGTCGGCTCCTTCTCCACCGGCATCAGCGACCTGATCGCGCCCGCCCTGGCGCGCCTGCGCTCCAGCCACCCGGGGTGGTCGTTCGAGGTCGTGCAGGCCGAGCCCGAGGAGAGCACCGAGATGGTGCGCTCGGGCCGGTTGGACGTCGCCCTGACCATGTCGACCGCCGACCTGCCCGCCCACGGCGACCCGGACTTTCGCACCGACCCGGTGATGGTCGAGCTGTTCGACGCGATCCTGCCCTACCAGCACCCGCTGGCCGCGCACACCTCGCTCGACCTGGCCGCGGACCTGGCCGACCAGGACTGGATCATGTCCGCCCCCGGCACGGCCTGGCACTCCTGCGTGACCGCCGCGTGCAACCAGGCCGGCTTCCAGCCGCGCGTGGTCCACACCGTGGACGACTTCAGCGCCGTCTTCGCGCTCGTCCAGGCGGGGCTGGGCGTGGCGCTCATGCCCCGGCTCGCCTGGACCGGGCTGAACACGCCGCAGATCGTGGTGCGCGGGGTCCGCGAGACCGCGCGCCGCCACATCGTGTCCCTGTGCCGGGCCGGAGCCAGCCCCGAACCGCTGCTCGCCGCCGTGCGCGAGGCCGCGAGCAAGGTGCCCGTCCCCTCCGTGGGACCCTTCGCCATCGCGGGCTGAACCGCACGCTCCCCGACGCGTGGAAGGCCGCGCCACCGGGCGTGGGTCAGGGCCGTCGCTCCGGCGACGGGTCCAGGGCCGAGCGCTCTCCCGGGCGGGCGGCCCGCCAGGCGCGTGTGCGGCCCCGGGGGATCAGCGCGCCGGCGGCGACGGTGGCGAGGATGAGTGCCGCCGAGCCGCCCACCACCGCGATCGTGGCGGGCATGGACACCTCGCCCGGCCCCGGGTCGGGCACGAACGCCGTGCCCGGGGAGGCGTCCCCGCTGGACACGGCGGGGTCGGCGGTGAGCGCGCCGACCGGGTCCACACGCCCGCTGCCGCGCATCGAGTCACCGGGCCCGTGGGGCGAGTGGTAGGCGGTGGCGAGCAGGCGCGCGCGGACATCGGCTGCCGCAAGATCGGGGTCGTGGGAGCGCAGCAGGGCCGCGGTGCCGGCGACGAAGCCGGCCGCGACGACGTCCCCGGAGCCCACGAAGTGGCCGTCCCCCCTCGGGCCGACGCCGACGACCAGGTCGCCGGGGGCGGTGAGGTCCACCCGTGCCGCCGCGCCGTCGGCGTCCAGTGCCGGGGACCCGGAGACCGGGGCGCCCTCCACTCCGACGGCGGCCACGCTGACCGCCGCCGGATGGTCCGCCGGTGAGGCGGGGAAGGACGTGCCGTCCACGGCGACCGTCGCGGGCGCGACGACGAGCGCGTCGGCCTCGGCGGCGGCGTCCACCGCCGTCTCCAGTGCGCGGCTGGATCCGGCGACGGCCGCGCCGACCAGCACGACGTGCGCTCCTGCCCCGACCGCTGTGTCGATGCCGTCGGCGACGCTGCCCGCCGTGGCGGCGCCCTGGTCGTCGGTCACCGGGACGTCGATCACCTGCGCGGCCGGAGCGACGCCCATGAGCCCGCTGCCGTCCTGTGGGCGGGCCGCGACCAGCCCGGCCAGGAAGGTGCCGTACCCCCGGCAGTCGTCGCTGCCGGAACCGGTCAGCGCCTGGCCGACCGCGGCGGTGTCGGCGTCGATCCCGCTACTGAGGACGGCGATGGTGACGCCGGCCCCCTCTGAGAGCTCCCAGGCGCGGGGCAGGCCGAGCAGCGGTGTGGTCCACGGCTCCTCCGCCACCACCGTCGACGAGGCGTTCACACACTCCCCATCGCGTGCGACGCCGATCGCGGGCAGCGCCTGCGCCTCCGCGGCCCCGTCCGGTGAGGCTGCCGGGGACGGCTGCGCGGTGTCCGCCACAGCGGGCGGGCCGGGGACGGCCGTCAGCACGGCACAGGCGGCGCCCAGCGCGGCGGCGGTCGCGCACCGCGCTGCCAGGGCCGTCCTGTTCCACAAGGTCATGGGAGCACTCCGTAGGTTGTCGGATGGCCGGGACGGGTTCCCACGTGCCGTCGGCGGAGCCGGCGAACGGCGTTCGTCCCGCGGGAGGGGCCGGGGCGGCCGCGCGGGTGCCGACCCCACCGCCTCAGCCCTCGTCCTCCATGACCTCGGCGATGGCGAGCTGGACCGGGATCGGATCGCGGCGGGAGATCCACACGGCCCGGCCCGGCTGCATGCGCCGGGCGCGCACGTTGCCGAAGAGCACGCCCTCCGACGGCGGACTCGACAGCATGATGCTGGGCGTGTTGCTGTCGATGAGAGAACGGATCGCGGGGTCGGCGGTGGCGCGGCCGAAACCGCCCGCGGCCCGCGCCACGATGAGGTGCATGCCGATGTCGGCGGCCTGCGGGAGCATCTCGACGATCGGCGCGAGCAGGCTTCCTCCACTGGGGCCGGAGACCAGGTCGTAGTCGTCGATGACGATGAACAGCTCCGGGCCGGTCCACCAGTCGCGTCGGCGCAGCCGGTCGGGGGTGATCTCCGGGCCCGGCAACCGCGCCTTCATGGCGTGCGCGGCGGCGCCCATCATCTCGCGCATGCTCTCCGACGACACCGCGTAGCCGAGCTGCTGCTCCTTGGGGACCGCGTCGAAGAGCTGGCGGCGCAGGTCCACCAGCACCACCCGCGCGCTCGCGACGTCGTAGTGCTCGCGGATGGCGTTGGTGATGTGGCGCAGAAGCGTGGTCTTGCCGGTCTCGGTGTCGCCGACGACCAGCAGGTGCGGGGTGGCGGAGAAGTCGTGCCAGAACGGGCGCATGCCGCGCCCCTCCAGGCCGAGAGGGACCCGCAGCCCGCCGAACTCGGTGAGTTCGGCCGTCGGCAGTTCGGCGGCCGTCAGACGGACCGGCAGGGTGCGTACGGGCGGCGCGCCGGGGCCGCTCCAGGCCCCGGCCACCCGGGCGATCAGCTCGGTGACGCCCACCGAGAGCGAGACCGGGTCCCCGACGCCGTCGGCGCGCGGAAGGCCGGTCAGGAAGTGGTACTGGTCGAGGGTCAGGCCCCGCCCCGCGATCCGCGGTACGGTCTGGGCCTTGCGCATGTTGACCGTGGAGTCGACGGCGTCGCCCAGCCGCAGTTCGAAGCGGGTGCCCAGCAGGTCGCGCGTCCCGGAGTGGATGTCGGCCCAACGGGGCGAGGCGACGACCAGGTGCACGCCGTAGCTCAGCCCGCGCTGGGCGATCTGGGTCAGCGGGGTGACCAGGTCCATGAAGTCCTGGCGGATCGTGGACCAGCCGTCGATCACCAGGAACACGTCGCCGTAGCGTTCGTCGGCGAACTCCCCGGCGGCGCGGCGCCGCCGGTAGGTGGCCATCGAGTCGATGCCGTGCTCGGCGAAGAACTGCTCGCGGTGGGCGAGGACCTCCGTCATCTCCGACACGGTCCGGTTGATGCGGTCGGTCTCCGTCCGCCCGACCACGCTGCCCACGTGGGGCAGGCCGGTCAGCGCCTGGAGGGCGCCGCCGCCGAAGTCGAGCCCGTAGAACTGCACCTGGTCTGGGGTGTTGGTGAGCGCCAGGGCGCAGACCAGGGTGACCAGCATGGTGCTCTTGCCGCTCTGGGGGCCGCCGGCGATGCCGATGTTGCCGCCCGCGCCGAGTAGTTCGGCCTTGAGCGGCAGGCGCAGCTGCTCGAAGGGCCGGTCGATGACGCCGAGCGGGACCTCCAGCACCGGCTCGGACGACCACGCCGGGCCGCTGTCGGGGAGTGGGCGGCCGATCATGGTGAGCAGTTCGTCCAGCGTGGGCGGGACTCCGAGCGGCGGCAGCCAGACCCGCCGCGCCGGGGGGCCCACGTTGTGCAGGCACTCCAGGGCGACGTCGAGCAGGCTCTCGGTGTCCTCGTCCTCCTCCGCCTCGGCGACGGGTTCGGGCTCGGGGGAGGGGGCGCGGCCGGCGACGTGGTTCGACAGGAAGGGGACGATCTCGGCCGCCGCGGCGGCCTGGGGCCCGTCGCGCCTGCGTACCCGGTAGGGGCCGGAGACGTAGGCGGCCTTGAACCGGGTCAGCGTGTCGGTGCCGGTCGCGAGGAACCCGTTGCCGGGGGCCGGGGGGAGCCGGTGGGCGTCGGGAACGCCCAGGACGCTGCGGCTCTCGATCGCGGAGAAGGTGCGCAGCGCGATCCGGTAGGACAGGTGGCTCTCCAACTGGTGGATCCGTCCCTCGTCCAGGCGCTGGGAGGCCAGCAGCAGGTGCACTCCCAGGCTGCGTCCCAGGCGTCCGATCATCACGAACAGCTCCATGAAGTCGCGGTGTGCGGCCAGCAGTTCGCTGAACTCGTCGACCACGACGAACAGCGTGGGCATCGGTTCCATCGACGGATTGGCCTGGCGAGCCTTCTCGTACTCGTGGATGGAGCTGAAGTTGCCGGCGGCGCGCAGCTGCTCCTGGCGGCGGATCAGCTCGCCGTGCAGCGCGTCCTGCATGCGCTCGACGAGGGTGACCTCGTCGGCGAGGTTGGTGATCAGCGCCGAGGTGTGGCGCAGTCTGTCCAGGCCGATGAAGGTCGCGCCGCCCTTGAAGTCGACGAGGACGAAGTTCAGGGTCTCGGGGGAGTGGGTGAGCGCCAAAGACAGCACCAGTGTGCGCAGTAGCTCGCTCTTGCCGGAGCCCGTGGCGCCGATGAGCATGCCGTGCGGGCCCATCCCGCCCAGCGCGGACTCCTTGAGGTCGAGTTCGAGGGGGGCGCCGTTCTCCGCGATACCGATGGGGACGGCCAGCCGTGACTCCGGTCGCGCGTCGCCCCACATCCCCTCGGTGTCGTGGACGTGCAGGTTGGCGATGCCCAGCAGGGAGGTCAGCTCGAAGTCTGTGACCAGTGGCTCGACCACCTCGGTGGTCATGCTCATCCGGTAGGGGGCCAGCATCCGGGCCAGCACGCGGGAGCGGGCGGGGCTCAGCGCGTCGGGCCGGCCCAGCGGGGTGAGGGTGCGCCGTCCGCTGTGGTCCAGGCCGACCACCTCCAGTACGTCGGACTCCACCTTCAGCGCCAGGGTGAAGGGAGTGCCGTCCCAGGGCAGCGGGTCGTCGATGTGCACGATGACGGCGTTGCGGTAGCCGCCGGAGCCGAACCGGGTGGAGGGCTGTGCCTGGCCGCCGTCGACCACGATGACGGTGAAGGGCTCTTCGCGGGAGGGTGATACGCCGGGCTCGAAGCGGGAGCGGTCGGTCAGCTCGGGGCCGATGACGCGCTCCAGTTCGGCGGCGTCGTCGGCGATCAGCCGAACCGGGCCCGCGCCGTCGCGGTCGGTGGGGTGCATCGCGTGGGGCAGCCACTTCACCCAGTCCCAGCCGGCGCGGCGGTCGTCGGCGGCGCACACGGCGATACGCAGCTCGTCGTGCGCGTGGAAGACGGCGAGCTGGCCGATCATCGCGCGCACCATGGCGCGCGCGGCGTCGGCGTCGCCCTCCAGGGAAATGCGGGCGTATCCGCGCAGGTAGACGGCGACGGGTTGGTCCTCGACGGTGGCGTAGGCGCGGATGAAGCGGCGCAGCGCGTGCGCGCTGAGCGGTTCGAGGTCCTCGACCGGCTTGGTGGACAGCGGGGCGATGCGCATGCGCATCGCCTGCTCGCCCATGGCGATCCGGACCTCGGCGAAGTCGTCGTGGGTGGAGCGGCGCTCCCACAGCCGGGAGGTCCGCACCAGCGACCACAGGGCGTCGGGGACGGGGGCCCGCCACAGCATGGCGTCGCGCTGGGCGGTGACGACCTCGCGCGCCCTGGCCCGGCTCTGGGCGAGGTAGCGCAGGTAGTCGCGGCGATCGCCGTTGAGCTGCTGCTTGCGCTCGCTGCGGGCACGCCAGTACTGGCCCACCAGCATGGCGACGGCGCCGAGCAGCATCATCCCGCCGGCGACGTAGGGCATGTAGGTGTTGATCGCGCTGCCCTGGGCGCCCGGCCGGATGAACAGCAGGACCATCGCCATCGAGGTCATCGCCATCGGGAGGTAGTTGAACACCGCCGACAGCGTCGACTGCTCCTCCGGGAGCACGGGCGGCTCCTGGAGCTGTAGTTCCCCGTCGGGCATCTCCGGCCCGGGGCGGCGGGGCGGCCGGCGGACGAGGATGGTGCTCAAGGCGGCATCGCCTCCTGGCGGTGGCAGGGGGTGGGGCCGACCGCACGGAGGGTCGGGACGCGCGGGCTCTGTTCCCGGCGGGGATACGGATTATGCCCCTCAAACGGGCGCAAAGCCAAGTGAACGAAACTTCACTGCCAGGCAATACCAAATTCGGCCGAATCGGTGTTACCGTTGCGACGGCCGTCGGATCATGAGGTTTCCTTCCTGATCCCCCTGAGCTCGGGGCCCTCTCGCCTGCCCCTCCCCCCTCCCGACCAGCACGTAGAAGCACCATCGGGTGACTCCGCCTCCCCTTGAGTAGTGAAGAACCAGATGAGCGACTCCAGCGCCCCCGACCTGTGCCGGCTGGCCGTCCGCGCGCCAGACCGCACCTTCGAGATCGCGGTCCCCAGCGACGTGCCGCTGGCCGAGCTACTGCCCACGATCGTCCTCTACGCCGAGGGCGACAGCGGCGAGGACCTCGACGAGGGCGGCCTCGAACACGACGGCTGGGTCCTCCAACAGCTCGGTTCGCCGGCCCTGGAGGAGGACGGCACCGTGCAGACCCTGGGCCTCTTCGACGGCGAGACCCTCTACCTGCGTCCGCGCCGCGACCAGCTCCCGCCCATCCACTTCGACGACCTCATCGACGGCGTGGCCACCGGCATGGCCGAGCGCCGCGACGCCTGGCGCCCCACCTACACCCGCCGCCTGCTGCACGGGCTGGGCCTGTTCACCCTGTTCACCGGGTTCGTCATCCTGGCGATGAGCGGCCTGAACGGGCTCACCGCCCTGCTCGCGGCCGGTGCCGCCGTCATCCTGCTCCTGGGCGCGGCCGCCGCCTCCCGGGCGATGGGCGACCTCGCCGCCGCCACCGGCCTGGCCGCCGCCGCCGTGCTCTACATGGGCCTGGCCGGGGCCGCCATCCCCACCGGCGACCCCGGGGTGCCCCTCCTGGGAGCCCGCGTCCTCTCGGCCTGCATGGCCGGCGCGGGCGCCACCGTCCTGGGCCTGGCGGCCGTCGCCGGATCCGTCCCCTTCTTCGCCGGGCTGATCGTCTTCGAGGTCTTCGGGGTGGCCTCGGCGGCGGCGCTGATGCTGGCGCCCGGCCTCACCATGACCGGCATCGCCGGGGGCGCCGCGGCCCTGGCGATCCTGCTGGGCACCTTCGCGCCCGCCCTCGGCTTCCGCATCTCCGGGCTTCGGCTTCCCCCGCTGCCCTCCAACACCCAGCAGCTCCAGGACGCCATCGACCCCCACCCCGCGCGCGACGTCCTGGACCGCACCGCGCTGGCCGACGGCTACCAGGGGGCCGTGCTCGCCGCCACCGGCGTGGTCCAGGCCGTGTGCCTGTTCATCCTCGCTCTGGGCTCCGGTTGGCTCCCGGTCACCCTCGGCCTGGTGGTGGCCGTCATCCTGCTGCTCCAGAGCCGCGGCCTGGCCAGCGCCCGGCACAAGCTCTACCTGACCGTGCCCGCCGGCACGGGGATCGCCCTCGTCGTCGTCGCCGCCGTCGCCGACACCACCCTGCTGTGGCGCCTGCTGGCCCTGCTCGGCGTCCTCGCCGTCGCCGCGGCCCTGACCGTGCTGGCGTGGGCGGTCCCGGGTAAGCGCGGCCTGCCCCACTGGGGCCGCGCCGCCGAGATCATCCAGCTTCTCGCGGCCATCGCCATGGTCTGCCTGGTGCTGGGCAACTTCGGCCTGTTCGGCCTGCTCCGCGGGATCGGGGGCTGAGCGTGCAGACGCGACGCGACCAGGTCGTGGCCCACTCCTTCATGGTGGGCCGCCTGAGCACGGCCATGCTGGAGGCCGACCCCGACGCCATGGACGCCCCGATGCAGCGCACCCGGCGCGGTGCGTTCATCGGGCTGGCCATCGGAGCCCTGCTGTGCGTGGGGTTCCTGGTCTGGGGACTGCTCTTCCCCGGCGGCAACACCTCCTGGCGCACCGAGGGCTCCCTCGTCCTGGAGCGCGAGAGCGGCGCCACCTACCTCTACTCCGACGGCGTGCTGCGTCCCGTGGCCAACTACGCCTCGGCCCGGCTGGTCCAGGGCGAGCAGATCACCGTCCGCTCCGTGAGCGCCGAGTCGCTGGCGGGCGTCCCCAAGGGCGGCCCCGTCGGCATCCCCGGAGCCCCCGACTCCCTGCCCGACGCCGAGACCATGGCCTCGGCCCTGTGGCGGGTGTGCGCCGTGCCCCCGGCGGAGGAGGACGGCGGTCCGCGCACCGCCCTGTCCATCGACGCCACATCGGTCGCAGACTCCCTGCCCGCGGAAGGCGCGGTCCTGGTCCAGGGCCCCGACGACGACTACCACCTGCTGTGGAACGACGCCCGGCTGGCCGTCGACGGGGAGAACGGCGCTCTTGAGGCGCTCGGCTACGGCACCAGCCCCGCCCTACGGGTGAGCCGGGCCTTCCTCGACGCGGTCCCGGTGGGCGGCGCCCTCACCGCCCCCGAGGTTCCCGGCGGCGCCGGTGCGCAGGGTCGGGACATCGCCGGTGCGCAGCGCACCACCGGCCAGGTCTTCGTGGTGCGCGGCGACGGCGAAGCAGACCAGTACTACCTGCTGGGGGATGAGGGCCTGGCCCCCGTCAGCACCACCGGGGCGCGGCTGGCGCTCGCCGACCCCCGTATCACCGACGAAGCCTACGGCAACGCCGCCGCCGAGCCCGTCGAGGTGAACGCGAACGACGTCCGGCGCAACCTCGCCGACGGCGCGACCGCCCCCGACGAAGCGATTCCGGCGACACCGCCCGACCTGATGTCCACCGACGGAGCCGCCCCGTGCCTGCGCGTCTCCGGCGACGAGGAGTCACGGCTCGTCCTGCGACCGCTGGAGGCCGTCAACGCCTGGCCGGTGCAGGGCCGGCCCGACACCGCCCACGGCTGCCCCACCGCCGACCTCATCGGCATCCCCGCCGGGACCGGCGCACTCGCCCGCGCCGAGCCGACCGGGGGATCGGTCGCCGAGAGCACCTACTACCTGGTGACCGACGCGGCCGCCAAGTACCCGCTGCCGGACGCCGAGGCCGCCGCACAGCTCGGCTACGCGGCCGAGGCGGCCGTACCCGTACCGACCTCCCTGCTCCGCCTGCTGCCCACGGGGCCGCTGCTGTCGCCCGAGACCGCCGCCCAGCCGGTCCCGGCCACGGCGGTCCCACCCGCCGCCGGCGGGTGCGGCGAGGAGGGCGACTGACCGCACCGCCGGGGACAGGGGCGCGACCGCGTCCCTCCGACTGAAAGGAGTACGGACATGGTCCAGACCACCAGTACCGAACACGGGATGACCACGGGCCGACTGGCGATGGAGGCGGCGCACAACGAGTGCAACGCCGTCTACACCAAGGTCGACTTCCTGCGCGACAGCCTGAAGACGACCTGGGTCGGCGGCGCCGAGGCGGGCTACGAGACCGCGCTGGTGAAGTGGTTGGAGGAGCTGCGGCTGATCGTGAACGGGATGAACAACATGATCGGCACCTTCGGCGGTACCACGCGCGGCATGTTGAACGTGGAGGACGAGAACCTCGTCACCTCCAACGCCTGGATGTCGGAGCTCAACCCCAACCAGCCCGGCTAGCGGGCACACGGTGACCTCTGACCGGTCTCCCTCTCCTCTCCTGTACCGGCCGCCCCAGCAGGTGGTCCCGGAAACGAAAGTAGGCAGCAGCCGATGAGCGACTTCTCCGTCCGCTACTCGGGCATGGACGACTCCGCGTTCGACCTGCGCGCGCGTACCCAGGACATCCGCAACTCCCTGGACGAGCTGGCCACGAAGATGGCGACGGTCCGCGGTGAACTCGACGGTGCCACGGCCGAGAACTACGACGCCAGCATGGCGCAGTGGCGGCTCAACGTGCAGGACATGGAGATCCTGCTCGCCAAGGCCGAGCAGGCCCTGACCATGATTCGCAACAATTACCAGAACACCGACAACAAGCTGTCCCTCGAATGGGTCTCGCAGAACATGTAGCGGTCGCACCCCACAGGTGGGCGTGCCCAGCCGGTCCGGACCGACCACCGTCGCATCCGGACCGGCCCAGGCGCCGGAGAGCCAGAAGAAAGGAGAACGGCCGATGGCGGAAAGCACCGAGATCACCTTCGGATACATGCGCGACTTCCGGGACAACAAGATCCTCCCGATGCTGAAGGAACTGAAAAAACAGAAGAAGGTCCTGGACGGCTACGTCGATCAGGGCGGCAGTGACTCAGCGGTGGTCAACGGCATTATCGCCGGGAACTCCAACATCTTCCCAGGCGCAGCCGAATTCGCTTCGACCGTGAACAAGAACGTGCGGGCGATGCGCGATGAGATCGATGCCCTGATCGACCAGTTCGAAGAGCTGGACTCGCAGTTGGACAAGTCGACGATCCGTTTCGAGGACGCCGAGGACGATGCGGTGCTCACCGCGTACCAGCTCGCGATCCTCATCGATTCCGAGAACGCGGCGGGGGTGGGCGGGGCATCCGGAAACCCCGACGGCGATGGTGACGACAGCGAAGACAGCAGCGATGGCGAGTGACCACAGGGAGATCCCGTCGGTGCCGTGAGCGGTCCGGGATCGGTGTTGAACGGTGTTGCGGGGACAGGTTGAGGAGGCGGCATGCCGGATGGGAACGAAGAGGACATCCCTCTGGAGCTCGATGAGGGGCTGGGAGAGGATGCGCCGACCGAACGCCCCGTCGAGGGCTCGCCGGTTCCCGAGGACCTCCACTACATCGTCAACACCTA
The DNA here is from genome assembly GCF_013410755.1 of Nocardiopsis aegyptia. Lineage (GTDB taxonomy): Bacteria > Actinomycetota > Actinomycetes > Streptosporangiales > Streptosporangiaceae > Nocardiopsis > Nocardiopsis aegyptia. The sequence continues at coordinate 6,503,087 of NZ_JACCFS010000001.1, forward strand.
CGCCGACCTGGACATGGAGGACGCCTATCCGCCGATGATGTCGCCCGACGAGATCCTGAAGGCCGACTGGTTCCTCAGCTTCAAATCAGACCAGAATACCCCCGATGAACTGGACTACTGGCTGGAATCGCGCCTTCCCGATTCGGGCAGCGGTAATAGTAGTAGTAACGGAATGGACAGCCGGATGGGGGCCCGTGAGGCTATGGATCAGGCCTCGCAGGGAAGGACGTACTACTCCGGGGTCGTCTACAACAATGAATTCATGTACGAAGCCGCCGGGCGGACGTTCTTCCACCATCTGTGGCTGGACATCAACGGCCCGTGGATGGGGGAGAACAGCAGAACCTTCACCCCGACGAGAATGACCGAGCTCGCCGAGGACCTCGACAGCCTGTTCGCCATGCTGAACGATGCGCAGGACAGCGTGGGGAATTGGCGCACCAGCGCTGAAGAGGCCCTGAAAGGGGCGACCGCCGACGTCTTCGTGCAGCACCTGGTCAATCTTCAGTTGCGCTTCTACGATCTCGCTGCCCAGGTCGGCAGTTATCCCGAGCCTCTCCGAGACCTCAGGAACGCGGTCGTCATCACGGCGGGCAACAATATTCGCGGGCTGTACGACGAATGGCTCGCCACCGGCCTGTGGGACCCCTACCACGTCATCAGGAACTGGTTCGACGAGAACAGCGACATCGCCACGCTCAACAGGGGCGACGACACCTCCCAGATCGGGGACATCGGCAAGGCGAACGATCCCAATACCTGGAAGGAGATCCAGGAGCGGATCAAGAAGCACTGGCGCAACCAGTTGAACGACCTCATCGAAGGCGCCGCGGGGAGCATGCGGACCCTCGCCGGCACCTACACCGACACAGGCGGTGAGTTCGTCGAGGTCGAGCGGGACACGTCCCTGACACTCGACTGGTCCCCGGTGGGCGGCGGCGGTGGCCTCGGCCCTGGTCCCAACGGTGGCGATGAGGACGGCGACGGCAAGTCCGACGCCCAGAAGGAGTACGAGGACACGCTCGACGACTGGTACGAGAAGCAGACCCAGTGGCTGAAGGACAACCCGCCCGGCGGCGGTGAGGGCGACGGGGAAGGCGACGGCAGCGACGGCCCGTCCAAAGAGGACGAGTACAACGAGGCCCTCGACGATTGGTACCAGCGGCAGATCGACGATTTGGAGAGCGGCCCCGAAAGCAGTGAGGGCGACCTCGGCGGTGGGGATTCCGGTGGTGAGGGTCCGGCGTCGGAGGATGAGTACAACCAGGCGTTGGACGACTACTACCAGGACGCGACCGAGGATCTGCGCAGCGGCCCCGATGGTGGCGGCGGCGACCTCGGCGATGGCGGTGGTGATGGCTCCGGGAGCGACGGACCGGCGTCGGAGGACGAGTACAACCAGGCGTTGGACGACTACTACCAGGACGCGACCGAGGATCTGCGCAGCGGCCCCGATGGTGGCGGCGGCGACCTCGGCGATGGCGGTGGTGATGGCTCCGGGAGCGACGGACCGGCCTCGGAGGAACGGTTCAACCAGACGCTGGACGACTACTACAACCAGCAGGCCGACGAGCTTGAGCAGGAGATGGGCGGCCCGCCGCCGGTGGGCGGCGGCGGACAACTGGGCGGTGGCGGGAGCGGCGGCGGTTCGGGCAACCGGAACCGGCCGTCGGAGGAACGGTTCAACCAGTCGCTGGACGACTACTACAACCAGCAGGCCGACGAGCTCGACGAGCAGCTCAACGGAGGCCCCGACTCCGGTGGCGGTGACCTCGGGGGTGACGGTAGCGGCTCCCAGCCGTCGGCCGAGGAGTACGAGCAGCGTCTCGACGAGTACTACAAGGAGCAGACCGGCGGCTTGGACCGCCTCATGCGGGAGTCGCCCGACCCCGACGGTGACGGCCGCACCGACGACGGCGAAGCGCTCACCCCCGCGCAGCAGGAGTACCAGAGCCTGCTCGACGACTACTACCAGGAGCAGTCCGCCGACCTGGAACGGCTTGTGTCCGGTCCCGAGGGAGGCGGCGGCGACCTCGGCGGCGACGGTGGTGAGGACTCACGGTCGTCGGCCGAGGAGTACGAGCAGCGCCTCCAGGAGTACTACGACGACGAGAGTGCCGACCTCGACCGGTTGCGCTCCGACGTCGACGACATCACCGACGAGAACGGGAACCCCCCGCCGGAGCTGGAGGAGTACCGGGAGCAGCTGTCGGACTACTACGACCGGCGCAGCCAGGAGCTGGACGACCTCGTCGCCGGCCCGGAGTCCGGTGGCGGCGGCCTGGGCGGCGACGGCGGCGGTGGCAGCGACGCCGCTGACGAGTACCAGCGTCGTCTGGACGAGTACTACGACCAGCAGCGCGCCGACCTCGAAGAGCGGATGAACGCCGGCCCCGAGGCCGGTGGCGGCGGCCTCGGTGACTCCCTGGGCCGCGACTACGGCGGCGGCCAAGGGGACGGCGAGCCCTCCTACTCCATCGGTGACGGGTGGAACAGCCCCGGCGCGCAGGACCAGGCGCTGGCCCCCAGCGCCTCGGGCGGCCGACCGGACGCCAACGGCATCCAGTCCGGCGGGGGTGACCTGCGCAGCGACCCCGGTTCCGGTGGCGGCGGTGACGCGTTCACCGGTGCGGTCGGCGGCAACGGCCAGGGCAGCGGCAACTTCGGCGGGCTAGGCGCGGGCATGGGCGCCGGCGGGATGCCGCCGATGATGCCTCCCATGGGCGGCGGCATGGGCGGCATGGGCGGAGGTGGAGGTCAGGGCGAATCGCGCACCCGCTCCACCTGGCTCTCCGAGGACGAACGCGTCTGGGGCACCAGCGAGGGCGACAGGCTCTCGGTTCTGGGCCGCCCCGGTCCCGGCGACATGACGAAGGGGAATCCCGATGAGTACGTACCAGGAGCAGGCGGAGCAGGCGCTCGCACGTCTACGGGAGCAGCAGGAGAAGGTCACCCGGGCAAGCGCAAGCCTGGCATCGGCAACCGAAGAGGCCGTCTCCAAGGACCGGGCGATCAGCGCGAAGATCAACGCTGAGGGCGAGATCGTGGAGTTGAAGTTCCACACCACCGCCTACAAGTCCATGCCGCCGGCGGAGTTGTCCGCGGCGGTCCTGGACGTCGTCAGGCGGGCCCGGGACCGCATGCAGGACCGGGTGATGGCGGCGTACACACCCTTCGCCCCCGAGGGCATCGACATGGAGGCCGCGCGGGCGGGTGGGTTCGACCCCGCCAAGATGCTGGCCGACCTCGGTCTGGACAAGCTCGACTTCACCGACCCGAGCCGCTTCGGCCGCTGACACCCGCACCCGTGGCGGCCCGCGCACCGGCCGCAACGACTCCAGGACACCGAAAGGAAAGGAAGCACACCATGTCCGGTGACTACCTGTTCGTGGGACCCGACCTGATGACCAAGTACGGTGCGATGCTGAACGAGCCCGCGGACCGCGCCGAGGAGATCCTCACGGAGTACGAGGGGGAGAGCGACGCCGTCGGCGAGAGGCCCTGGGGCCACGGAGACGAGATGGCCGGCATCTTCGAGAGCAACTTCGTCCCCGCCGAACAGGACTTCCGGGACTACGTCGGCATCCTCGTCGACGTGCTCCGGGAGACGGCCGTCAACACCATCTACACCGCTGAGCAGTACCGCATTTCCGATGCGGGCGCCGAGGAATTCGCGTACGACCTCCTCAAGAACATGCCCGACTCCCCCGGTGGTCCAGACGATCTCGGCAATCCCGGCGGGCTGCCCGGCGGAAACGGCCGGCGATAGGGGACAGGGGGTAGACGACCATGGGCATGGAGCTGCCGTCGGGTCTGCGTGACCTCTTCTACGGGCTGACAGGCTCGCAGTGGTTCACCGCGGACGAGACGAGGCTGCGTGCGCTCGCCGACACCCTCGACCGGACGGGTGACCGGATCGAGATCGACATTCCCCCGCTCATCACCTCCGTCAAGCGCCGGGTGCGCAGCACCTTCGACAGCCGGGCCGCCGACTACTTCGAGGAGTCGATCGACAAGTTCACCACGGGCGACACCGACTACGTCAAGGCCGCCGCCGACGCGGCCCACCAGCTCGGCGACTTCGTCCGTAAGGCGGCCAACCAGGTCGAGTACGTGAAGTGGATGATCATCGGGCAGTTGATCCAGCTCGCCGTGGAGATCGCCTGGGCCATCGCGATGGCCAAGGTGACCTTCGGGGCGAGCCTGACGATGATCCCCATCTTCAAGCGGATCGCCAGCCTGGCCATCCAGCGACTGCTGAACTTCCTGTTCACCACGCTGCTGACGCACCTGTTGGTCAACGTCTCCTTCGCGATGACCATGGACCAGCTCATCCAGCGGCTCCAGATCGCCCGGGGGGACAAGGAGGTCAACGACGACGACCTCAGCGCGGCGGCGGGCCTCGGCGGATTCTTCGACGGCATCTTCGGGGCCGGGCTCAGCTGGTTCGGTGGAAGGTTCGCCGACTGGATCACCGACACCTTCGGCGACATCCTCAAGAACAACTTCAAGAACGGGCCGGACCCCGCGCCGACGCCTGGCGCAGGCAGGCCGGTTCCCGAGGACCTTCCCGGGAACGGGGCGCCGCCGCCGAGAATCGGTGGGGACGACCGGGGCGAGGGCACACCGACGCCCAAGGGAGGCCGCGACGACGCCGGCCTCGGCGGCCCGCGTCCCCTCGGCGAGGACACCACGGTTCCGGTGCCTGTGGCGCGCGACAACCCGACCCCGGAACCGCCCCCGGGCGGGCGCGACGGGGCGCCGGTACCGCCGCCCCGCACCAACGTCGCGGACGTCAACAGCCCGCCGCCCCCGGTGAGAACGCCCGAAACGGTGCCGCCCGCCTCCTCCGGGACACGCGACGTCCCCGAGACGGGTCCCGGCCCGGGGACGGGGAACATACCGCCGCGCCTGGCCGACGACATGGCCGACGTCCTCTCCCGCAACGTCCCCGACCTGGTCCAGCCCTTCGGACGCAACCCGAAGCCGTGGGACAACGTCGCCACCACGGCGCGGTTCCGCGACGACATCGGCAGGGTGTTCGAGAGCAACCTCGGCGACCGGCTCGGCCGCGACGCCGCTCGCGACCTCGGCCGCGACTACGCCGACACCTTCATCACCAACTGGGGCACGCGCGACATCGGCGACTCCCTCGCACGGGTGCTGGACGACGCGCCCACGGGCCCCGGGGGCCGGACGCTGTCGCCGGAGACCCGTGACTTCCTGTCCCGGACCCTGCCCGACGGGACCGTCAGGGGCCTGACGGACTTCGCCGACAACTGGCAGCGCGGCGCCGCGCACTTCGGCACCAACATGGTCGAGGCGGCCGGGTCGAACTACCTGGGGGAGGGGTTCAGCAACATGGCCCTCTCCGAGGACCACGAGTTCGAGGCGAACGGCATGTCGGCCGTCGCCGGAGCGGCGAGCGTGGCCATCACCACGGGCGGTGTCCTGGGCGGCCTCAAGGGTCTGGACGGACTGGAGAACCTGTTCAGGTCGAACATGACGACGGACGTCCCGCCCCCGCCGGTCATGGAATCGGACCCCGCGGGAGGCACCGACCGCTCCGATGCACCGGTCGGCGGCGGAGGCACGGGTGGCTCCGGCAATGGGGGAGGTTCCGGCAGCGGGGGAGGCCAGGGCGGTCCCGGGCGGGTCAACGGTCCCGAGGACGGGGAGGGGGCGACGGGCTCCGACAGAGGCGCTGGCACCTTCGAGCCCGAGGACACCGATCTCCGCGGCCCCGGCGATGCCCCCCGGGGCAGGGACGTGCCCGACACCGACGAGCGCGCGCGCCCGGAGCCCTCGCCCGAGATATCGTCGCGTCCCGAGGTCCCCGTCACGGCTCGGGGGAGCGACGACCCGGCGGTCGCGCCGCCGCCCGGTGCACCCCAGGACGGGACCGTCCGCGGTGGGGACGCTCCCGCCGCCCCGCCCCGGCTGTCCGCTGATGCCCCCGAACCGCCGCCGCGTGCCGACACCGCCGACACGGGAACAGGCCGCGACGGGGCGGCGCCGAACCGCGCTCCCGATCCTGAACCGTCCCTCGACGGCCGGAACGTCCCGGATGCGTCCGACACCGGCGCCCCGCCCCCGCGCACGGACGAGCCGCCCGTGTCCCGGTTCGAGGACGGCGCGGACACGACTCTCGTCGTCGACGGGCCCGTCGACGGGTCCGCGGACGTCGTCGCCGCTCCCGACGCCGAGACGCCGCGGGATGCGGTCGACACCGACGCGGTGCACGACCACCCGTCCGGCGTTCCGGTCACCGGGGGCGGGTTCACGGGCGCTCCGCCCGCGACGGCGGGTGCGCCCCCGGCCGCGCAGAGCGGTGACGGCACGGGAGCAACCCGGCACGGATCGGCCCCGCGCGGCGACGGCGCCCCGGCCCCGGGGCCGTCCCGGACGTCGTCGGGAGAGCGCGACGCCTCCGGCACGCCCGGCGACACCACCCCGGTCACGGAGAGCGGGCCGGACGGGGTTCCCGCGCCGGAGGGGACGCCCGTCGCCGATCCCGACGGCACCGAGTCGGTGGACGCGCCCGTCGAGGCTGCCGCGCGGCCGGTCACCGAGAGCGCCGACGACGCGGGCGGGACCCGCCCGGACCCGTCCGACATCCCCGCACAGCACCGCGATTCCGCGCCAGAGGCGGAGTCCCCGACCCAGGACAGGCCCCACGCGCCGGAGACGCCGCCCGACACCGCCGGCGTCAACGGGGACGACCCGGGTGCGGCGCCGGTTCGGGACACCTCGTCGGGCCGTACCGACGACATGGCGCCCGCTGGTGACGGAACCGACCGCGCGGACACCCGTGACCGCTCCGGTGACGGGCCGGACGCGCGGCCGGGGCCCGCCTCCACGCGAGCGGAGAGGGCCGACGGCGCGCCGTCCATCATCTCGACCTTCACCAACGCCCTGCAGGGCGGCGGCCGGACCGGTGGGACGCCGCCGGCGGGCGCACCGCCGCGCGGTCCCGTGGAGACGCCCGCGGCGGCTCCGGCGGCTTCGGTCCCGGACGTTCGGGCGAATCCCGCCACCGAAGGCGACGAAGCCCCGGCATCGCGGACCAAGGTGGAGGACGACCTTGACCACGACCTCTACGCGGACACCCCCGAACACCTTCGGCCATCGCCGTCCCCCGCCGATCCCGACGATCCGTGGGGCGGCACCCGTCCGGCCGTACCGGACTTCAGCGCCCTGGTCGAACCCAAGTCGGCCAAGGACCGGCAGCGCACGATCGAGGAGGTCGTCGCCGACCTCACCTACCGCTACGGGCTGGAGGACATCGGGCACCACACCGCCGAAGACGCACAGACCCAGGTCTTCATGGCCCCCTACGACCCCGAACAGCTCCCCGACGCCCCCAATGACCCCGGGGGTGAGCAGGCCGGTGCTGCGCCGATCGATGAGGTTATGCCTGATGCATTCGGTGATCCTGCCTCTGTGGACAGCCCTCCCGATCCAACCTTCCTTGACTTTCTTGACGACCAGGCTGACTTCCCCTTCGACTCGGCCGACTTCGGCCCTGGCGGTGTCGCCTTCGGCTCTGGTGGTTTTCCCGCTCATGGTGGTGTGGTCGCGGGTGGTGGTGGGGAGGGGGGCCGTCCTGCACCGCAGGGGGTTGGTGGCGTTGAGCCGGGTGCTGCGCCGATCGATCAGCCTGAAGCCCGCAGACTCGTGATGGGGCTCGAGCCCCGTTGGCGCGAGGTCCTGAGCCTCATCGAGCAGGGGTGGGAGAACCCTGATATCCGCAGACACCTCAAGCGGGCACCGAAGACGATCGAGATATACGTCAGTAAGATCTACGCGGGCCTGGGTGTGGCTTCCCGTAGGGATTCCCGTGCCGCTGCCATTGCCATCGCCCGCGCGGCCGGACTGATCCCGGAGTCGGCCCGGACCGACCCCTTCGGCGATGCCCACCACGGTGATCAGGCGGTCGACCATGCCGCCCCTCGGCGGCAGGACTCTCTTGGCGAGGTTGAGCCGGGTGCTGCGCCGATCGCTCAGGCTGAAGCCCGCAGACTCGTGATGGGGCTAGAGCCTCGCAGGCGCGAGGTCCTGAGCCTCATCGAGCAGGAGTGGAGCAACCGTAGGATCCGCGACCACTTCAACTTGGCACCGAGCACGATCAATAGATACGTCAGTGAGATCTACGCGGGCCTGGGTCTGACTTCCCATGTGGATTCCCGTGGCGCTGCCATTGCCATCGCCCGCGCGGCCGGACTGATCCCGGAGTCGGCCCGGACCGACCCCTTCGGCGATGCCCACCACGGTGAGCCGGGTGCTGCGCCGATCGATGAGGCTCATGCCCGCGACCTCGTGAAGGGGCTCCCGGTTCGCCTGCGCGCGGTTCTGAGCCTCATCGGGCGGGGGTTGCCCAACGATGCGATCCACAGACGCCTCGATCATCTGGAACCGAAGACGGTCAATCTCTACATCGGGGAGGTCTACGCGAAACTGGGTCTGACTTCACGTAAGGATTCCCGTGCCGCTGCCATCGCCATCGCCCGCGCGGCCGGACTGGGTCCGGAGTCGGCCGGGACCGACCCCTTCGGCGATGCCCACCACGGCGATCAGGCGGTTGGCGATACCGCCCCTCGGCCGCAGGGCTCTCTCGGCGGCCTTCACGGTGACGCCTTCGGCTCTGGTGTTCTTCCCGCCCGCGAGGCCGGACCGACCCCGGAATCAGCCCGGGCCGACCTCACGCTCGCCGAACAGGTCGAACCACTCGCGCCCGCGCAACTCACCGAGGCACTCGACAGCATCAACACACTCACCGACCACCAATACGCGGTCTTCACCCTCGCCGGAGCCGGACTGGACAACGGCGAGATCGCCAAGCGACTCAACAAGGAACCAGAAGCGGTCAACAGCTCGCTCAGGAAAGTCCGCCGTCACCTGGGGTTGACCGCCCCTGGCACTGCCCAGATGGTGACCGTCGCCCGTGCCGCCGGACTGGTACCCGATGCCACTCCGACCCAGAACAGCGACCGCGCCGCGCCCCCGGCACACCAAGACCCGCTTCCCGCCGATGACCCGCGAAACGACGACGACTCCGACGATCTGTACGGCTACTCCGGTGATGAGGGCGCCGCGGCCCATCGGCCTGGCGGGCCCACCAATCCCCTTGCGCTGCCCGAGACGCCCGGTGAGGAGGACAGCGACCTGTCCGACTCCGACGGCGAGAACAGCGACCTCTCCGTGGTCGAGATCGACCCAGTCGCGCCCGCTCCGCGGGCCGGTCGGGCGCGCGGCCTCATGCCCGGCTCTCCCGTGAGCCCCTCGACGGCCGCCGCCCCCTCACCTCCACCCTCCGGTACGGAAACACCGGACGACGCCGCCCCGCCGCCCCCGGCCCCCGGTCCTTCGCCGACCCCGGCCACTCCGCAGCCCTCGGACTCCGGCGCCCTCGACACCCCCGTGTTCGGGCCGCCCGCCAACGATCGGCCGACCGACCCCGCGCCGCGCCAGACCGGACTACCCGGACCGGACGCGCGGGGCACCGAGTCCCCGCCGGTGATCCGTGAGGTCTCCCGCCTGTACGCGGCCGCCCTCGACGGGGTCTCCCCGAACGCCGCTCCGCTGACCGTCGGGGTTCGCGCGGGCTCGGCGCCTGTGTACGGCGACGTGCGGATCGACAACCGCTTCTTCGAGTCCACGCTGAGCACGCTCGACCGCGAAGGCGACGACGGTCCGTCCGCCGTCCGCGAGATCACACTGACGGTCAGGTTCGACCGTGCGCCGGGCGTCTTCCCCACGACCGCACGCGACGCCCGCCTGGATTTCGCCCGCCGGGTCGAGGCCGTTTTCAACAACCAGTACGTGCTGCCGCGCAGCGGCGAGCAGTTGCACGTCCGCGTGGTCCCGGCGGATCTACTCACCCCGCCGGAACGCGTCCATGCCACCGTCACCTGGCGCCCCGCTCCCGCGGCCGACGCACCTCCGGAACCCGGCACCACCCCCGCCACGGACACGGACGGCGCGGGGATCGGCGAGGTCCTGCGCCGACTGGGGATGCTGGACGGCGGCCCCGGGCGCGGCCCCGACGCAGCCTCGACCTACACCGAGCCCTACGTGGCGCGGCGCACCCTGGACCGCATCGACACCATGGTACGGCCGCGGCCCGCGCGCCGGTGGTCCGACCCCGCGGGCGACCTTCCCGCTCAGGAGCACACCGGGCTGGTGGACCCGTCGACGTGGCCGGAGTGGGCAGACGTCCGCGCCGCCGCGGACGTGCGCATCGTGGGTGGGCCGCACGTGAACGCGGACTTCAACGAGATCGGGAGAGGCGCTCGCGCCGCCCGTCCCCTGGGCAAGGGCGACCTCGACGAGAACGGTGCGCCCAAGGATCCGTCGATCACCGCCGACGTCCCCGGTACCGACCCCGGCGCCTTTAAGAAGTTCATCAAGGCGGACCTGAGCGACTCGTGGTACGGCAAGCGCAGGTTCGAGTCGCGGCGCGTCGAGATCCCGTCCGAGCGCCGCACTCCCGGCGGCCCGACCCACATCACCGAGATCACCTTCCGGCCACGGATCCGCCCCTATCAGGGCATGTCGGACGCGGACTACGCCCAGTACCTCATGGACTACGCCACCACGCTGGACCGGATGCTCAACCGCAGGTTCCGGCTGCCCGGCGACGGCACCATGGTGGACGAGCACGGCGCGGTGGTGCACCGGATGGACACGGCGCTGTTCGAGACGCTGTTCGGCAGGGGGAGCGTCCAGGACCCCGACGCCCCGGACCTGGAGGGCAAGGAGGCGAAGGCGCTCGGCGCCGACCCGGTGCCCGGAACCGGCGACCAGTTCCACGTCACCCTCGAATTCGCCGACGACTCCACATCCGAGGAACAGGTACACCACGACATCGCCGTGGTCCCCTGGGACCTGTCGAAGCCGTACACCGACCAGGTCATGAACACGAACACCTGGTACGACGGCGGGTACCCGGTGCAGGCGCGCGTCCACGAGACCCTGCACCTCCTCGGCCTGTCGGACACTTACCCGCATTCCGCGGCCGTCCACCGCTGGGGGGACGACGCGGACAGCGTCCGCCCCGGCTTCGGCCTGATGGGGAACAACTGGCTCCAGACCGCCGGGAACACGCACACGGTGGTCCAGCACCCCGAGATCCAGGACCGCTATCTCACGACCATCGCCTCGGTCATGAACCACGGCTCGTCGGCCCAGTCACCGCCGACGCGGGTGGCCGACCTGCCCGCCGAGATCACGTCGTTCATCTCCGAGGCCCTGGCGCCCGGCGTCCCCGAAACCGATCCGCGGTCGGCGGCCGTCTTCGAGCACTTCGCGCTCGCCGTCGACGAACACGTCCGCGGCTGGAACCCGGAACAGGCCGAACGGCACGTCGCCGACCCCGCCGCCTACCGCGCCGACGTCGCCCAGTGGCGCGCCGACGGGAGGCTCGCACTGCTGGTGCACCTCGTAGCCCGCTACGGGATCGAGGTCCCCTTCGCGGCCGTCATCGACGTGCTACCGGACGCCCAGCGCACTCGGCTCGGCGACGCACTGGCAGGCTCCCACGACCAGGCCGCCGTCGCCGGGGCACTCGCCGTGTTCGGGGCGGCCCGCGACAGTGTGCAGGACGACAAACCGATCGGCGACATCCCCGCCGGGCGGCACCACCCCTCCATCAGCGCCGCCGATGCCCGGAACCGCCTGGAGCAGTGGCGCCGCGACGGGCGGCTGCTCGACGGCTTCCAGGCGCTCGGCGAGAACATGACGGTGCTGGGCGTCGAATGGACCCACGCCCTGCCCGATCCGGAGCGTCAGCGGGTCCTGCACCTGCTGCCCCCGGGCGGCACCACGCCTGAGCCCGGGACACCCGACACCACCCCTGCCCCGCAGTCCCAGTCGCCCGCCGGGCTGGACGCCCTGCCGCGGCCGGTGGCCGAACACGCCGTGCTGGACATCCTCGCGTCGGTGCACGACCTGCTCGTCCACCAGGTGCCGATGCCGGACCTGACGGTCAGCGTCCCGGGACACCCCCCGGCCCGGTTCACCGCACAGCAGGTCGAGGACCAGCTCCTCGTCTGGAGCGGCCACCTCGGCGTCGGCGACGCGCTGCGCGTGCTCCAGCAGGCCGGCGCCCCCATCACCGATGCCCAGATCGACACCATCGCGCCGACGCTGACGACACCTGCCGACCAGCAGGCTTCGACCGACCAGCAGACGGCGACCGCCCAGAAGCCGACGACCGAGCCGACCCCGCAGCCGCCCGCGTCCCAGCAGGGCACGAACGGCCACGGGGCACCCGCGCTCGCGACGCGACAGGGCAACCCCGAGACCGCCTCCACTCCGCTACCCCGGGGATCCGGCGTATCGACGGCCGGATCCGCACGGATCCCGGACACGGTCGACGCCCCGGCGTTCGGTCCGCCCGTCGACCACCGGCCGGGCGATCCTGCCGCGTCGCCGGCCGAACTCGCCGCGAGTCCCGCGACCGGAGCGGGGCCTTCGGTGGCCGACTCCTCGGTGGCGTCAAGCGGCGCCGGTGGCGGAGGGCGTGGGCCGCGGTTCGTTCTGCGTGATCCGGCGCCGGTGCGGGACGACCTGCCGAAGTTCGATCCACGGGAGGGGACGGACCGGTCGGAGCGGCTGCTGTCCCAGCCCTTCGTCGAGGAGCTCGACGGATCGGCCTCCCGGGTGCGCGTCGAGCTCGACACCCCCCGAGGCCCGATGCGCGCGGAGGTGGCGGTCCACCGCCCCTTCTTCGTCTCCTCCGTGATCGAGGTCCCTGGTGAGAACGGTGCGGCGAGCCGCTATGTCCGCCAGGTCGACGTGCGGTTGCGCATGCGCGCCGTGGACGAGAACGCCGCCGCCGACAACGCCTACCTGAACGCCGCGATGGCGGCCACCGTGGCGTTGAAGGGGCGCATCGAGGACGTGTTCAACAGCAAGTACGCGCTGCCGCACAGCGGTGACCAGCTGCACGTGTCCGTGGAATCGGCGAAGCCCGACCAGCCCTACCACGCCGACGTCGTGTGGCACCGGGTCCCGTCCGCCACCGACGGGTCGCCGCTTCCCGCGCTCGGGCCGGAGGCCGACGGCCGGGGGACACGCGACCTCCTGCGGCGGTTGGGGCTGCTCGACCATGATCCGGCGCGCGGTCGGGACGAGCCGTTCGTGGCGCGGCAGACGCTGGAGCGGATCGAGAACGCCGCGCCGGTCCGGGACGGTCTTCCCGACTTCGGCCCGAACATCGACAGGAAGCGCAAGAGGGGGGACGACGAGCCGAAGGTGGAGGTTCGCCGGTTCTCCCGCGACCTCGCCGACGTCCTCAAACCGCCGGACGACGACCCGCCGCTGAGCGTCGAGGTTGACACCCTCCGCGGTCGGATGCGCGCGGAGGTGGCGTTCGACGCACAGTTCCTCGCGTTCTCCTCGGTCGAGGTCGTCCGGGGCGGCGATCAGGCGGACACGGGCGGTCCGGCGTCCTTCCGGCATGTCCTGCTGAGGGTGCGCGCCGTGGCGGGCGACGGCGTGGACGAACGGACCGCGGTCGCGGTCACCGCGGAGGTGAAGCGGTATGCCGAGGCGCTGTTCAACCGCAAGTACGTGCTGCCGCGCGGCGGTGAACAGCTCCATGTGTCCGTCGTGGTGCTGAAGGGCGACCATCCGAACAGCTACGTCAACGCCACTCTGACCTGGTCCATGGTGCCGTCGTCAGGGGACGGTGCGCAGACCCCCGCCTCCACCGGTGCTCCCAGGGTCCGGGGGATCGGTGAGGTGCTGCGTCGGCTGGGGATGCTGGACGGGGACCCGGCGCGGGGCGAGGACCACCCCTATGTGGCGCGGCGGACTCTGGACCGGATCGAGACGATGGCGGCGCCGCGGCCGGCGCGGCGGTGGGCCGATCCCCAGGGTGAGGTCCCGCTCTCGGACCATGAACACAAGGTGGTGGGCAACCCGGCGAGATGGCGGGGCGCGGGCAAGGACGAGTGGGAGGCCGCCAGGGCGGCGACACCGGTCCACCATGTGGGTTCGCACGCGAGCGCCGATAGGGCCGAGATCCAAAGGTCCGCCCGTGCGGCTCGGCCGCTGGGCGAGAACGACGTCGACGAGCGCGGCGACGTCAAGGACCCGGCGCTGGTGGTGGCGCAGAACACGGACCTGGGCGTGCCGAGGTTCATCCGGGCGGACATGAAACCCCAGTGGGTGGGTGCGCGCAGGTTCGAGCACCGGCGGGTCCCGATCCCCGAGCGGTATCGCGCCAAGGCCGGGAAGGACGGTCCGACCCATATCCAGGAGATCACCTTCCGTGTGCGGCCCAAACGCGACCTGAGCATGACGAAGACGCAGTTCGACGCCTACCTCAAGGAGTACGCCAGGAAGCTGGACACCACGTTCAACGGCAGGTTCCGACTGCGTGGGGATGGGAGTCTCGTCAAGGAGGTCGGTGGGAAAGATGTGGTGGTGCACCGACTGGGCTCGGACATGGTCGAGACGCTGTTCGGCAAGGACAGCGTCCGGGACCCGAACGACCTGGGGGGCGAAGCGATCAGGGTGCCCGGTTCCGAGCGGCTGCCCGGAACCGGGGACCAGTTACACATCAACCTCGTATTCGCCGACGACAAGACCCCCGCGGACCAGGTGCACGCCACGCCCACCGTGCGCCACATCGACGATGTGTCCGGTCCCCGGGACATCCCGGGCATGGACATGGGCAACTGGCACGATGGGCACCCGGTGGAAGGCGCGATCCACGAGACCGCGCACTGGCTCGGGCTGATCGACGAGTACCAGGACCCGAAGTCGGTTTTCCGCTGGCGTAGGGACGTCGATGCCGTGCGCGCCGACGGCGCCTTGATGACGAACAGCTGGGCTCGGTTCTCCGGGGGGCGTTCCCGTAGCATCCAGGAGCCTTTCCTGCGGACCCGGTACGCCGACACCATCGCCTCGGTCATGGACCACGGCACGTCGGACTACGTGGCACCGCGATGGGCCTACCTGACCGACCAGGGCAGGTCCCGCTTCGCGCAGATACTCGAACCCGGCTTGTCCGCGAACGATCCGGCGCGATTCGCGGTGTTCGACCGCTTCGCCCTGACCCTCGACATGTTCGTCCGCGGATGGGACACCGACCGGGTCGCCGACCAACTCGTCTCTCCGGAGGACGCCGCGGCGCGTGGCGCGGTCCGTGAAGAGGAGGCGCGCGCCGCGCAGGCCCGCGCGGAGGGTGACGAGGCCAAAGCTCGCGCGGCCGATGTCCGAGTGGCCGAGGCCCGCAGGCACGCCGCCGACTCCGGCGCCGATGCCCGCGCCGCCCAAGCCCGCGCCGCCTTCGAAGCCGAGGTCGATGGTTGGCGGGCCGACGGACGACTGGCGCGGGCGATGGCGTTCGCGCAGGAGGCAGCCGGTCTGGTCATGGCCCGTGTGCCGACTTCGGCCATGATCGACGCGCTTCCGGAGCCCGCGATAGCCAGACTCGCTCACAGCCTGTCCGGTTCGAACGACCCAGCGGACGGCAGCACCGCGATCACCGTCTTCGCCGCGGGCCGTGACGGCGCCGCCGGCCGCGGTCCGCTCACCGATATCCCCGCCAGGCAGGGGCGCCCTGCTCTCTCGGCGCGTGAGATCGAGACTCGGCTGGAGCAGTGGCGCGGCGAGAACCGGCTGGTCGAGGGGCTCCGTGTCTTCCACGACGTCGGTGTGCGGTTGACGGGTCGGGAATGGATCGGTTCCTTGCCCGACGCCGGGCGCACGGCGGTCGCCGCCGGCCTAGTGCCCCCGGGCGGTCCGCGGCCGGGATCCGTGCTGGGCGGTCTGGGCTCCGTGCCGCGACCCGTGCTGGAACGGGCCGCGTTGGACATCCTCGGCGCCAGATACGACCAGGTCGTCCATCAGGCGCCGCCGCGTGCCCTCACGGTGGCCGTCCCGGGGCATCCAGAAGTCCGGCTGACCGGCGACCAGGTGCAGTCCCAGGTGGCCGCATGGGCCGACGAGGGTGTCCTGCGTCCCGCGATGGAACGCCTCATCCAGTGGCGCGTGCCCCTGCGCAGGCCCGGAACCGCCGGCACCGCGCCCGCTGCGGCGGCGCCGTCCCAACAACAGGCGGCTCCGCAGGGAACGGGAGCACTGGCCCCCTTCACGGCGGACCCCGAGAGCCCTCCATCGGAGTTCGGGCCCGCCCAGGAGGCGGAGAACGCGGCCGAGGAACAGCGGAACCCGGTAACGGCTTCCGCCGATCCCGCCGCGCCTCCCGCGGCAGTCGCGGTGGCCGCGGCCGTGACGGAGCCGACGGACGCGGCCGAGCTGGACCGGTCCTATCTCGACCCTGAGCCGGTCGAGGGAGCCTCTGACCCGCGCCGGTTCGTTCCCCTCGGCCCCGACGTCTCCGCTCCCGCCACCGCGCCGCCGCCATCCCTGGCGGACTCGTGGGGCGGCGTGCTCAACCCGGTTCCGGTCGCCGAGCGCCCCACCGGTACGGAGCCCGGCGGCGTCCGTACCGGCAGGCCGGACCCGGACACGCACACCGTCGGCGCGCCTGGCGACTCCCGGGAGGCGAGCGGTGCCGAGGACCGTACCCCCAGCGGCGCCGAGGGCCGGGTCCCCGATGGCGCAACGGTGGAGGTCTCCCGACACGACCCTGAGCGGGACGATCAGGGCCGTCAGGGCGAGGAGGTGTCCGCTGTCGAGGTCACCGCGGTTCCGGCACCCATTCCGGGCACCTCGGAGACCCCGGAGGCCCCGGAGAACGTCAACGCGTCCGCTGGTCCGGAGCCGGGCGCGCCACCGCGCACCCCGGTGACCGTCGACCCCGCTTCCGGGGACCGGCCCGGGCACACCGACGCACCGCCCGCCTCCTCCCGGCCGGCCGGAACCGACACGACGCGCGGCGCAAAGCCCCCCGTGGTCCCGCCGCGTCCACCCCGGCGCACCAGCCGGAACGCCACCGATCCGGTCCGGCCGCCGGAGCAGAGGGACGGCGTTCCCGGGCGTGGACGGAACCAGGAAAGCGTGGAGACCGCCACGCCGTCGGTCCCGACCCCTGCCCCGACCTCGACCCCCGCCCCAGCCCCGGCCACGAGCGCCGGCCGGAGGCTGAACTACCTGTTCAGCAGCGGGCAGATCGACTCCCCGCTGATCGGCCCCGCCGCGGACCGGCTCGTCGCCCGGATCCGGGCCGAACTCGGCGACCGGCTCTCCCGCGACGAGTTCAACGCCGTCGAACGGCAGGTGCGCGCCGACTTCGCGCGCGACTCCCGGCCCTACTTCGTCCCCGGAGGCCACGCCTTCACCATCCCGCGAGGTGACGGCGGACGGCGGGTCGTCCTGGAGCTGTCGCCCGAGGGCGATTCCTGGCGCCCCGCGCCCGAGACCGGTCCCGCGGCGGCGAAGGACGGGCCGGACAGCGCGCCCAGGGTCAAGACCAAGAGCATGGCGGAGCACAAGACCAAGACGTCGCGCAAGGGCGCTGCGACCTCCACGGCCGGCGTCGGCGGATCGCTCAACATCGCCGCCTACGGGCTGACCCCGGAGGACGCGGTCATCGGGCCCGTGTTCAGCGTCTCGGTCAGCGGAACCCACAACCAGCGCTCCACCGGTTACTCGGTCAGTGACGGGGCCACCGGCAAGAGCGAGGTGTCACTGAAGGGCGCCCTCGAGGAGTTCGTGAGCGACCTCCGGGTGGAGCTGACCGTCGACCCCGCGCCCTCCCGCTCGCGCCAGGGGAGGCACGGCGCCGACGTGGAGTTGGCCGAGCGCCCGGTGGTCGTGCGCGTGGTCGAGCCCGACGGGCTGAGCATGTCCGTTCCCGGCGGTCTCAAGGACCGCGAGGCGGCGGCCGACACCGCCACCGACGCCCCGGCGCGCATCGTCCTGCCCGACCCCTTCGCCACGGGGCCCCGCGCCCCGGGCACGCGGAACGGGCAGGGGACTCGGGTGGGCAGCGGGCATTCGCTCATCGTCGACCCCGTCGACGGCCTGACGGGGCAGATCCGCCAGCAACTCGGCATCGACCGGAACCACGCCACCAGCGCCGACCTGGACCTTGCCACGACCCCCGACGCCCTGCAGAGGATCCACGGGTCGCTGGACCGCGGGCCGACGCCGGTGGCCGTGCTCACCGACAGCAGCGGTGCGACCAGGGTCCTCACCCTGTGGTCGGTCCCCCAGGAGCTGACGCGGATCGAGGACGCGCCGGGGAAGGCGGTCTTCGCCCGTAGCCGCAAGGGCGACAAGAAAGCGGGCCTGTCGGCGAAGCGGTCGACCAACCTGAAGCTCGGCGCCGGGGCCGGCGTGGTCATGTCACTGCTCCGGGGCGTACTCCGCCTCAACATCCCCAGCATCCATGCCTCCTACAAGCTCGACGCCGCGTCGAGCCGGGCCATCTCGACGGAGGGCGCCCGGACGGTCAAGGCGCACTCCGACAGGGTCGAGACCTACGAGGTCGAGCGGGTGTACTACGCCACCCTCTCCGGCGACGCCACACTGATGAGTTCGCGGGGCCGGACGATCGACCAGATCTCGGTGGCCGACGCCCGGCGCATGGCCGGCCTGGACGAGCCGACGGCCGAGGCCGGAGCGCGGCGCGTCCCCCGCTTCGACCACCTGGGAGTGGACCGGCCGGTGCACTGGGGCGGGATGAGCCCCAGGGAGGTTCTCCACGAGGACGGCAGCCGCTACCGGACCGCTGCGCCGGCCGCGACGCCGACGAACGGCGTCGTCCTTCCCACACCCAGGCCCACCACCGTCTACGAGGACTACGCGCATGCGGTGCTGACCGGAATCGCCGACGAGTACCCGGGGCTGGTCGTGCCCGACCTGGCCACCGCGTCCAAGGCGACCTACGCGCGCCGACCGGGTGCGGACCCGGACGGCCCCCGCACACCGCGTGAGTTCCGTGGTCTGCGCCGCGACTACCAGCAGGCCGTCGCCAACACGATCACGGTGCTGGACGCGATCACCCCGCACAACCTGGAAGGACGCATAGGAGAGTGGACGGGGCCCGGGATCGACCTGCACCTGGTCGAGACCGTCAGCGTCGATCCCACCCTCGCCGGCCGGGGCGGTCTGTTCCGGCCCCCGTTCGTGACGGTGCGGCTGCACGCCGACGCCACCGGGCGCGTGTTCGGGGGCACCTCCACGGTGGGGACCGAGTCCGTGGTGGCGGGATCGGCCGGGCAGACCGACGGGCGCGATCGCACCCACACCCTGACCGAGCAGATCAGTATCGGGACCGTGGCCCGGGACCCCGAGGCCGACGCGGCCGGCGTGCGCAAGAACGTCGGAACGGTCAACGCGGCGGCCGAGGCGTCGCAGCCGCGCGGACGGACCCAGGAGCACGGGGTCAAGGGGTCGACCGAGAGCGCGGTCAAGACCACCGGCGACACCGACGTGTGGCGCTACGGCCTCGACCTCACGGCCAGGATCGGCAAGTTCCGCAAGGCCGACGACCTGGCCGTGATCGACGAGGGCGGCACCGCCGCCGCTGCCCGCGCCCGGGACGGAGTCGTCTACGACGGGCACGCCGTCACCATCCAGGGTCCGCGCGCGCGGCTGGAGGTCGAGTCCCCGGTGGGGCGGGACGCGGAGACCCCCGGTGCCCCTGACACGCGCACCACGGCCACTCCTCAGGCCACGACGGGCGGAACCGCCGACCGGCCCGCGGGTCCGCGCCGGCTGCCGGACGCCGACGCCCGTGCGGTCGTGCTGGGCACCGCCCGGCCTGCGGCGCCGCATCCGCTGGACGGTGTGCCCACCGCGACCGATACCGTGACCGCGCCCGATCTGTACCGCCTGGGCAACCGGCTGCTGACCGACACCACGCCGGGCTTCCAGGACTTCCTGCGGCGTTCGCGGGGTGCCCACGACTACCTGCGCCAACTACTGCTCTCACCCACGCTCAGCGGCAACGCCCCCTCACTGCTGTCGCGGTTCGGGTTGCGCAGCGGCCGGTTGCAGGTCGACGCCTCGTGGCGCTGGCGAGGGTTGCCGACGCTGGTCGTCCGCGCCGCCCGCGGCGGCTTCCGGCTGCACGAGGTGATGCCCACGACCACGGTGGAGATCGCCTCCAGCGGGGAGGTGAGCATCGGCGCGGCCCGCACTCTCGGCGGCCACTCCCGCTCGCTGGCGTTTACCGCCCGGTTCCGGCACAACCCCAACGACGAGGCCGCCGCGGAGACCGGGCCGGCTCCCGGCACGGACGCGGCGAGGAGCGACAACCCCGTCCTCATGCCGGGCGGGACGTGGACGCCGTACTCACGCTCGACCGTAGAGAGCGCGGCCGAGCCGGTCACCGTCTCCCGGACGACCAAGGTCACCCCGCAGGGCGGGTCCTTCCCCTATACCGCCGACCTGTCCTTCGATCAGGCGGCCGAGGTCAAGAAGGACTGGAAACTCGGTGTGACCGTGCCGAGCCGCTCCTCCACGGCCTCCTACCACGGCGTGCACACCGAGGTACCCGGGGCGGAGTTCGGCTACATCGCCGAAGCCGAGGCCTATGCGGCCGACCTGGTGGGCGACGCCGTGGAGACCGCCGCCGACGGCGACCCCGTCGCGACCGCGCTGCCGGGCCACGCCGCACCCCGGCCGCGCTGGGAGCCGCGCCCCGGGTTCGCCGGGCTCGGCCACCGCCGGCAGGGCCCCGACGCCGGGCCCGTCGTCGATGACCTGTTCCGGCGGCTGGCCGATGAGGGGCTGGAGCTGAGCGGGACCAGTCGCGAGGAGCTGTTCCAGCGGGTCGGCACGCACATCGCCCGAGGACTGGACGACGCCACCGCGCGGGCCGTGCCGATCGATGTGAAGGTCCGCTCCACGAGCCGGGTCCACGCCTCGTCCTCGGGCAGGATCACCGTTGATGTCATCCGGCACCGCGGCGGGGTCGACCGGGTGGGGGCCAAGGCCGACTTCAACGACTCGCGCAGTCGCGTCACCGACATCAACGCATCGCAGGGCAGGCAGAAGGACAGCTCCGTCGGAGGCGGGTTCGGAGTGGTCGGCGTCCTGTCGGCCGGCGGCGAGCAGCCCTCGTCGTCGCAAGTCCCCGACCGCCAACCGTCGACCCTCGTCCCCGCGACGGGCGACGCCTCGCGTCAGAGCGGGACCTCGACCACGCGGAGCACGGGGGACTCGGACACCGACACCGTCGACACCATCGTCTTCGGTCCCTACGCCGTCCTCGGGGCCGACGCCTCACTGCGCCTGTCCCTCAGGATCGAGGGCCGCGGTGACGCCATCGTCGCCGAGGCGCACGCGGGTCGGGTGACGGAGCTCTACCCCGCCCCCTACCTCACCGGCACCGGCGAGTCGTTGGACGGGGCGCCCCGGGCGGGCGCCCCGCGCGCACTGCCCTCGCCCAACCAGCGGCTCGAACCCGCGGCCCGGGAGTGGGCCGCCGACCGGCGCGCGGGCGCGCCGGTGCCGGTGCTGGAAGCGCTGTCGGTGGCCGAGGGCGGGGTGGCGGTCACCGGGGCCGGATACATCGCCGTGGCACGGGCGTCGGGCTGGCAGCCGCCGCAGGGCGCGTCCGCTCCGGATCTCGTCCGCGCCGCGCGAGAGTACCTTGACGACAGGATGGGTCCCCGGGCGGACAACATCCCCGCGGCCCTCACCGGTCTGGCGCTGTCGGCGCACTTCGCTCCCGCCGCCGACGGCGGCAAGAGCCTGCCCAACCTGTTCCGGGACAGGCTGGTCACCTTCGCCGACCTGGAACTGCGCTTGCACGCGGTGCCGCGAGCGGAGGGGGTACGGCTGATCGACGTGTCGGTCGAATCCGCGCACGGAGGTACCCGGAAGGGCGATCACAAGGATGAGACGACGGTGGATCGCTCCGCCACCACCGCCGGTGGTGCGGCCGGCGGCGCGATGGCCTTCGCTCCCGACCAGCACCGGTCCATCGGCTCGGTGAACGACACCCAGTCCACATCCGTCTCGTCCGGCGCGGGCTCCTCGAAGAACACCCGGACCGACCATCCCGGCCGACCGCCCGTGGGGAGCAAGCGGGCCTATCTGGTGGCGGTTCCGACGGCGTGGCTGGTGGCGGCGGAGTCGCCGGTGGCCGAGACCCGCCACATGGGATTTTCCCGCGACCAGGTCGGCATGGCCGAGGTCGAGTCCGAGGTCCTCGCGTGGATCGACCACGACCAGGCGCGCGAACTGGGGATCGCCGAGGGCGTCGACGCGCACAAGGCGCTCTGGGACGGCCTCTACACGGTCCAGAAGGCGTTCGCCGAGGCCGAGAAGACCTACTTCGACGCCCGCCGGAAACTCCCGGGGCTGGTGCGGGGCGTCCAGGAAGCGCACCAGAGCGGCGACGACGGGAGCCTGCGCGACGCCCAGTCCGAGTACGACACCCAGCGGAAAGCTGTGGACGGCCTGCACAAGGAGTTCCTGCGGGGCTTCAAGGTCTGGAACACCGCCCGCACGGCGGCCCGGGAGTCCCTGGAACTGGTCGGGCTGGAGCGGGCGCTCAGCGACGCCCGCGCGAGCCAGGAACAGGAACGGATGCGGGACGCGCAGGCGGCCGTCGACGCCCGGCGCGCGACGGTGGACCGCCTGCGTACCGCGGCCGAACGGGACTTCACCACCTGGGACGCCGCCCGTACCAAGCCCGCGAAGGACGGATCCACGGCAGAACGCCCCCGGCAGCAACCCCCGACGCCTCCGCCTTCGGTGTCCACGCCGGGGCCTTCGCGTGTGGTGGGGCGGATGGAGCAGCCGTCTTCGCCGATGGCCGAGGACACCGGACGCACCCCCGACGCCGACGGGTCCGACGACCGGTCCGTCCCCGCTGTCCCCGCCGCCCCCGCCGCCCCCACCGGGACCGACAGCGTCAGGGGGAGCAGGAACCCCTCCCCCCAGGCCGGGTCGGACAGGCTCACCAGCGCCCTCCGGCTCGGGGAACAGGCCTCGGCCAGCATCAAGGACGCGATCAGCGGCTACCAGCGGGCCCAGGACCTGGTCGACCAGACCAGAGAGGCCGAGACCCAGGGCCGCCCCGACGCCGACGATCTGCGCGCCCGCGCTCACGAGGCGCAACGCGAGGCCAACGAGGCCTACCGGAACTACGACGAGCTCGCCCGGGCGCAGGCCGACCTGCTGCGCCCCGACGGCCCGACCACCGTCATGGCCGTCCTTGACATCCCCGGAGGCCCGGGCCGCGACACCGGCCCCGTTCCTCTCGGCGGGGCCGACGGGGACGTCCCGCTCGGCCCGCTCAGCGCCGACTCCACCGCTCCCCTGGACGCAGGCCTGACCGGTGACCGGGACACCACCGGTACCGAGAGCGGCAGGGACACGAACCGGAGAACCCGGGAGGGAGCCCCGCCGGAGGGCGCGCCGCCGCCCCGACCGCCCCGGAACCTCACCTACGACGGCGGCTTCGTGCCGGACCGGAGCGGTCAGAGCTACGACCTGGGCTACCTGACCACGTCCAACCTCATCGGGCCGCACATGCTCTTCGCCGAGCACCTGCCCAGGTTCGTCGACGACGTCCTGACCAGCACTCCGGACATGCCCGGCCCCGCGCGCCAGGCGATCGTGGACGGCGTGGTCGACATCCTCACGAGGCAGGGTCCGCGGCCCTTCCTCCGCGAGGGCGGACACACCGTCAGCACCACACACGACGGGCAGAGGTGGAGCGCCGACATCGACCTGCGTCCCGACGACGGCGATTTCTACCGCGTCGACGCCAGGAACGTGACCGGAGGCGGGGACGCCAGGTTCCTGAGGCTCCACGACACCGGCCCCGGAGTGGATTCCAGCGACGGCGGGTCACGCGGCGCGGGCAAGACCGTCGGCGGCAGGTTCTCGATGAGCCCCTTCTACATGACCGGCGTCGACGGCAACGACGCCGGTCCGATCGCCGCCGTCGGCGGACGCGGAGGTACGAAGATCCGGGGTACCTCCGGGTCGGCCTCGACCAGCGCCAACTCCGCCAGCGGCATCGAACTGCTCGGCGCACCGACGCTCTACGTCGGCGACCTGCGCATGCGGGCGTCCGTCACCGGCCCCGGCCTCACCGCCCCGCGCGTCGGAGAGGGGACCGCGTACAACGGCCTCGCCATGAACCTGCCGGGCGAGGTGGTCTCCTCACCCGACGCACCCACGCGCATCAGGCCCGACAACGGACCGGCGGACGCGAACGGGAACCGCCCGGCGGTCAACCGGCCGTACATGGGTACCGGCCACCCGATCGAGATCATCCGCCTCTCCCCGGTCTCCCCACCTCCCGCCACGGCTTCGGGCGGTGCTGAGACCACCGGCGACACGGGCGGGAACACCACGTCCGGCGACAGCGGGACCCGCCGCGACGGTGAGAGCGAGCGCGACGACAGCACCACCACGGCGACGACGGGCGGCGGCCGCCAGGGCAAGAACACCCTTGGCACCTGGCTCGCCGACCACCTCCTGGGCCCCCGCCCCGAGAGGGGCCAGGGCGACGGCCACACCCCCTCCACGCGGGAGCGGCGCGACAACGAATACCGCGCGCGGATCGAGCACACCTTCGACAACGACCGGATGCAGCAGTACCTGCCGCAGATGAGCAACAGTCCCGTGCGCATCCTGATCCAGATCCCCGGCAGCCGTCCCCGCGACATGGACATGTGGTCGGTGGCGACCGAGTACAACCGCAAGGACTCTTCTCCCAGCCTGGTCGACTTCCTGCACAGCAACACCACGGTGAAGAGCGAATCCTCCAGTGTGAAGCAGTCCACCGTGGCGTCCGCGTCGATCGGTGGCGGCTTCGGCATCTGGCTCAGGCTGCCCAACGGCAGGAGCGTCCGGCTCGACGCGCCCTTCGTGGAGTACTCGGCGACGTTCGAGAAGAGCAAAGGCGTCACCCTGAACACCTCGGGGACGAGCAACCATGTCGTGCACGCACCCTCCGGCCACGCGGCCTACGACGTGCGGCGCGACTTCTACGTCGACTTCGGGGACAAGACGGGGCCGCACCGCTTCGAGGGGAACTCCGTCGAACTGCTCACGATCGAGGACGCCCGCCTGCTCAACGGTGAACCTCCCAAGGTCCGGGACGCGACAGGCGGACCGGCCGCGCCGCCCCGGCCCCCGTTCCCGAACCTCGCGGTCGACCACCCCACGGACCTGAGCGGGGCCACCGTACGCGGGTTCGACCACGCCACCCCGGCCGCACCCGCGGGCACCACCGGGGACGCCGGCACTGAGGGCGAGACCGAGGCACCTCCCTCACCCCCGTTCTACCGGGACCTGGCCTACCGCGTGCTCAGCGCCATCGCCGAGGAGCGCCCCGGCATGGTCATCCCGGACCTGGCGCGGACCGGCAAGGACTACGCCGTCCGCCCCAGCCACCTGGATCCGGACGGACCGATGCGCACCTTCCGCGAGCGCTGGGGCCTGCGCCGCAACGTGGACGTGGCACAGCAGAACACCCTGAAGGTCATCAACGCGCTCTCCGAGTCCGGACTCAGGAGTGGTGCGTCCGACCTGCCCGGCAACGGCATCGCGGTTCGCCTCAAGGAATCCGCGGTGATCGATCCGACGATGATCCTCAAGGACAGGGGAGGCCGACCCGAGACCGTGACCGTGCGCGTCTACGGCGACTTCGACCGCCTGGCGCACCGGTACGACACGACCGCCAGCGGGGGCGCCCGGTTCGCGGGCTCGGCCGGCATCACCACCACGAAGGGGTCGAGCCTCAACCATGCGCTCAACCTCACCGTGGGCGCCAGCGTGCGCACCGACGCCGGCGCCGACGCACGCGGCGTCCCCCGGGTCCTGGGAAACCCCTCGGTCTCGTTGAACGCATCCCTGAAAGCGGGCAAGGTCACCAGTCAGGGCCTCTCCCACAGCTCCGAGGAGACGGTGCTGTTCAACGTGGACTCCGACGAGTGGACGTCCCGCACCCGCTTCACCGCCCGGCTGTTCGAGCACGACGACATCGGCATGGCGCGCGACGACCGGCCCCAGCGCGAACACGGTATCCCGCTCCTGGGGGACGGGATGGACGCCCAGGCCTTCCTCCTCACGCCCAAGATGCCGCCAATGGCCGCCGACTCCCCGAGCACCATGTCCGACCAGGCGGGCACGGCCCGCGACGTCGAGACCGCCACCCCCTCCGCCGAGCGGGAGACGCGGAACGCCCCTGAGGCCACCGACACCGCCGATACGCGGGACGAGGGCCCCGCGCAGGTGAACAACTCCGGGGACACGGCGCCCGACACGACCGACGTCCGGCAACCGCTCACGCCCGAGCAGGCACGGGACATGATCGTCCGCAACTTCGTTCCGCGGATCACCCCCGACGGCACGGCGGGCGATGGCCGGGGAGGACGGTGGACCGTCATCCGGGACGGGTTCGTGCACACCTGGGGGCGCCTGTTCGGCGGGGGCGCCGAGAACGCCTCCCCGAACACCACCACCGGCACCGACGACGACCAGGCCGCCGTCGTCACTCCGCAGCCTCCCCCCGACGGCACCCGGAACACCGCGACGACGACACAGACCGCTCCGGCGGCAGCCGACCGGGACGGGGACGGCACCACCGACAACAGGCCCCCGCAGGGTCGGCCGCCCCTGGACCAGGCCCGCGCCCGGATGATCCGCCGCATCGGCGGCACCATCGAGCGCGTGAACACCCACTTCGACGCCGGGAGCCGGGGCATGCGCGGGCTGCTGGAGGAAACATACCGGACCTTCTCCGACACGCGCAGCGGCCTCCACGACGGATACCGGCGCAAGCTCGAGTCGTTCCTCTCCCAGTCGTCCGGGGGCGGTCGGCAGTTCGAGAACCACCTGTCGGCCGAGGAGCTCGCCACGAGCAAGAGCGTGACCACGCCTTCGGGCTCCCGAGTCCGCCACGAGATGAGCGGCGGGTTCTGGTCACCGCACGACGTCCGCGCCACCGTCGCCACGAAGGTCGAGATCGACACCGTCACCGACTTCCGACCCGTCGACGCCCAGATGCGGTGGAACGGCGGCAGCGAGGTGACCCTGTCCACCAACTCCCCCCTGACCGGCAGCCTCGGCCTCAAGTTCGGCGGAAGCGGGGGCCGCAACCCCAACCCGCACCCTTCCGACGGCTCCCTGCCCAACGAGGCCGTCAGACCGATCCCCCTGGCCGGGCCCTCCGCCGCCCGCACGTTCTTCTCCCGCGGCACGTCGCACACCCAGTCGACCTTGTTCACATCCTCGGTGCTGTTCATCCCGAACAACACCAAGGCGTACGCCTTCCGGGCCTCCGGCCACCTCACGCAGGCGATCGAGTTCCTCAAGAACTGGAGCATCGGCCCGCCCCTGAACTGGAAGACCCTGTTCCACGGGTGGACCGCTCCCGTCGAGAACCTGCTCGCGGGCTACGTGCACTCCCGCGACGCCCAGCAGGCGGGGCTGGTGTTGGACCGGGCGACCCGCGACGAGAGCGGGACGGGGGTGAACCTGAACCCGCAGCCCAACCCGAAGACGCCCGACACCGCGCAAGTGCGAACCGGGTTCGAGAACAACGGCAGGCAGATCCAGCCCGCCGACCCCGAGGCCGCCATCCAGGCCCTGGTGAACGACCTCGCCGGGAACGGACTGGAGCTGACGAGTGGCGGTCGGGAGCTCCTGCTGCACAAACTGACCACGCACCTGGGCCAGAACCCGGACTCCACCGTCCCGGTGCCGGTCAAGGTCCGCCAGCTGGGGCCGGAGCCCACCTCGGACTCGCTTCCCCACCCCATGCGCTCGGCCTCCCCGGGGAAGGTCTACGTGAACCTGACCAGGGACCCGAGCCGCACCGAGGTCTCGTACGTCGGTCAGTCCGGCTACTACATCGAGTCGCACACGTGGAAGGCGACCGACGCGACCTCGCACCACAGGGGGACCGGGACGACGGTGGGCGCGGACGCCGTAGTGCTGCAGCCCCTTCCCTACGCCCAGGACGACGAGGGGGCGGGCGAACAACGGGAGGCCCGCCCCCTGTTCGCCCCGCCCGCCGGGGCGGTGTCCTCCTCCACCAGCGACGGGCGCTCCTCCGGGGAGTCACAGGACGACGCCCGCACCGTCGAGCTGCACCTCAACACCCCGTACGCGAAGGTCGGCGCGGACACGACGCTGACCCTCACCCTCGAACTCGGCGAGCCCAGGGGCGGGGAGAACGGCAACGCGCCCCGATCGACGTACACGGGCACCGCTGAGAGCGGGCGGATCGAGACGCTCTACCCGTTCGCGTACATGACCTTCGATGCCCCGGCGACGACCACAGCGACCACCTCGACCACAACGGGAGGCGGCACGCGGAGCACCGGCACCGACCTCCCGGCGCCTCCCGCCGTCACCACGTCCACGGGCCGCACCGGCTCCACGGGGGCCGTTCGCGCCGACCCGAACACCCCTGGCTCCACGCAGAGCGTCGGCACGACCGGGAACGACCGCGCCCCCGCGGCTGCGGAGGACGGCGGCACGGCACGGCGGCCCGCAGCCCCCATCTACGCGTCCGTGTCCGAGGCCTTGCGCACCTGGACGGACGACGCAGGCCCCCGCCCCGGCAACGACACCGCCATCACCAAGCCGGTCATGGTGGAAGACGACGGACAGGCGCTGCGCGACACGGCCAACGTCGTCTTCGCGCGGTCCCTCGGCTGGCAGCCGCCCACCGGCACCCCCGAAGGCGGGCGGCCCACCCGCGCCGCGGCGGACGCGGCGCGTGCCCACCTCGCCGACGCCTACGGCCAGGACCCGGTGTACAACGAGATCGACCACAGCCTCACCGACAAGGCCGTCAAGGCCGTCTACCCGTCGGCCTCACGCAACTCCGACGGGGTTCGGTTCACCGACATCGGCCGTACCGAATGGGGCGCCAAGGTGGTGCCGAGCAGCAGTGGGGCGAGGATCCTGGACGTACTGCCGGGCAGCCAGCTCAGCGACTCCCGTGTCCAGCCGCGGACGCACAGCTTCGGCGACTCCCACGGCGGGGGCCAGGGCCGCGGCGGAGACCTGCGCCCGTCCGGGCTGACCACCGGCGGCATCGACTACGACCGGCACGAGGGCATCCACACCGGTGCGGCGGGTGTGAACACCAGCTCGTCCCACGGAATCGAAAGGGGCTCCAACCAGGCCGTCAAGGGCTACCAGGAGTCCGACCGACTCCGCCAGGGGAACGTCTACTTCGTGGAGTACGACGCCACCTGGGCGTTCGCCGTCGGCAGCAAGCTCAAGGCGCCCGCCGCCTTCCACCCGAACGATGCGAGCCTGTCGCCGACCTCGTTCTACTCCCGGCCCACGCGCTGGGGCGTGGACGACGTCACGGTCAGGATGGCCGGCTGGTTCCCGGAGGCCGACGCCGTGGCGATGGGCTTCCTCACACCTGACCAGGCCAAGGGCCTGGCCCCCGTCACGGACGCGGTCACCAAGGCGCGGGAGGAGTTCAGCGCGGCGGAGGCCGAGTACGCCGACACCCGGGCCCCGCTGGAGGGTCTGGCCGAGAGGTACGCCGCCGACCCGGGCGACCGGAGCGCCGAGAGCGCCTACAACGCGCAGGAGAAGAAGTACAGGAAGGCACTGTCCGACTTCAACGATCAGATCGACTCCCTGATCGAGACCGTGAACACCACGCGGACCACGCTGGGGCGCGCCGGGCAGGGGACGAACGGCGGCACCGTTCCCCCCGTGCGAGCGGTGAGCGGTGACGGAAGCGGAGGGATGACGACCCGCGCACCGGTCACCGCAGACACGACCGCTGGGAGCACCGGCACTGGGAACACTGGGAGCACGGGTGCGCCTCCCGCCTCCGGCGAAGCACCTCCGGTCTCCGCCACGGCCACCGACGGGCCTGCGCCGACCGTCACCGTGACCCCGCCGGACTCTGCGCCCGCGCCCACGGGACCGCGCCAGGGACTGGCCGACCGCGTCCGGACCGAGCTGAACCTCCGTCCGACGGAGACCGCTACCCCGGCCCCAGATCCCGGCACGCTGCACGCGGACGGCCAGAACACGAACACCGTGGACGCGCGGGTCCGGCGCGCCTCCGACGCCGCGACCACCGCTGTCCGGGAGGCCCGACAGGCACACGATGACGCGAACGGCCTCTCCGCCGTTCTGGGCCGCGGCGACGCCGACCTTCGGGAGGGCGACCGCATCCTCACGGGCTTCGGCGAAACGCCCACCGCCGGGACCGGAGAACGCGCTGAAGCCGCGCCCGCCTCCGGGACCGGCGGCGCCCCCTCGCCGGGGGCGGTACGGCAGGCACGTGACGCACGGGAGGCGGCGGACACGGCGCACGACAATTCCACCACCATCAGCGACGATTTCGACACCGCCCGCGACGAACTCCGCGCGCGGATGCCCGAAACCGATGGCGATGGCTTCAAAGAACGGCTCGGGAGGGCCGTCTCCGGAGCAGAGGGCGCACACGCCTCCGCCGCTGGCGCCGAGAACACCGCAGGTCGGCATGAGAACACCGTCGACAGGATTGAGAACGACCTCGACACGACCCCGCCGCAGTACCGGGCGCTCAGGACCGCCGTGGAGGGCCTGACCGGGCGGGACCGGTCCCCCGGCTGGGACCGCGCCGTGCGACAGGCACGCGCCGACGCCGACAGCCTGATCTCCGCTCTGGGGGGGATCGCCGGACGCGCCCACACCGCGCGGGAGGCGGCGAGTGCGGCCACAACAGAAGTCGAAGCGGCGAAGGCGGAAATCGACACCGCGAAGACCATGGCCGACCGGATGGTCGCGGACGCCGAGGCTCTGCTGACATGGGCCGGGGAGGCCACCGCCAGCGCGTCCGGCCACCGGGACCGCGCGGGCCGGGCCGTCCAGAACGCACAGAACGCCAGGCAGACGGCCCAGCGGGCTTCCGACGCTGCGAAGGACGCCCGCAGCGCTGCGGACGCGGCGGCGAGAAGGGCCGCCGAGGTGCGGACCCGCGCCGCGGGCGCCGCCAGGGACGCGGTGCGGGCCGAGGCCGACGCCCGCAAGGCCCGCACCGCCGCGGACCTCGCCGCTCAGGCGGCGGCGAACGCCTCCCGCACTTCCCACCGCGGGCAGTCGGCGCCGGGCGGTACCGGACCCCGGGGGACGACGGACACTCGGGATGGCGCCGTTCGCCGGAGTGTGGAGGACGCGCGGGCGAGGGCCCGGGAGGCTCGGCAGACCGCCCGCGAGGCGGGGGAGCGCGCTGCCCGGGCCACCGAGGACGCGCAGAAGGTGACCGAGCAAGCAGAGATCCTGGGTACCAGGGCGGACACCGCCGTGCGGGATGCCGAGGGGGCGCGGACTCGCGCGAAGGAAGCGGAGCAGATCGCCCAGGTGGTCCGCAACGACGCCGACACGGACATTGAGGGCGCGGACAAGATCGCAGCCGAGGCCCGTCGGGCGCATCGGTCCGCGCAGCATGCCGCCCAGAAGGCGGCGGCCGCGGCCGAGCGTGCCGCGAAGGCCGTGGAGACAGCACAGGAGGCCCGCGCCGACGCCGAGAAGATCGCCGCCACGGCCCAGAGCCGAGTTGAAGACGTACGGAAGCTGCTGGGGAGGATCGCGGCGGGCGCAGAGCCGGAGAGGACGTCCTCCGAGCCCGGCCCGGTTCGGCAACAGCCCGGGCACGAGGGCGAGGAAGCGTCCGAGAACAAGGTCGACTCCGACTCCGATGACACGGACTCCGACTCCGACGACGACCTCTACGACGCTGACGACCATCCCCCCGTCCGCCGCGGGGGCGGTCCCCGCGACGACGACCCGCCCGCACCCCCGACAGGCGGTGGCCACGGCTCCTCCACGGCACGGCCCGCGCGGACGGGGACCGGCAACAGCGGCGCCCGGACCACAGGAGACTCCACTGGCCGCTCCACCGGCGACCACGGCACCGGCTCGGGAAGCCGCAACCGGCAAGCACTTCCGCCCGCCGACCACCATGGGAACGACACCCCCGGCCTTCCCGAGGGTTCCGTCCCTGTCACCGCCGACACCCCTGCACCGTCTCCCGTGGTGCCGCCGTCCCACCACGGCATCGTCGAACTGTTCAGCTCCGCGCTCAACCCCCCGCCCGCGGCACAGGAACCCCGCACCCGGCAGACCGACCAGCCCCGGACCGACGACTCCGCCGACGACCTGGACGACGACTTCTACGGCCCTGCGCCGACGGCGCGTACACAGGATCCGGCCCCTGCCGATCCCGGAGACTCGTGGGGCGGCAACCCTCCGACCAGGCCCGACTTCAGCGCCGCGGACAAGAAGAACGACGATCAGCCCTCGACGGTCGAGGACGTCGTCGCCGACCTCACCTACCGCTACCAGCTTGAGGACATCGGGCACCACACCGCCCAGGACGCACAGACCCAGGTCTTCATGGCGGGCCATCACCGGCGCCGCCGCCACGGCCGCGGCACCGAGGCTGACCCCTTCGGGCAGTACACGGACACGAACGACTACGAGGCCGCCGAAGCCGCGGGCGCGGCCTACCCCGAAGGGACGCAGGTCTCCCAGTACCCCGAAGGAACGCAGATCTCCCAGTACCCCACGGCACTCCAGTACACGCAGGACTACGCCGGGACCCATGACGACTCCGCGATGGCGTACGACGAGCAGCCCGCGGCTGCGACCGAGGAGACCGCACAGGGCCAGGACGGGGGCCAGGACGAGCGGACCGCGATGCTCATGCGGTGGAACCGGACCCTCGCCGGTGTCGAGGACCTCGCCGACACCATCGGATCCGGTGTGGTGGACGAGAGGATGCTCGTCGAAGGCGGCTCCGACGGCACTACCGTGCTCATGAGCTTCGCGAACGGCGCGCGGGCGGTCTACAAGGACACCGAGGGGGCCGACTTCGGCCTTGAGGTCGCCGACGCCGAGCAGCTCGCCTCGCTGGTGGGCCGCGCCATCGGCGCCAACGTTCCCGGTGTCCTGCGCGTCAGCGAGTACGAGCTGTTCATGCACGTCATGAGCGGCGTAACGACCGGGTCCGCCCACGTGGACAGCCCGCGATCCCCGCTCTTCACCACGTGGGACGGACACATGCTGGGCCTGCTGGACCTGCTGATCGCCAACGGCGACCGCAAGCCGGGGAACTGGCTGGACCAGGGCGACGGGCTCGTCGCGGGCATCGACCACAGCAAGGCCTGGGCCAAGGACGAGAACACGCCGGAAGACCCCACAGACCTGCAAGGGCTGCCCTACACCTACGGCATGCGGCACTTCTACGACTTCGAGGCCAACGCATGGATCACCAACCCGCTGACCCGGGACGACATCCGGTTCCTGTGGAACCGGCTCGACGGGCTCTCCGGCGAGTTCGACCGCCTGAACCGGTCCGACTGGTTCGACGACATGATGGAGCGCTTCAACAAGCTGGCCCGCCATGCGCGGGGGGCCACCGACTTTCTCTCAAGGAGCGGCCAGTGACCCGTGTGCTCTATGCCGCCGCGCAGTGCAACGCCTACGTCCGCTACTTCGAAGAACCGGAGTGACCGCGGTCGGTCTGTCACCAGCGCGTCCGGGCGGAGCGGCTGCTCTGCCCGGACGCCCTCCCACTTCCACCGCGTCCTCGTCAGGACGCGGAGGGTTCCCGGGGCCCCGCCCCGACCTTCCACCATCCCCAGGCAAGACCGAAAGGACCAGTGACCCATGACCGAGCACGCTGCGGGAAGAGACGGGTCGCCGCCGGCACGCGCGCGCGACGACTCCGGTCCCTCCGCCACGCAGGGCACGGCGGCCGACGCCGACGCCGCCGCGCGGACGGCCGACGGGCCCGGCCCCGCGGCCACGTCCGGCGCCGTGCCTCCCGCCGACGGTGCGCACCCTGGTGCCGCCGCGGACGCGACCGGCGGTGCCGCGGACGGCCCGGCCCCGAACACCGGAGGCGACCACACCCCCTCCGATCTGGCGAACGGGACACTGGGCCGGTCGTACGCCGCCGTTCTGGGATCGCCGACCGCCGACACGGGCTCGGCGGCACCGACTCCCGAGCCGCCCGCGGTGTACGGCGACCCGGACTCCTCGTCCAACCCCGTCGTTCCGGCGAGCCTGCGTCCGGAGTCGCGGCAGGATCTGGCCGCGGCGCGGTCCGGCACCGCGCCGACCGCGGACGAGACGGCTTCCGGGGCCGCCGCGCCGTCCGAGCCCCCGGCTCCGCCGGGGATCGCGGCTGACGCCGCTTCGGTCGAGGCCGCCCCGGTCGAGGCCGCCCCGGTCGAGGCCGTGGCGGACACGACCGCCGCCGCGCGCGAGGCGGCGAGCGAGGACGTGGCCTCGGCCGCCGCCGTGGGCGCGGCCGAGGCCGACCCCCGGGACCGGCTGGGACGGCCGGGGAGCCCGGTCCTCGCGTTCGCCGCGATCGCGGGTGTGGTCCTCATGGCCACTCCCTTCGCGGTCAACGAGACCTCCCAGCGCCTGCCCGGTACCGCGATCGCCCTGGCGGACCAGGAGGGCGTACTCGGCTATTTCATGCGTGCGGACACGGGCACGGACGGCGATTCCACCGTGACGACCGAGCGGCAGCTGTCGGCGGGCACATCGGAATCGGGGCTGGTGACCGGTGTGGAGGAGCGGCCTGCCCCCGACAGCGGCTACGTGCCCGAGGTGCTGCCGCAGGAGGAGTCCGAGCAGGACAGTGCCGGAAACGCGGAGGAACCGGATTCAGGTGATGCCGGTTCGGCACCGGACGCCTCCACGGAGGGCGGGTCGAGCGGTTCGTCCGACGGCGAGGGCTCCGAGGCGTCGCGGGACGGCCTGTCCCCGAACTCCGGCGGTGAGGGCGAGGGCGAGGATGCCCCTGGCTCCGTTTCCGGCTCCGACGGGGAGTCCAGTGACTCCGACGGTTCCGGGGGCGACGGGAACCCTCCGCACGGCGGTGACGACGAGGGCGAGGGTGAGGACACCCAGGGCCCCGGTTCCGACTCCGACGCGGAGTCCGGGGAGTCCGAGGACTCCGGCGACTCCGATGACTCGGGCGGTTCCGAGGGCGACGGGGACTCCCCGCTCGGCGGCTTGCCGGACCACAACACCGACGGGCCCGTGACCATGGCCGCCCCTCAGGGCTCCGACGGGGACGAGGGCACCGACGCCACCGCCGCCGACGACCGGGACCGCGGAAGCGCCCGGGAGGGCGAAGGGCCCGGAGCCGAGGGCGAGCCACTGAACCCGGACAACGGGACTCCGCTGACCGAGGTCGTTCCCCAGGGGACCCCCGAGGAACAGCGGCCTCGGGAACAGGTGGACCAGGAGCCTCAGACCCCGCGGAACGGGGAGGGTACGGACGGACGCCCGGGCGAACCGCAGCGTGACCAGCCTCCCGCCGGCGAGCGTCCTCCCGCGGAGGGTGCTCCGCTGCGGGGACCGGAGTTCCGCTACGCCGAGGTCGCCGGGGTCGGCTGCGCTCCCAACGAGCGCATCGCCTACGGCACCGCCGGGGAGTTCTGGGAGGGGGACGGCACCAACAGCTGGGCCTTCGGGTTCGAGGGCGGTTTCACCCAGGAGAACTGCGACGGCCGGTGGCATGCCATCCCGGTCTCCGGGGACCCGGACCAGCCGAACGGCAGGTACGCGTTCTGGACGTTCAACATCGGCTTCACGGGCGCCCAGTGCGACATCTACGTTCACATCCCCGACGCGGAGAGCCCGCGCTGGGTCGGGGGCGCCCCCGCGCAGTACCGGCTGCACCCGTCCGCGGACCCGGCGACCAGCGAGCCGTTCGCGTCCTTCAGGGTCGACCAGGTCGCCGACAAGGGCGGCTGGGTGCACGTTGGCACCTACACCCCGCCCGGTGACACCATCAGTGTGAAGCTCCAGAACAGCGGAACCGACCGGATCGACGGCCAGGACACCAACGCCCATGTGGTGGCGTCGGCGGTTCGCACCCGCTGCAACTGATTCCCTACCGGGCGGGCCCTGGCCTCGGCCGGGGCCCGCCCCCGAACGACAACGGTGCAGCTCCCCGCAGGGGAGCGAGCCGATGAAAGGACCCGGCGATGTCCCGACAGCTCCTCAAGGTCGCACCGGACGGCAGGGACGCGCACCCCACCATCCGGTCAGCCCTGGCTGCGGCCCGGAGCGGCGCGCTCATCTCCATCGCGCCCGGGCGCTATGAGGAGAGCCTGATGATCACCCAGGTCGTCACCCTCGCCGCCGAGAACGGGCGCGGCAGCGTCGAGCTCATCGCCGATTCCGGCTGCGCGGTCGCCTCCCTGGCCGAGGCCGTCAAGATCACCGGTCTGGTCGTGCGCGGACGCGACGGCGACCGGCCCGCCGTCGACATCCCGTCCGGGCAGCTGGAACTGGCCGACTGCGAGGTGGACGGCTCCTCCTGGGCCGCCGTCGTCGTACGCGAGGACGGGGCGCTCGCGATGCGGGACTGCCGGGTCACCAGCACCGGCGGCGCCGGTGTGGTCATCACGACCGAGCAGCCCACCATCCTCGAGGACTGTGTGATCGAGGACGTCGAGAGCACCGGTGTGGTCATCGGAGGGAAGGGCCGTCCCACCGTGCGCGCCTGCACCATCCGCGACGCGCGCGGAAACGGTGTCTACGCCAATGACCGCGCCGCCGGCTCCATCGCCGACTGCGAGATCACCGGCGTCAGCAAGCCCGCCATCGCCCTGGACGACGACGCCGCCACCACGATCAGCCGCGTGCGCGTCCACGACGTCGCCCAGGACGCCCTCCTGGTGTCCAGCAGCGGGCGCCCCCGTGTCGAGGACTGCACCTTCGAGGACATCGGTGGACGCGGCATCGCCGTGCACAGCGACGCCGACCCCCAGATCAGCGGGGTGACGATCACCCGCCCCGCCACTGTGGGCGTGCACGCCTGGGGCAAGGCCCGCGGCATGCTGATCGGCTGCGCGGTGCACGGGGCCGGGGAGGACGCGGTGCGCATGGAGGACCGGTCCTCCACCGCCTTCGTGGAACTGACCGTGAAGGGCGGTGGCGGCATCCGAGTCAGTGGAGGCAGCACCGCCGAGTTCGACCGCGGCCGGGTCACGGAGACCACCGGATCGGCCTTCACGATCGAGGCCGCCGCGCCGTTCCTGCGGGGCGTGTTCATCGGCGAGGCCCGCGGGCACGGAGTGCACTTCGCCGAGAGGAGTCAGGGCCGCGTCGACGACGTCGACATCGAGCGCGTCGGCCGCAGCGGCATCCAGGCCGGAGCCGGGTCGCGCCCGCTGCTGAGCAACGTGCGAGTGCGCGCCGCGCGCGACAACGGCGTCACGGTCGCCGCGGACGCGGTGGCCGAACTGCGCGACTGCGACGTGGCCGAATGCGGCGGCGACGGGATCTCCGTGCAGCCCGGGGGACAGGTCGACGCGTTGCGCTCGCGTGTGCACGGCGGACGCCGCAACGGAGCGATGGTGGCCGCCGGTGCGCGTGCCGACCTGCGGCACTGCGAGGTCTTCGGCAACGTCGGCGACGGTGTCCTGGTGCACAGTGCCGAGGACGTCACGCTGGACACCTGCTCGGTGCACGACAACCAGCGGTCGGGACTGCGCCAGACGGTGCGCAGCGAGCGCGTGCGCGCCGAGAAGCTGGTCAGCATGGACAACGGCAGCCCTGACGCCTACGGCGAGTCGGCCGGCGCCCTGGCGCCGCCGCCGCTTCCGGCCGAGACCGTCGAACCGCCCGCCCCCGGTGACGACGGCCT
The DNA here is from genome assembly GCF_013410755.1 of Nocardiopsis aegyptia. Taxonomy (GTDB): domain Bacteria; phylum Actinomycetota; class Actinomycetes; order Streptosporangiales; family Streptosporangiaceae; genus Nocardiopsis; species Nocardiopsis aegyptia. Next base: position 6,540,633 of record NZ_JACCFS010000001.1, read on the forward strand.
GCTGGAGGTGGAGGGGCCGCTCGCCGAGCTGGAAGCCCTGGTGGGGCTGGAGAACGTCAAGCACGAGGTCACCACCCTCATCAACCGCAACCAGGTGGCGCAGCGGCGCGCGGAGATGGGCCTGCCCTCGCTGACCATGAGCCGCCACCTGGTCTTCGGTGGCCCGCCGGGGACCGGCAAGACCACCGTCGCCCGCCTCTACGGCCGCATCCTCGCCGATCTCGACGTGCTGCGCTACGGCCACGTCGTGGAGGTGGCCCGTGCTGACCTGGTGTCGCAGTACGTCGGCGGCACCGCGATCAAGACCACCGAGGTGTTCGACAAGGCGCGCGGCGGCGTGCTGTTCATCGATGAGGCGTACACGCTCGCCGCCCAGCAGGACGGCGGCGGCACCGGCGCGGACTTCGGCCGCGAAGCGATCGACACCCTGGTGAAGCTCATGGAGGACCACCGCGACGACGTGGTCGTCATCGCGGCGGGCTACACCGATGAGATGGCGCGCTTCCTGGCCACCAACCCGGGTATGGCCTCGCGGTTCAGTCGCACCATCGAGTTCCCCAACTACACGTCGGACGACCTGGTCAGCATCGTCCAGCGGATGTGCGCGGCGTCCAGCTACGAGCTGCCCCCCGACACCGAGGCGGCGCTGCGCGGATACTTCGACCGCATGCCCAAGGGCGCCACGTTCGGCAACGGGCGCACGGCCCGCAAGACCTTCGAGGAAATGGTCGACCGGCAGGCGTTCCGGCTCGGCTCGATGGTCCCCGGCGACCCGGGGGAGCTGTCCCGGCTGCTGCCCGAGGACCTCGGCGTGCAGCCGGGCGGGCCGGGCGGCGGTACGGACGCCGAGAACGGCGAGGACAGGCTCGCGCGACTGCGCGCGGAGCTGACGGGCATGGTGGGGCTGGCGCAGGTCAAGTCCACGGTGACCGACCTGGTCAACCTGATCGCGACCGGCCGCCAGCGCCGCCGGATGGGCCTGCCGGTGCCGACCATGAGCCACCACCTGGTCTTTTCCGGGCCGCCCGGAACGGGCAAGACCACTGTGGCCCGGCTCTACGGGGAACTGCTCAACGCCCTGGGCGTGCTGCCCACGCCCCAGATCGTGGAGGCGGCCCGCGCCGACCTCGTCGGCCGCTACATCGGCCACACGGCCCAGCTCACCACGGAGGTGTTCGAACGTGCGCGCGGCGGGGTGCTCTTCATCGACGAGGCCTACGCCCTCACCCCCCAGGGGGGCACCGGCGGGGACTTCGGCCAGGAGGCGGTGGACACCCTGGTGAAGTTGATGGAGGACCACCGCGACGAGGTGGTGGTGATCGTCGCGGGCTATACCGCGGAGATGAACCGGTTCCTGGAGTCCAACCCCGGCCTGGCCTCCCGGTTCAGCCACCGGGTGGAGTTCGCCGACTACTCCGACGAGGAGCTGGTCACCATCATCCGGCGTATGGCCGAGTCCAACGGCTACGCCTGCGCGCCCGAGACGGTGGAACGGCTGCACGAGCACTTCGCCATGGTTCCGCGGACGGCCTCGTTCGGCAACGCGCGCTACGCACGGCAGACCCTGGAGCGGATGATGACCCGCCAGGCCGGTCGGCTGGTGCACGTGCCCGACGCCACCCGCGAGGAGCTCACCGCCCTGGGCCCCGAGGACGTGCCCGCCCCCCAAGGGGTGTGAGGCCCGCGCCGTGAGCGCGCTCCTGCCCGAGCAGGAGCGCGTCGGTGGATACCGGACGCCGGCCTTGGTGCGGTGTTCCCGGGGGGCGATGGCGGTGGTTCAATGTGGAAATACTTGGTTGCGTATTTCCGTTTACTTCTGCCTGTTTGGTTTTGGTTGTGGATGTTCGGTCGAGGTGGAGAAGTGGGCGCCGGTTCCCGGTACCCCTGTCGCCGGGGTTCGTTTGGCCGTCTGACCAGCGCGAAAGCTCCTGATCCGGGTTTCGGATTTCTTCGTGTTCACCATGGCTTCGCTTTCCGTGTGTGGTGATCTTCGGCGGTTGTGCCTGTGTCGGCACCGCCCATTGTTCTCCTCCGCCAACGCTCTTCCGGTGAAGAGGTTTCTGGGGGATGCCAGTGTCATTTCTCTCCGTGCGATGGCCAGTGTCGACCGTTGCGCCACGTTTGTGGAGCTGGTAGAAAAATGGTGACATCCGGGGTGTTCGACGGAATGCCATAATTCGCGGACGCCCGGTGGCAGGAAAACCTCGAATGACGACGCCTGTGCTTTCGACCAAGGGATAGGGGGCGGTCGACGTGCCGGTTCGCACTGGTATCACGGGTGGTGTCGGTGGGGATCCGGGGCCTGCGTCCGCACATTCTCAGCCCAGGGAAGGCGGAATGGTCGCCGAGGAGGAACGGATCGCCAAGGCCGCACTCGCCGAAATCCCCGATGACGGCGTCCTGATCCTCGACGCGGGCACCGTCACCGAACGCCTGGCCGCACAGCTGCCGGCCGACCACGGCTACACCGTCATCACCAACTCCGTGTCCGTGGCCCTGGTGCTCGCCTCGCGTACCGACATCACCCTGCACGTTCTGGGCGGACGCCTGCACCGGCGTGCCGGTGCGACACTGGCCATGTCCCGGGAACTGGAGGGCCTGAACGTGGACGTCGCCTTCGTCGTGCCCGGGGGCGTCTCGTTCGACCGCGGGCTGACCAGCGGAGACCCGGCCGAGGCCAGCGGAAAGAAGGCGATCATGAACGCGGCACGCAGCGTCGTGCTCCTGGCCGACCACACCAGGATCGGATACGACCGGCTGTCCCGGTTCGCCGCGTTCGACGAGGTCGACTGCCTCGTCACCGACACCGGCCTGGACCCCGAATCGGCCACGCGCCTGAGCGCGCGCGTTCCCCGCCTGCTCAGGGTCTGAGAGCGCGGTCGCCAGGCGTCCGCCCACGGGCGGGCCCTCGGTCTGCTCGCGGATGCGCGTACGGACGTGGGACGCTGATGACGAGGCGCCCTACCACGCCACGCCGGACCACAAGGTTCGTGTTCTCGTGTGTGCGGAGCCTCGGGAGCAACACCCGCGAGCAGCACACTGAAACACAGGTGGAACCACATGTATGCGGAAGAGCGTCAGCGCCTCATTCTTGAGCGCGCCCGTCGGGAGGGCAGGGTCGACGTCGCCCGGCTCGCCGCCGAGTACGGCGTCACCTACGAGACGATCCGGCGAGATCTGACCGCTCTGGAACGGCACGCCGTCCTGCGCCGGGTACACGGCGGCGCGATCCCCGTCGAGCGACTCGCCTTCGAACCCACGCTGAGCCAGCGCGACACGGTCATGACCCAGGAGAAGGACCGGATCGTCAAGGCGGCGCTGGCCGAACTCCCGCAGGAGGGCGCCATCCTCCTCGACGCGGGGTCCACCACCGGTCGGCTCGCGGAGCAGATCCCCGCCGACCGCGAGCTCACGGTCGTCACCAACTCCGCCCCGATCGCGCTGGCCCTCGTGCCGCGCGCGAACATCAACCTCATGATGCTGGGCGGGCGCCTGCGCACGCGCACCCAGGCCACCGTGGACGCCTGGGCTCTGCGGGCGCTGGAGGAGACCTACGTGGACGTCGCCTTCATGGCCACCAACGGCGTCTCCGTCGAACGCGGGCTCACCACCCCCGACCCGGCCGAGGCGCAGGTCAAGCGGGCCATGATCGGCGCCGCGCGCCGGGTCGTGCTGCTGGCCGACCACACCAAGGTCGGCAACGACCACTTCGCCCGCTTCGCCACGCTCGACGAGGTCAGCTGCGTCATCACCGACACCGGGTTGGCCGACGGCCTCGCGCAGGAGCTCGCGGCGGTCGGTCCGCGCGTCACCACGGTCTGAGCCGTCGGCGCGGACTCGCCGGGCCCGTCGGACGCTCCCGCTTGCGGTTCGAGGGCCCAGGCCCATGGTAAAACATCCTATCATCCTCTGTTTAGGCGTGTGGCTTCATGTGTGTTCCACGTCGCGTGTGCCGGCGCGGCGTCCGCACATCGTGATCTCAGTGAGAAGCATGGGGTGGAGGGAGGGGTTGTTTGCCATGCGATACTTCTATAAACTCACGTAAAACCAACTGAGACCACATGGGCTGCCAGGCGGTATCAGGCCAGCGCGCGCGGGTGCCGTGGTCCCGTCCGGCCCCCGACGCCCCACGCGCCCCTGACGCCGGCGAAGAGTCGGTGTGCTGCACGAGAAGCCGCCCGGAGTGGCGGTCGGAGAGGCAAGGCACCGCTCGTCGTCCAGTCGTGCGGAGGGTTCGCCCACCGGTTGGTCGGACCTCTGAGTGTTCCGTGCCTCCGGTCTCTCCGAACACGACTTCTCCACTGCACCGCGTCGGGACCTCCATCCATGTGGGGCCCATCGAACGGAAAGCGTCTGCGATGAGATCCATGGTCTCCACCGCCTCCCGCGGCGCGGTGGCCGCGGGATGTCTCACCGCGCTCCTCCTGCCCACCGCGTGCGCGACCGCCGACGGGGACGCCCCGGCGGTGCCCGAGCCGTCCTCTGCCGCCGCTACCGACGACGAGGCCGCGGCGCTCGCCGCCTACACGGGCATGTGGGAGGCGGTGGTCACCGCCTCCCACGACGGGACCGACGGCTCCGCCGAACTCGAACGCCACGCGGTCGACGGCGCCCTCGCCCTCATGACGCAGGCGCTGGAGGACGCGCGCCGGACCGGAAGCGACGTCTCCGGTGAGCCCGTGCTCTCGCCCGAGGTGGTGATCGAGTCCTCCGACACAGCCCAGGTCACCGACTGCCTCGACGACTCCTCCTGGCGCCTGTCGGCGCAGTCCGCGTCCGCGGAACCGCGACGGGTGGATGCCGGACTTGTACACGACGGACTCGCCTGGCGCGTGTCCGACCTTCGGATCTGGGAGCCCGGAACATGCTGAAACGCACAGGTACGGCCGCACTCACGGTCATGGTGGTCGTGTTGACCGCCCCGCCCTCGGCCGCCGCCGACCCGGGTTCGTTCCTGGGCCAGGTCGAGTGCGGCAGCTCCGGCGGCCCCGGGTGCGCGGTCCTGCTCCGCTGGTGGCAGACCCAGGGCGGCACCCCCGGCACCCCCGGCACCCCCGACGGAACGGGCGGCGCGGGCTCCGGAACCGGGACGGCCGAGCCAGGCCCCTACGACTCCGTGGACTGGGACGCCATCGACTGGAGCGCGGTGGACTGGGACGAGATCGACTGGGACGCGGTCGACTACGACGGCGAGGGCGAACCGCCCAGCGACCCCGTGACCCTGATCCAGGAGTCCATCGCCTCCTTCGACCTCCCCGCCCCGCGCATCGGCACCTCACCCGACCCCGACGGCCTCGTGCTCGTCCACACCCCGGTCTGGCTGTGGGTCGAGGAGGAGGACTGGGACGACGCGGTCGCCACGGCCGAGGTCCCCGGCTGGTCGCTGTCGATCACCGCGTCCCCGTCCGGGACCCGCTGGACCATGGGCGACGGCACGGAGATCGTCTGCGACGGGCCGGGCACTCCCTACGACCCGGACGTCCACGACCCCGACGCCGAGTCGCCCGACTGCGGCCACGTCTACACCCGGGCCTCCCACGGCCAGGACGACGGCGCCTACGCCGTCACCGCGGCCATCAACTGGGAGGTCTCCTGGGAGTTCTCCGACGGAACGAACGGCACGCTCGACACCGCCGCGACGTCCTCCGAGGTCGCCGTCACGGTCGAGGAAGCACAAGGACTGGTCTCCGGCTCCGGCCGCTGACCGTGAAAGGCACTGGAGACACGATGGTGGGCACAAGCACCGGCCCCACGAGCCGCACCCGACCGAGCCCGGCGCCGCCGGTCCGGCTCCTGGGCAGCGGCCCCCGGCGATGGCGCTGGCTGGTCCTGGGCCTGGCCCTGGCCACGACCGGCGCCCTGGCGGGCGTCACCGCCGTCGAAGGGCTCGACCAGCGCCAGGGCGTCCTGGTCGCCGAGGGCGACCTGCCCGCCGGACACGTGGTGGGTGCCGGCGACCTCAGGGTCGTCCGGATGACCGTGGCCGACGGGGTCTCCGTTGTCGGGGAGCAGGAGCTGGAGCAAGTCATCGGCCGCCCGCTGACCGTCCCCGTGGCCGATGGCTCCGTGCTGCCCGGCACGGCGCTCGGCCCCGACGCGGCCTACCCGGCCGCCGAGGAGGCGGTCGTGGGCGCCGCGCTCCAGCCCGGGCGCTACCCCGCCTCCCTGCAGCCCGGATCGGCGGTCTCCGTCGTGGTGTTCGCCGAGGACGCCGGGGGCGAGGGCGCGGACGGCGGGTCCGAGGCCTACCCCGCGCGGGTCCAGAGCGTGGAGCCCTCCGCCACCGACGGGTCGGTGATCGTCGAACTCGCCGTCGCGGCCCTGGACGCCGCCCGGATCTCCGCCGCCGCCGCGACCGAGAGCGTCGCGGTCGTCCAGGTCCCGCCCAGGGGAGGCGCCTCGTGACCCGGACCGTGGCCCTGTTCTCGCTCGGCGGCGCCCCCGGCGTCACCCTGGCCGCCATGGCCCTGGCCGCCGTCTGGCCCGGGGACTCCGGTGCCGTCCTGGTCGAGGCCGACGCCTCGGGCGGCGACATCGGCGCCTGGCGCACGCTCCATACCTCGCCGGGACTGACCGACCTCGCGGCCGCCCTGCGGCACGGGATGGACGGCGGGTACGTCGCGGGGCCCTCCGAGCACGCCCAGATCCTGCCGGGCGGACTCCCGGTGTGTCCTGCGCCGGCCTCGCCCGACCGCGCCGACGGTGCCGTTCGCCTGCTCGCCCAGAACACCGACTCGCTCGCAGCCGCGCCCGGTCCCGTGACCGTCCTCGACCTCGGACGGCTCGCCCCCCGCACCGCCACGGCCCACCTCGCCGCCCAGGCCGACACCGCGCTCCTGCTGGCCCGGGACGACCTGGCCCAGCTGCGCCGGGTCCAGGAGTCGGCGGCCTACCTCTTCGAGACCCTGCCGGGGCTGCGGACCGTCATCACCGGCGGTCGGGGCTCCACCACCGAGATCGCCGAGGCCGTGGGCGTACCCGTGTGGGGCCGGCTCCCCGAGGACCGGGGGAGCGCCGCCTTCCTCCGCGGCGAGAAGGGCCTGCGCCGCCCCGAGCGCCGACCCCTCTTCCGCGCGGCGGCGTCGCTGTCACACGCACTCGTCCACGACGCGGCGGTGCCGCCGCGCGAGCACACGGAGGTCGCTGTATGAGCAGGATCGACGAGATGTTCGAGAAGAACCCCACCCAGCCGCTCGACCTCGACCGCGGTGTCGCGGAGCGCGAGGACGAGTGGGTGGAGTGGACGGCGGCCGAGGCCACCCGTCGGCTCAGCGAGCTGCTGCGCGAGAACGCGGAGATCGGTGCCGCCGACTACCGGCGCGAGGCCGAACGCGTCATCGCGCGCATCCTCGACGAGGCCGCCAGCGAGGCCCTGTCCGCGGGCCGCCCCGTCCTGTCCCCGGCCACCGAGGAGGCCATCTCCCGCCGCGCCATCGCCCAGGTCTGCGGCCTCGGCCCCCTCCAACCGCTGCTCGACGACCCCGAGATCGAGAACATCAACGTCAACGGCTCCCGCGTGTGGGTCCGCTACGCCGACGGGCGCCGCGAGCAGCGGCCGCCCCTGTTCGACGATCCCGACAGCCTCGTCGCCCTGGTCCGGCGGATCGCCGCCGAGTCGGCCACCGGCGAGCGCCGCTTCGACCCCGGCGCCCCCATCCTGGACATGCCGATGCCCGGGGGCGAACGGCTCAACGCCGTCATGGAGGTCGCCCGCCAGCCGTCCGTGTCCATCCGTCGCCACCGCCACAGCCGCACCTCCCTGGAACGGCTGCGCAAGCTCGGCACCCTGGACCCCTTCCTGGTCCGGCTGCTGCGCGCCGCCGTGCTCGCCCGGCGCAACACGGTCATCACCGGGGGCACCGGCGCGGGCAAGACCACCCTGCTGCGCGCCCTGGCCTCGGAGATCCCCGCCACCGAGCGGCTCGTCACCATCGAGGACGTCTTCGAACTCGGCCTGGACCGCAACACCGACGCCCACCCCGACTGCGTCGCCCTCCAGGCGCGCCCCGCCAACATCGAGGGCGTCGGCGAGATCACCATCGCCGACCTCGTCCGCGCCGCCCTGCGCATGTCCCCCGACCGGGTCATCGTCGGCGAGACGCGCGGACAGGAGACCGTCCCCCTGCTCAACGCGATGAGCCAGGGCAACGACGGCAGCCTGACCACCCTGCACGCCGCCGATTCCTCCGGCGCCTTCACCAAGCTGGGCGCCTACGCCGCCCAGTCGGCCGAACGCCTGCCCCTGGAGGCCACCGCCTCCCTGGTGGCCGCGGCCGTCCACCTGGTCGTGCACGTCTCGGCCGTCCCCACCGGCGGCCGCCGGGTGACCAGCGTCCGCGAGGTCGTGGGCGCCGAGGGACAGAACGTCGTCTCCAACGAGATCTACCGCCGGGCCCGCACGGGTGAGCGCCTGCCCGCGGCGCCGCCCAGCCCCGACACCCTGGACGCCCTGGTCGACGCCGGGTTCGACGCCGGCCTGCTGCACGACGACGTGAGCGTGGGGGGACCGTTCTCGTGACCGCCGTCCTCCTCGTCGCCATGTGCGGCGCCTTCACCGGGGCGGGCGTGTGGCTCGCCCTCGTCTCCCTGTTCCCGCCCCGGGACGGGGCGCGGCCCGCACGCCTGCGCGCGGCACTGCTCGGCCGGCACCGACCGGTCCGCCTCGCCGCCTCGGTGGGCGCGGGCGCACTGGTCTTGTTCATCACCGGATGGCCGGTCGCCGGGGTACTCCTGGCGGCGGGAACCTGGTGGGCGCCCGTCCTGCTCGGACCCGACCGCCACCACGAACGGCAGGTCGCCGGGATCGAGGCGGTCGCGGCGTGGACGGAGATGCTGCGCGACCTCATGGCGGGCGCCGCAGGACTCCACCAGGCCATCGCCGCCACCATCCCCATCGCCCCCGAACCGGTGCGCGACGACGTCGTCCGCCTCACCGACGCACTGCGCCAGGGCACACCGCCCCAGACCGCGCTGCGGCGGTTCGCCGACGACGTCGACAACCCCACCGCCGACCTGGTCGCGGCAGCGCTGACCAGCGCGACCTCGCGGCACGCCACCGACCTGGGCGTCCTCCTGGGCAGCCTCGCCGAGGCGGCGCGCGAACAGGCCGCGATGCTCGTACGCGCGGCGGCCGGGCGTGCGCGTGTACGCACCTCCACGCGCATCATCATCGCGGTCACCCTGGGGATGGCCGTGGCCATGCTGCTGTTCAGCCCCGACTACCTCGACCCCTTCGACGGCGTCTTCGGCCAGTCCGTGCTCGCCGTTATCGGCGCCCTGTGGGCGGCCGCGCTGGCCTGGCTGGTCCGGCTGTCGCGGCCCAAGCTCGGCCCCCGCGTGCTCTCCGCGGACGCGCCCCGGCAGACGGAGGTGGCGGCGTGATCCCCGACTCGGTCCTGTCGGCCGCCGCGGCCGGAGCCCTGATCGGCCTGGGGCTGTGGCTGCTGCTCGCCGTGCGCTTCGCCGGGCCCACGCTCGCCGAGCGCCTCGCCGCCCGGCCGCCCGCGCCCGCGGCACCGGTCCGCGAGCGGAGCACCGGTCCGCTCGCGCGCCTGGGCGCGCTCGGGGCGCCGCTCCTGGCCGGGCTCGGCCTGCCCCGGACCCGCACCCTGCGCGACCTGGCGGTCTGCGAGCGCGATCCGGCAGCCTTCCTCGCCGAGAAGGCCACGGGAGCGCTCCTGGCCGTGACGGTGCCGCCGGTCCTGGGGCTGCTCCTCGGTGTGGCGGACGTGACCCTGCCGACCGGCTACGCCGCCCTGGGCTGGGGCGTCTTCGCGCTCGTGGTCTGGTTCGCCCCGGACCTGTCCCTGCGGGACGAGGCGCGCAAGCGCCGCGAGCGCATGCGGCACACCCTGGCCGCGTTCGCCGACCTCGTCGTGGTCTCCCTCGCCGGGGGAGCGGGCGTCAACGGCGCCCTGACCGACGCCGGATCGGCGGGCGACGGCTGGGCCATGGTCCGGATCCGCGAGGCCCTGCGCGACGCGGCCCTGCGGCGCCGACCGCCCTGGACGGCACTGCGCGACCTCGGGGAGCGCTACGACACACCCGAGTTCGACGAACTCGCTGCGAGCCTGCAGCTCGCGGGCTCCGACGGGGCACGCATCCGCTCCTCGCTCGCCGCCAAGGCCAAGACCCTGCGCACACAGTTCCTCTCCGAACTCGACGCCGACGCCCAGTCCGACACCGAGCGGATGAGCCTGCCGGTCGTCCTGCTCTTCGCCGGCTTCCTCGTCCTGCTCGGATACCCGGCCCTGAGCCACGTCCTCTTCAGCCTGTGAACCCGTCCTCGATCCATCCAGGAGATCCCCTGATGAAGCGCCTCACCTCGTTCCTCCGTACCCGCCTGGGGCTGCCGCGCGACGACCACGGATACTCCACCGAGACGGTCGTGGTGATCGCCCTGCTGGTGGCGATGGCCATCGCCGCTGTGGGCTTCATCTCGGCGACCGTGGAGAAATACGCCTCGAACATCACCTTGGGCTGAGCGATGGCCTCCCCCGACGACGACCAGGGCAGTGCCGAACTCGCCGTCGCCACCCCGCTGCTCCTGCTCCTGATGCTCTTCGTCATCCAGACGGCGCTGTGGGCGCACGGCGACCACCTGGCCGCCGCCATCGCACGCCAGTCCGCCGAGGCCGCCCGGACCGCCGACGGTGCGAGCGGCCAGGCGAGCGCCGAAGCCGTCGCCGACGAACTCGGCGGCTCGCTCCTGGTGGAGCGCACCGTCACCGTCGAACGCGGCGAGACCGAGGTCCGGGCGGTGGTGCAGGCGCGCGTCACCTCGCTCATCCCCGGGCTGACCTGGCCGGTGCGCCAGGAGCTGTCCGTGCCGGTGGAGCGCTTCGTGCCACCGGAACCGCAGACAGGAGTGCAACCGTGAGAGGAAGGAAGACGGACGACCGGGGAGCGGCGTCGGTCGAACTGGCCCTGCTCACCCCGCTGATGATCAGCTTCGCCCTGCTGATGATCCTCACCGGGCGCGTGGTGGGCGCCGGCGCGATCGCTGACGAGGCCGCCCACGCCGCCGCGCGCGCCGCCTCACTGGAGCGGTCCGTCCCCGCGGCCGAGGCCGGAGCGCAGGGCATCGCCGCGCAGAGCCTGGCCGCCTCCGGGCTGACGTGCTCGGACCACACCGTGGCCCTCGACCACGGCGGCCTCCAACCGGGCGGCAGCGTGACGGCGGTCCTGGACTGCCGTGTCGGCCTGGACGACCTGTCCGGGCTGGGTGTGCCCGGCAGCGTCACGATCCAGGGCAGCTCGACCGTGGCCGTGGACACCTTCCGGGGGCAGCCGTGAGAGACGTCCGATCCGACGACGGCCAGGCGACGGCGTTCGTCGTCGTCCTGACCACCGCGTTCGTGTTCTGCCTCGGCCTGGTCTTCGACGGCGGCGGCCTGCTGCGCAGCCACACCCAGGCCCTGACGCTCTCGCAGGAGGCCGCGCGGCTGGGCACCCAGCAGCTGGACTGGGCCGCCTACCGGGAGGGCGGGGACACGGTGCGGCTCGATCCGGCCGCCGCGGCCTCCGCCGCCCAAGGGTTCCTCTCCGCGTCCGGTGCCACGGGCAGTGTCAGTGTGGACGGCGACACCGTGACCGTGACCGCCCAGGTGCCCTACACCTTCACCCTCCTGCCCTTGGGCACGACCACCACCGAGTCCACCGCCAGCGCACGCCCCTACACTCAGCCCAGCCCCTAGACGTTCAGTGAGGCGGCCATGTCACGATTTCGCAAGCCGAGCGCGGTCGCCCTGGCGGCACTGGTCCTGCTCGGGATCCCCTACGTGCTCGTGTGGCACCTGTCCTGGCCGTCACTCGACCTGTCGTGGTCGGGCACCCTGGTTCACCTGCGGGGGCTGCGGTTGCCGCCCGGGCTGGGCGCCGCGCTCCTGATCGTCGTGCTGTGGGCCCTGTGGGGCCTGTACCTGGCGGGGCTCGTGGTGGAGGGCGTGGCGCGCCTGCGCGGGACTCAGGGCCTGCTCCGTCCGCTGGGCCCGCTCCAGGTCGTCGCGGCCACGGCCGTCGGCGCGAGCGCGCTCGCGCCGACCGTCGCGCTGGCCGACACCGTCACCGACGAGAGCGGAACCGAAGGGCACGAGACGGAGGGGGAGGGCGCTTCCGCGACCGCCCCGGAGGACGAGGAGGGTCCGCGCAGCGTCGAACGCGAACGCGTCGTCGCGGGGTTCGCGACCGGGTCGGCGGAGCTGACCGAGGGGATGCGCGCGGACCTGGCCCCGGTGGTGGATCTGCTGCGCGGGTACGGCGACCCGGACGAGCCCGTACTGGTCACCGGGCACACCGATCCGACGGGCGACGCGCCCACCAACCAGGAGCTCTCCGAACGCAGGGCGCAGGCGGTCGCCGACCACCTGGCCGCGGAACTCGGCGACCGGGCCCCGGAGACGGAGGTCGGGGGAGTCGGTTCGAGCGAGCAGCGCGAGGGGGACCACGCGGACCAGCGCAGGGTCGAACTCGTCTACACGGTCCGGACCGGGCCGCCGGAACAGGCACCCGGGGACACCGGCGAGCCCGGGGACGCGGCGGAGGAGGATGTCGCGGCCGAGGGCGGCGCCGCTGCCGGCGGCGACGCGGCGGGGGACACCGAGGAGGAGGTCGCGCTCGCCTCCGCGTCGCAGGGGGACGGGAACGAGGAACCCGAACGCGTCATCGTGATGGAGGTACCCGACCACGCGGTCACCGCCTCCGCGGCGTTCGCGGGAGTGCTCGGCGGCTACGTCCTGGCGCGCGGAGGCGTGCGCCTGCCCCGGGCGGTCCTGTCGCTGCCGCGTCGGCGGACGCAGCCCCTCGCCTTGCCGCCCGTCCCTCCCCGCCCCACGCCCCAGGACGAGATCGACGACCGTGTGAGCGTGGAACTGGGACACGTGCCCGGGATCGGACTGACGGGCGCGGGCATGAAGGGCGCGGCCCGTCGACTGCTGTTCAACGCGCTCGTCGCCCCGGATTCTGGGGTTGCGCGCGTGCTGATCACCGAGGAGGACACCGGGTGGCTCATCGGTGATCAGGGTAGGGAGCTGCTCGGCGAGCACCCCTGCCCGCCCGTGCGGATGGTCGACGGGATGGCGAAAGCGCTCGCGGTACTCCAGCGCGAGTTGCACCGGACCTCCGGAGAGGCGCTGCGCACGGACGAACGCGCTCCGCTGGTCCTCGTCGCACGACCCGTCCCGGAACACGAGTCGGCCCTGTCCGCGCTGCTGCTGCACGGCCAGCACCGCGGCATCAGCGCGGTCCTGCTGGGCCGGTGGCCGCTCGGCGGGAGCTGTGTGGTCGAGGAGGACGGCCTCATCACCGAGACGAGTACGCCGCTCGCCACGATCTTCCACCACTCCTGGCCGGGGAGCGACAGCGACGAGGTGCTGCGGGCGATCCGCGACCACCGCGACCGGCCCGTGGCCGACACACGGCCCGCGGAGGAGGATGAGCGGCCCGAGGCGGCCGAACCCGTCCCGGAGCCCGCACCGCGCCGGACGGCCGCCGAGGCGGTGGCGCTGTCCGGCTTCTGGGACACCCTGGTCGGGGACGACGACCCCGAACCGAACGCCTTCTGGGAGGGCGTTCCCGAACTCGGCGTGACCGAGGAGACCGGAGCCGGGACCGATGGGGACGAGGCCGTGACCGCTTCCGAAGCCGACGACCGGCTGGCCGAAGCCGGAGCGGAGGAGGACGGGCCGGGGAAGGAGGAGCCGGAGGGTCGGGTCGGCAAGCACGAGCCCGACAAGGACGCGGCCCCGTCCGTGCCAGCGGAGGTGCCGACGGACACCGAGCCTTCTCCGTGGCGTGAGTCGGCCGCAGAGGCCGTTGCGCAGGACGAGCCTGCCCCGACGGCGGGTCGGGGTACCGGTTCGCGGGAGTCTGCCTCTGCGGAGCGGTCGGTGGCCCCGGCGGCACCGGAGGAGGAGGTCGCGGCCTCCAGGCCGAAGCCCGGCAAGCCCCGGAAGGCGGGTCGGGGTACCGGTTCGCGGGAGTCTGCCTCTGCGGAGCGGTCGGTGGCCCCGGCGGCACCGGAGGAGGAGGTCGCGGCCTCCAGGCCGAAGCCCGGCAAGCCCCGGAAGGCGGGTCGGGGTGCCGGTTCGCGGGAGTCTGCCTCTGCGGAGCGGTCGGTGGCCCAGGCGCGGGCCACGACGCAGGCCCAGACACAGGCGCAGGCCCCGGCGGCACCAGAGGAGGCCGCGGCCTCCAGGCCGAAGCCCGTCAAACCCAGGAAGGCGGGTCGCGGCCGGACCTGGCGGCCCACGGAGAAGACCTGAGGCCCTGCGGAACACGCCCTAGTCCAGTACCAGTGGCGGGACGTCGTCCAGGATGCCTGTGGCGGACTCGTGCAGGTAGCGGGCCACCAGTCGGATGGGGCGCCAGGCCCAGTTGCCGGTGCGCCCGGCCAGGTAGACCTGGCGCACGCCGCCCACCTCGCCCAGGGGCGCGTGGGCGACGCCGCGCCGGGTCTCCGCCGTCAGCCGGGGCACGACCCCCACGCCCGACCGCGCCGCGACCAGGTCCTCGAACAGCCGCAGGTTGTCGATGCGGTGCGCGATGCGTGGGATGAACCCGGCGTCGGCGCACATGCGCCGGATCAGCGCCTCCTCGTCGCCCCGGAAGGGGCTGGCGATCCAGGACGCGTGCGCGAACTCGCGGAGCTTGCGCCGGGTCAGCGTGCGGCTGTCGCCGTCCCCGGACGGCTGGGCCAGGAGGAGACCCTCGGTGCCCACTGGGTGAACGGACAGTGTTCCCGGAAAATCTCGGGGGAGAATACTGTACTGGTAGACGATCCCGAGATCGGCACCGCCGTCCTGGAGGAGCGTCAGCGCCTGATCTGACTCGTGCTCGGTCAGACGAATGTCGATCCCCGGGTGGTCCTCGCGCAGCCGGCGCAGCGCGGGCAGCACCACGGGGGCCGCGCTCGTGTACATCACCAGGTCGACGCGCCCGACCGGCTCGCCCTCGCCGTCGAATTCCGCCTGGGCCTGCTCCACCCGCGCGAGGATCTCCACCGCGTGCTCGGCCAGGCGCCGCCCGGCCGGGGTCAGCCGGACCCGCCGACCGTCGGGGACGATCAGCGGGACGCGGGCTTCCTTCTCCAGGACGGCGAAGTGTTTGGAGACGGCCGACGTGCTCATCCCTGTGACCTCGGACACTGCTGCCATCGTGCCGAGCCGGTCGAGCTCGACGAGGAGGCGGAGCCGCGTGAAATCCATCCACCAAAACTACATGGTCCATCAACCAATGGTCCGTGGACAGAAACGAAGCTCATCGGTCCAATGGTCGGGTGATCCGCTCCCTGACTCCCTCACTCCGCCGTGCCCCCGACCGGGTTCCGGCGCCCGTCATGCTGCTCATCGGCATGTTCACCCTGCACACCGGCAGCGCGCTGGCGGTCACCGCCTTCGCCCATGCCAGCCCCGCCACGGTCACGTGGCTGCGGCTCACCTGGGCCGCGCTGCTCCTGCTCGCCCTGGGCGGGCCCTCGCTGTGGCGGGCGGTCCGCGCCGCGAGCCGGCGTGAGCTGGGAGCCGTGGTGATCCTGGGCACAGCGAGCGCGGGGATGATGCTGTTCTATTCCGAGGCGACGGCGCGGATCGAGCTCGGCACCGCCACCTCCATCGAGTTCCTCGGCACGCTCGTGGTGGCCGTCGCCGCCATGCGCCGCCGCCGGGAGCTCGTGTGGATCGTCGCCGCCGTCGTGGGCGTGGTCTGCCTCACCCGCCCCTGGCTGGGCGAACTCGACCTCGTGGGCGTGGGCTTCGCCCTGGCGGGCGCTGTGTGCGTGGTCGCCTACATCGTCCTCACCCAGAGGGTCGGTGCCGGGTTCTCGGCCGTGCACGGCCTGGCCCTGACGATGACCGTCGGTGCCCTGGTCTCCGCGCCCCTGGGCGCCCCGGCCGCGTTCGCCGCGCCCGACCCGGATCTGATCCTGTTCACCCTGGGCATCGCCCTGCTCTTCCCCATGGTGCCGTTCCTGCTGGAGATGGTGGCGCTGCAGCGGATGAGCCGCACCGCCTACAGCACCTTCTCCAGCATGGAGCCGGGGGCCAGCCTGATCATGGGCCTGGTCGTCATCGGCCAGTCGCCCGCCCTGGTCCAGGTCGCGGGGATGGCGTTGGTGGTCGTCGCGGGCGTGGGGGCCACGCGCGGGGACAGCGCCCGCCCGGTGGTGCAGGAGGACCCGGAGCCCGCGCGGCGGGCGCTCGGGGAACCGGACGCGGCGGCCCGCGAACCCGAACCGGCCCCGGTCCCGGCCGGTGACCGCCGCCCCCTGGCCACCGCCTCGGCCCGCTCCGGCGCGTCCAGCGCCGCACCGTGATCCGTGGGCCGCCTCCGGGCGGCCCGAACCCGTCTCCGTATGCACTAGCTTGGTGCGAATCATGGCCGCGAAAACTGACCTCGAACTCCTGCGCGCCCACGAACCCGTGCTCATGTGCACGAAGGGGGAACTCTTCCTCCCCGCCGACGTGGACGCCTACGTACGCAACTGCAGTCTGTGGATCGAGGAGCCGGGCGGGGGAGAACGCGTCATCGTCCCCGCCGGTGAGCTCGACCTCGACCGTCTCGCCGGGGCCGAGGAGGAGTGGCCGCACCGGCACAAGCACCTGCGCTTCGTCCAGGAGGAGACGCTGCGCGAGGAGGCACGGCGCTTCAAGGGCATGTCCCGCTCGGTCATCCCCAAGAGCGGCCGCCTGGCCGCCGTCGGCGTGCTGGGCCGCGTCCTGGACATCCTCATGAAGATCTCGCTGCTCATCCGCGGCGCGGTGCCCGGCGGCGTCACCTTCGCGGCGGTGACCCGCTACCGGGAGCGCGTGGACAACGGCGGCGCCACCTACTACGGCCGGGTCACCCGCGAGGGCGGCTACCTCATCCTCCAGTACTGGTTCTTCTACGCCATGAACGACTGGCGGACCATCTACGGCGGGGTCAACGACCACGAGGCCGACTGGGAGCGCGTCACCGTCTACGCCGTGGAGAACCCCGACGGCACGGTCCGGCCCGTCTGGGTCGGCGCGTCCTCGCACGAGTACCAGGGCGACGACCTGCGCCGCTCCTGGGAGGACCCCGACCTGCACAAGCAGGGCCCCCACCCGGTGATCTACGTCGGCGCCGGGTCGCACTCCCACCAGATGCTGCCCGGTGACTACCTCATCCAGGTCGACCCGGCCGTCCTGCGTGGCCTGGTCCGCTTCTGGCGGCGCCTGAGCCAGCGCATCTTCCGCGCCGACAGCGCCATCCTCCGGCACGGCATCGGCGTGCCCTTCGTCGACTACGCCCGCGGCGACGGCGAACGCCTGGGCCCCGGCGGCGACCGCGAGTGGAACGCCGTGGTCATCGACGACGACACCCCCTGGCTGCGCGGCTTCCGCGGCCTGTGGGGGCGCGACACCCGCGACTTCTTCGACGGCGAGCGCGCGCCCAGCGGCCCCCGCTACGAACGCGACGGCAGCATCCGCCGCTCCTGGGCCGACCCGCTGGCCTGGGTCGGCCTGCAGAAGGTCGCGCCCACCGAGGCCACCGCCCGCGCCGAACTGCGCTCGCACGTGCAGGGCCTGGACGAGCGCATCCGCGAACTCGACGCCGACATCATCAGCCGCCGCGACCACCTGCGCCGCCTGGACGCGGCCCGGATGGTCCTGGAGCGGGAGGCCCAGTCCCGCATCCGCGCGCGCGAGCACGCCGAGCGCATCGACGCGCTGGAGAGCGAGCTCGCGCAGGTCTACGAGGAACGCGTGCTTGCCGCCGACGAGCGCGACACCCACCAGCGGGCACTGGCCTCGGACACGCCGATGGTGCCCCCGCCCACCGCGCACCTGCGCGCGCCGCACCTGCCCTACGCCTCGGGGGAGCAGCGCACCACGCGTTTCCTGCACCTGTGGGTGGCGCTGAGCACCCCGCTGCTGCTGGTCTCGCTCGCGCTGCCCCTGTTCCTGCTGGACCGGGCCTTCACCCTGTACGCCATGCTCGGCGTCGTCGTGGCCTTCGCGGCGGTCGACTCCATCGCCCGGCGCAAGTTCCTGCAGTTCCTCACCGGGCTCGCGGTCCTCGCGGTGGTGATCGGCCTCATCGTGGGCGTGGTGGCCGCCTTCATCGCCGACTGGCGCATCGCGATCTCCGTCCCGATCGCCATCGTCGTCGTGGTCCTGTTCGTGGTCAACGTTCGCGACCTCATCCGGCGCTGAGGCGGGCTCTTCCCGAAACACGAGGCGGGCCCTCCCCGGAGACGGGGAGGGCCCGGCCCCTGTTGGCGCCGGCGGGCCGCGCGCGCCACGATGGGGATATGAGCGACGCGTTGTTCGGGGCCCCGCCCGTGGAGGTGGCGCCCGGGGCCGTGCACGTGCCCGGCTGGCTCGCACCCGACGCCCAGGCCGACCTGGTCCGGCGCTGCCGCGACTGGTCCCGGGGCCCCGCCGGGATGCGCCGGCACACGATGCCGCGCGGTGGCGTGATGAGCGTGGCCATGACCAGCCTGGGCTGGCACTGGGCCCCCTACTCCTACAGCCGCACCCTGCCCGACGGCACCCCGGTCCGGCCCTTCCCCGACCTGCTCGGGGACCTGGCCGTCCGTGCCGTGACGGCCGCCTACGGCACCCCGCCCGCGGCCGACGCCGACCCCTACGACGTCGCCCTGGTCAACTTCTACGACGCCGACGCCCGGATGGGCATGCACCAGGACCGCGACGAGCGCTCACCCGCCCCGGTGGTCTCGCTCAGCCTCGGTGACACCTGCGTGTTCCGCTTCGGCAACACCGAGACCCGCACCCGCCCCTACACCGACGTCGAACTGCGCAGCGGTGACCTGTTCGTCTTCGGCGGCCCTTCGCGCATGGCCTACCACGGGGTCCCGCGTACCCGGCCGGGGACCGCGCCCCCAAAACTGGACCTGCGCGGGCGGCTCAACATCACGATTCGCGCCCGGGGCGGGTGAGCCCCGTCCCGGCCCGTCTGGCGTGTCGGCGCGCACCGTACGGCGCGCCGCGCCAGGATCGTGCGGGTCGACGCCGCACACACGAGGGGCCGCCATGACCGACGCCGCACCCGAACGCGTGATGGCCCTGGGGAGCGAGGCCGCCGCGGCCACGGCACCCGCCGCCCCGGGCACCGTGCGCGCCGTCCTCTACCGCGACGGCCGCCGCGAACGCGAGACCGCCACACCGGACGAGGCCCGCCGCGCCCTGGACGCCGACCCCGGGCTCGTGGCCTGGATCGCCCTGACCGAGCCCGATCCCGACCAGGTCGCCCGGGCCGCCCACGCGTTCGACCTGCCCCGGCCCGCGGTGGAGGACGTCGTCGTCGCCCACCAGCGTCCCAAGGCCGAGCGCTACCGCGAGGGCCTCTTCCTGGTCCTGCGGCCGGCGCGCTACGACACCGCGAGCGAGACCGTCCGGGTCGGCGAGATCCACGCCTTCACCGGCCACCGGTTCGTCCTCACCGTCGCGCACAGCGACCAGGGCGACACCGCCGCCGTGCGCGAGCGCCTGGAGGAGGCGCCGCGCCTGGCGGCCGTCGGTCCCCTGGGCGTGCTCTACACCGTCCTGGACCGGGTCGTGGACGACTACGCGCCCGCCGTCGCCGAGCTGCAGGACGACATCGACGAGGTCGAGGAACAGGTGCTGGCCTCCGACCGCGACGCCTCCCGCCGCACCTACCGGCTCTCCCGACAGGTCATCGCCCTCCAACGGGCGGTCGACCCGCTCGGCGAGGTCCTGGGCGACCTCCTGGCCGGACTGGAGCGCCCGGAGACCCTCGGGCCCGGCCAGCCGCGGCCCAGCGGCGACCACGCCGACCACGAGGCCGTGCACGCCTACGTGCGCGACGTCGCCGACCACGTCACGGCCGTGCGCGAACGCGTCGACGGCTTCCGCCAGATGCTGCAGAACATCCTGACGGTGAACAGCTCGCTCGTCCAGCAGGCCCAGAACGAGGCGATGAAGAAGGTCTCCTCCTGGGGCGGCATCCTGGTCGTGCCCACCCTCATCTCGTCCGTCTACGGGATGAACATCGCGCCCCAGCGCGGCTTCCACTGGGCGTTCAGCTGGCCGCTCACCCTGGCCGCGATGACACTGGCCAGCCTCACCCTCTACGTTGTGTTCAAGCGCAACGACTGGTTGTAGACCCCTCGAACCGGAAGGCGGGCCACGGTGACCGACGACGAGAACGCCGGCCGCGAACTGATCCGGCTGATGACCGGCCCCTGGGTGGCCCGCTCCGTGGCCGCCGCCGTGCGACTGGGCGTGGTCGACCGCCTGGCGGAGGGCGCGGCCGACGCGGGGGAGCTGGCCGGAGCGCTCGACCTGCACACCGACCGGCTGGACCGGCTGCTACGGCTGCTGAGCGCGGTCGACGTCGTCCAGTCCCGCTCGGGTCGGTACGAACTCACCGGTACCGGCGCCGGCCTGCACAGGGAACACCCCTCGCGCCTGCGCGACCTCGTGCTGCTCTACGACAGCGCCATGTTCGCGGAGGCCTGGGGGAGCCTGGAGGAGTCGGTGCGTACCGGGCGGACCGCGTTCGAGGCCGCCCACGGCACCGACGTCTTCTCCTACCTGTCCGCTCATCCGCGGGAGGCCGACCTCTACTCCGCCGGGATGGCGGCGGGCGGGCGGTTCGGCACGGTCCTGCCCGCCGTGTACGACTTCGCGGACGCCCGCGTGGTCGCCGACCTGGGCGGGGGCGACGGCGACCTGCTCGCCACCGTCCTGGACCACGCGCCGCACCTGCGCGGCGTGCTCGTGGAGCGGCCCGCGGCGCTCCCCGCGGCCCGCGCACGCCTGTCGGGGTACCTGGAGAGCGGGCGCGCCACGGTGGTGGCCGGCGACTTCCTGGAGTCCGTGCCCTCCGGGGCCGACGTCCACCTCCTCAGCCGCGTCCTGCACAACTGGTCCGACGACGAGGCCAGGGCGGTCCTGCGCCGCAGCCGGAAGGCGCTGGAGCCCGGCGGGCGCGTCCTCATCCTGGAAAGGATCCTGCCCGACGACGGCAATCCGCTGCTCCCGACCCTCTTCGACGTGCACATGATGGTCATGACCACCGGCGCCGAACGCACCGAGCACCAGTACGAGGCCCTGCTGCGCGACGCCGGGCTGACCACGGAACGCGTGGCCGACCTGTCCCTGGAGATGCGGCTGCTGGTGGCCGCCCCGCTGCCCGGCTGAGCGGTCCCCGCCCGCTGAGGGGGCGGGCCGCCCTCAGGAGGGGTTGAGCAGGGAGCGGATCCGTCCGGCCTCCTCGCGGGCGGTCGCGGCGGCGCCCTCGGCCTCGGCCAGTGCCTCGCGCCAGGACGCCACCGCGGCGTCCACCTGCCGGTGCGCGCGCTCCCGCTCGGCCCGCTTCTCCTCCTGTCCCCGGCCGTGGCCGCTGTTGGCGACGAACACCGCCACGGTGGCCGCCGCCGAGGCCAGGCACAGCACCCACAGCACCCCGGACCAGGTCACCAGCGCCGCGACCGCGAGCAGGGCGGTCAGTCCGATGCCGGCCGGCCGCAGGAACGACGGCGGCGACGCGCTCTCGCGCTCCCGCGACAGGCGGGTGTCGAGGCCGGTGAGGTCCTGGGGGTCGGCGCCCCGGGACGTGATCGTGACGCGCGTCCCGCGGATCGGGACCGAGGAGCGGTCCTCGACCGGCGCGGTGGCCTGCGCGAGCAGGGCCTCGGCGGCGTCCGTCACCGCGGGGCGCTGCAGGACCAGGGCGAAGGTGCGCCGGTGCGGTGGAGCCTCGTCACGGACCATGTCGTCGTTGAGCAGCGCCGCCACGGTGCCGACCCGGTCCTGCCAGGCCGGCGGGCCGCTCTCGTCGCCCTCGATGACGGCGCGCAGTTCGCCCGCGCGGGCCAGCAGCGGCGCCTCCTCGGGGCTGCCCTCCTCCACCAGCAGGCGCAGCGACTCCCACAGGAAGCCGGCGCTGACCCGGTCCGGGGCGAGCGCCTCCACGGGGGACTTCTCACCGCTCAGTGCGGTGATGCGGGCGATGTCCTCGCGCAGGCCGGTGAGCCGTCGGGCGGCGTTCACACGCTCGGCGACCTCGGACGGGAGCCGGCCGCGCGCCGTACCGCGCTTCGGGGCCCGGGGAGCGGTCCCCAGCCCCGTGGCCTCGGTCGGCTGGGCGCCCTGCGCCGACCAGTGCCGGAGGGTGGACAGCAGCAGGTGTTCGCGGGCCTCGTCGCCGAACGAGCCGTCGGCGGTGAGCAGCCACAGCGCGCGGCCGCCCCGGTCGAGCTCCGCGGAGGGGACCGGCAGGTGGGGCAGGAGGTCGGCGGTCAGCGACGCGCCCATGGTGCGGGCGTGCTCGGCGTGCGTGAGCGCGGTGGCCAGCGCGGCGAACGCCCGGGCCCGGTCGGCGTCGCGCCGGGCGGCGTCGTCGAAGCGCACGCGGGCGGTGGCCGTGTCGCCGGCGTGGAGGGCGTGCAGGCCGTGCGCGGCGGGCACGAGCCAGTAGTCGGGGACGTCGTCCAGGCGCAGGTCGGGCACGGTGGCGCCGTCGAGCATCTGGAGCGTGCGGTGGCGGGCCCGCGCCGCGTCGCCGAACAGCGACAGGGTCTCGCGGACGTCGCTCAGCTCGATGAACGCGTCGAGGGTGGCCGAGACGCGGTCGAGCCGCTTCTCCAGGTTGCCGCGGACCTGCGACAGCTCCGAGCGCAGGTGGCGGCGCTCGCTCGCCATCCTGGCGTGCGCGGAGCCCAGGGCCTCCTCCAGTTCCCTGATGCGCGTGTTCTGGCTGTAGTCGGTCCAGGTCATCCTCTGCCCTTCTGCTCGCGCGTCGCGGGGGTGGCACACGCCGAAGGGTCTGACGGCTCGGAGGCCGGTCCGGTTCACCGTGCGGGCGTCCACTAGGATTGGGAGCGCTCCCAATCACGAAGGGCCCAGTATGACCGACCCGATCCTGCCCCCCGGACTCCTCTTCGGTACCGCGACCGCCGCCTACCAGGTCGAGGGCGCGGCCACCGAGGGCGGTCGCGGCCCCTCCATCTGGGACACCTACTCCCGCACGCCCGGCCGCGTCGCCCGCGGCGAGAGCGGCGACGTGGCCTGCGACCACTACCACCGCTACGCCGAGGACGTGGCCCTCATGGCCGACCTGGGCGTGGACCTGTACCGGTTCTCTGTGTCCTGGCCGCGCGTGCTGCCCACCGGATCCGGGCCCGTCAACGCGGAGGGGCTGGCCTTCTACGACCGACTCGTGGACACCGTCCTGGAGGCAGGGGTCGAGCCCGCGCTGACGCTCTACCACTGGGACCTGCCCCAGGCCCTGGAGGACGAGGGCGGCTGGCGGGTGCGCGACACCGCGTACCGCTTCGCCGAGTACGCCCGCGTGGTCGCCGATCGTCTCGGGGACCGGGTGCACCGCTGGATCACGCTGAACGAGCCGTTCTGCTCGGCGTTCGTGGGCCACGCCGTGGGCCGACACGCGCCCGGCACCCGCGAGGGCCGCCCCGCGCTGGCCGCCGCCCACCACCTCCTGCTCGCCCACGGGCTGGCCGTGGGCGAGCTGCGGGCCGCCGGCGCCGCGCAGGTCGGCATCACCCTCAACCCCGACCACCTGCTGCCCGCCACCGACTCCGAGGCCGACCGGGCGGCGGTGGAGCGGGCGCGCACCCTGCACAACCGCACCTGGCTGGACCCCATCCTCACCGGCGCCTACCCCGACAACGAGCAGGAGACCTGGCCGGGCCTGGCCGACGGCTCCTACCGGATGGAGGGCGACCTCGACACCATCGCCCGGCCGCTGGACTTCGTGGGCATCAACTACTACCGGCCCATCATGCTGCGCGACGCCCCGCACACCGAGCCCGACCCGGCGCTGCGCACCGCCGCGGACATCGGCACCGAACAGGTCCCCTTCGAGGGCGTACGGCACACGACCATGGGCTGGCCGGTCGTCCCGCACACCTTCACGGACCTGCTGGTCGACCTCAAGAACCGCTACCCCGGCCTGCCGCCGCTGCTCATCACGGAGAACGGCTCGGCCGAGGACGACCGGCCCGACGCCGACGGCCGCGTGCACGACGCCGACCGCGTCGACTACCTGCGCGACCACCTGACGGCCCTGGCCGCGGCCATCGAGGCGGGGGTGGACGTACGCGGCTACTTCGTGTGGTCGCTGCTGGACAACTTCGAGTGGGCCTACGGCTACGATCGGCGCTTCGGCCTGGTCCGGGTGGACTACGAGACCCTGGAGCGCCACCCCAAGGACAGCTTCCGCTGGTACCGGGACTTCCTGCGCGACCACCGTGCGCGCAGGCGGCCGGAGGCCGACGCACGCTGAGCCGGGTAGTGTCCTCCCGGGAGGACACTCCTTCCACGCGGGTGCCCCGTGCGCCAACATCGTGTTGGTGCGCCGGGCACCCGTGGCATCGGCGTCGGGACTCGAGGACGGGGCGGATGACGGAACAGGGATCAGGAACGGCGGTGCCGAGGGACTCCGGAGCGGGGACCAGTGGCAGCCTGCGGGCCGCCCAGCGCATGCTGCAACTGCAGAACAGCCTGGTCGAGCTGTTGCGGACCAAGCCCTTCAGCCAGATCACCTACAAGGAGATCACCGAGGGCGTCGACATCGACCGGTCGACCGTGTACCGGTACTACAACCACAAGAACCAGGTCCTCCAGGCGGCCGTCGACGTGCGGCTCACCGCCTTCGCCTTCCGACTGGACCTCACGTTCGGCCGGATGGAGACCATCGACGGGTACACCGCCCGCCTGGTGGACGCCTGGACGGAGCTGTGGCTGGAGTCGGGCGGGCTGCTGGCCGCCGCCTCCGGCCTGGGCGCCGAGCCCGGCCCGCAGCGCGACTGGTGGCGCGCGCGGCTGGAGCCGTGGACCGAGGCCGTGCGGGAGGCCATCGAGGTGGCCAGGTTCGTCGAGGAGCTGCCCCGGGACGGCCGCCCGGCGCGTCCGCTGGCCGAGCTGGTCATGGGCACGTGCCTGGCCGCGTTCAACAACGAGCTGACCGTGGAGCACACGCCCGAGCACCGCCGGATGGTCCGCGACCTGCTCGTGGACGCGGTCCTGCGCACGATGGGACGGCACCGGGACGCGTCCGCGGGGCCCCGCGCCCCCGAGTGAGCGCCCCCTAGTCGCCTGAGCGCGCGGAAGTGCCCGCGCGGGCGACGCCGCCGAAGGCGCCGACCACCGCGCCCAGTGCGAACATGGAGGCCTCGTCCTCGTCCATGTGGACGATCCCGGCGGGAACCCGGACACGGTAGGGCTTGTCCTCCGCGAGGAGGATGTCCAACCCGTCGATGATGCCCTGACCCTCCAGCATCAGCAGGGCTTCCTCGACCCGGCCCGTACGGTCACCGCGAGACCAAATCGACATGCGTCCACCCTAACGACGCCGGGGGTGCGGGACAACGCCGCACGCCGACCGCGTACGCCGGCCGGACACGGCCACGGGTGCACGTACCGATGTGGCCGCAGTGTCCGAGAGAGAATTCTGGCCCTTCGTGTTCCTGGGGGTGCCGGCGCGTCGGTGGTTGTCCGCCAACGGCGCGCCGTTGCATCCTGACGGCGCTCTCCGGACCGGCGGGGCTGGGTGTCCACCGACCGAAGGAAGCCAACGCCATGACCTCGCCGAGGCCGTCCGAGCCGCTGCGGACGCCTTTCGCGACTCCGGACCTGGGCGCCGTCCCCGGGGGCGTCTTCGCGTCCACCCCAGCCACGCCATCGAGCCCCGACCCTCTCCTGCGAACCCGAGCCGACCACGGCCGACCAGGCCGCCGGTACGAGGCCGTGCCCCCGTGCCACGCGGCACGGGGCGGCCCGGCCCCGCCCCTGAGGAGGTCCCCCGACCCCCGCCTCCCACCCACCCGCGCCGCCGCACGCTCACACGACCCACCATGAACGGAACCGTCCATGAGTCCCACCTGGACCACGCGCACCGAGACCGCCGCCGACACCGCGGCGGTCCGCGACCTCACGCTCGCCGCGTTCGACACTCCGCTGGAGGCCGACCTCGTCGACGCCCTGCGCGAGGACCCCGCCTGGATCGACGGGCTCTCGCTCGTGGCGGTCGACGGTGACGGCCGCGTCGTGGCGCACGCACTGCTGACCCGCTGCCACGTCGGCGACGTCCCGGCGCTGTGCCTGGGCCCCTGCTCGGTCCGCCCCGAGCTCCAGGGGCGCGGCGCCGGGTCCGCCGTCGTCCGCGCCGCGCTGGCGGCCGCCGCGGCCCAGGACGAGCACTGCGTGGTCGTCCTGGGCCACCCGGCGTACTACCCGCGCTTCGGCTTCTCCCGTGCCTCGGCCCACGGCATCCGCGTGGACGCCGAGGTCCCGGACGAGGCCCTCATGGCGCTCGGCCTGGACCCCGCCCGCCCGCTGCCGGCCGGGACCGTCCGCTACGCCCCGCCGTTCGGGATCTGACCGGGGCCGGTCGCGGGGGCGTCGTCGAGCATCCAGTACCCGCTCTGTGACCAGCCCTGGAAGCGGCGCACGGTGGCGGACTCGCGCAGCGGTGCGCCGTCC
The DNA here is from genome assembly GCF_013410755.1 of Nocardiopsis aegyptia. Classification (GTDB taxonomy): domain Bacteria; phylum Actinomycetota; class Actinomycetes; order Streptosporangiales; family Streptosporangiaceae; genus Nocardiopsis; species Nocardiopsis aegyptia. Next base: position 6,567,083 of record NZ_JACCFS010000001.1, read on the forward strand.
ACGACCTGGCGCAGCCCGGCCAGCAGGGGCTCCAGGCGACGGCGGGCGTGCACGGGCAGGTCCCGTGCGCGCCCGCCCATCCACACGAGCACGTCGCGCTGCTCCGCCGCCGAGCACAGCGACAGGAAGAACAGGGTCTGGCGCCAGGAGAACGCCGCCCGCCGCACGCGGTCCGGCAGCGGAGAGCGCGGCAGACCCGCGACCGTGTCCATGGTGACCCCGTGGGCGCGCCGGGCCAGGTCGGCCCAGCCGCGGTCCGGGCGCACGCCGAGGCCGACCAGGACCGCGAGGTTGTGCGTGGTGAGGATCTGCGCCTGCTCGATCACCATGCCCTGGCCCGCCACGCCCGGCCCGGGTCGGCCCGCGCGGACCCGGCACAGCTCGGCGAAGGCGTCCCCGCCACGCCTCTGGCCGTGCCCGCCCCCGGCGGGCAGCGCGAGGACCTCGGCGTAGTCGATGCCGTAGTAGCGCGCGTACGGGCTGTCGGCCAACAGCGCTCCGGCCTCCTGCGCCGCCCGGGTGAACTTCGGGGTGAAGGCGCCCGCGAAGATGTCGGCGGCCAGCTCCTCCACGAAGGGCAGGCCGAGTCCGGCGCTCCGGTTCAGCGTGGTGAACTGGCTCACCATCGGATTGGGCACGACCGTGCCGGGAAAGTGCTCCAGGACCGCCGTGCCCAGTCGGAGCAGGAGGTCGCGTGCCGCCCGCTCGTGGGCGTCCTTCGCGGTGCGGTGGGGCAGGGTCTTGCGGACCCACGGCAGCTCGGTCGGGCGGACCTGGCTGCTCAGGTTCAGCAGGAGCAGGGAGCGGCGCCGGCTGAAGGCGCGGTGGTGCGCGGCCAGCAGGCGGCTCAGCGCCGGGTCGGGCGCGGAGGCGGCCTCCGCCTCCGCGACCAGGGCGGGCACGAGACCGGCCATCACCTCGGCGGAGGTGATCACACCGAGCGCGGCCAGTTCGTCGAGCGTGCCGACGACGCCCCGCAGGACGTTGCGGCGCAGCGGCTCGGGGACGGGCCAGTGGGCGGGAACACCGAACTCGGCGGCCTCGTGCTCGCCCACGGGAGCCAGGGCGCCGGCCGGGTCGCAGATCCCCGACGCTGCGGGCAGGTCCGCGATCCGGGACCGCAGCACGCAGGCCAGCACGTCGTGGGTGGGCCGTGCCGCCTGTTCGGCCTCGACCGAGCGCAGGGCGGTGTGGCGGGCGGAGCCGGGCCGGCCGCGCTTGGCGACCATGGAGTCCACGGCGTGCTGGAGCTGCCCGCGGCGACGGGCGGTGGGCCCTCCCTCCTCGGCGCTCTCGCGCAGGGCGGCGAGCAACACGGCCAGGTTCTCCTTCGGCCTGCGGTGCTTGGAGCACAGCGTGTGCTCGTCGGCCAGGCGCGCGTAGTCGGTGAGCAGGGCGGCGCCGCGCGCGTCCCAGCCCACGGGCCGGACGGCGTCCACACGGCCGTCGCGGACGGTCTCCCACCAGTGGGAGAGCACCCGGTCGGCGAACGGGTTCCACACGGCCAGGGCCTCCTGCTGGGCCTTGGGCCGGTTGCCGTCGCGGTCGGTGCGGGCGGCGCGCCTGCCCAAGGCCCGGTCGACCTGGCCGACGGTGTCGCGGAAGACCGTGTTCGGGGGCACGGGCTCGCGGGGCGCCGGACGCGGGGTCAGGCACAGGGTGGCGGCGAAGGGTTCGACGACTCGGAGCAGGTCGAGCGCGCCTCGGGCGTCCCCGGCGCGCAGCAGCCAGGCCACGGTGAGGAGCGCGGCCTCCTCCGGCAGTTCCAGGTCGTACTCGCCGCTCTCGAGCAGCGCGGTGAGCGCCGCCAGCCCCTCCTCGGTGAGGTGGTGGGCGTACAGCGCCGCGCGTTCGGCCGGCAGCCCGTGCCGCCGGACCAGGTCGCGCTCGTGCGGGCGCAGGGGGCCCGCGGCGGCGGGCGCGCCGGTGGCGAAGCCGCCGTGGACGACCTCCGGGGTCACCCAGGCGGGAAGGCCGCGGACCGGAGTGCGCGATCCGATCTCCAGCGTGCCCTCGGACATGCCGTCGACCACGCGGTACCAGGCGTCGGCGCGCCGCGCGGCGGCCTCACGGACGCGGGGGTCGTCGTGGGTGAGGGCCGAGGTCAGGGCCCGGGCCAGTCGGTCGCGGGCGTAGCGGGGGTCGGGGGTGGTGTGGTGGTCCATAGCCAACGTGGCGGGTGCCGCCCCCGCTTCCTCCCGGGCCGGAGCCGGGCGCTCTGCTGTTGAGCTACACGTTGTCGGGCGCACACACTAGCGCGACGCGGCGGCCGGCGGAAACGAATATGTGCGCGGGGATGAGTACCTGCGGCGTTGCCGCGTGTCACGGGGGTGAGTCGTGCTGCGCACTTGTGCGGAGGGGCGGCGGGGTGTTGCATGTGTGCTGATTCCGCAGCCGCGTCGGCGCGCGTGAAGGTGAGGGTCCGGTGGACCCCGTCGGCGGTGGCGACCGAGGTCTGAGGGGTGCGGGCGTGCCCGAGGAGAACTGGCAGTGCTCGATGTGCGCCGCCTTCAACGAGGCGGCCAAGCACGCCTGCATGGTGTGCGACACCTTCCGTGTCCTGGGCGAGCGCCGTGGCGGCGGCTCGGCCGCGCCCGGCCGCGGTGCCGCGGGCGACCTGCTGGCGCCGACCGTCACCGACGAGGCGTTCCTGGGCCGTGCCGGTGACGACTGGACCGGGGACGAGAGCCTGCCACCGGTGCGCCTGATGGAGCCGACACGGGGCGCGGGCGCGCGGACCGCCCCCTCACGCCCGGGCGGCGGGCCTCCGGGCGAGCCGCCGGGCGGGACCGCGCGGCCGCGGGCGTCGCGGGTGGCCGGATGGGGCCTCACGGCGGGTGTGCCCGCGCGCGGGCCCGCGGTCGGCCGCGGGCCGGCACCGGCACGGGGCGGATCACGGAGCGGCTCCGGGCCCGGCGGGCCCGGCGGGGGGCGCAGGAGCACGCCCCGGCGGCCGCCCGGCACGGTCCGCGCCCTGACCCTGGCCGTGGTGGGCCTGCTCGCGCTGACCGCGTGGTGGGTGCTGCCACGGGTCGGCGGGGCGCCCGAGGAGGGCGCGGACGGGGGCGGGGCCCCGACGGCGTGTCCCGCGCGGGTGGCCGCGCTGCTGCCGGGCGCGGGGGAGGGGCCCCTGGTGGCGGCCTTCGAGACCGAGCGGCACCGCATCGTGCTGTGCGCGGACGGCGGGGGCGACCTGTACTACTTCGGGGAGTTCCTGGAGGAGGGCGGCGAGCCGATCGTGGCGCCCGCCCGGCGGACCGGGGACGGCTTCGTCGCGGAGGCCGGCACGACGCGCTACGAGATCACCGGCGGGCAGGTCGTGGTCACCGACGCCCACGGCGGCGAGGTGGCCCGCTTCGACCTGGTGGAGACCGGCGCGCCGGAGTAGCGCCGGCCCGGGACGGGTGCGTCCGCGGGGTCGCACCCGTCACGCGCGTCGAACAGGCCCCAGCGGGTCTAGCGGGTCTTGACCAGCGTCGCGAGGACACCGGCGAAGATCATCATCGACAGGCTCACGATCATGAGCACGAACGCGGCTGTTCCGACCATGGTGTTTCCTTACCGTTCCTCAGTGGACCTCTACGGTCGCTCACCCTATCCCGCCCGGTCACGGCCCTCGCGCGGGGTCGCCGTGACGCCCTCCGCCCACGCGCGGCGGTAGGCGTCGACGAGGAACCCGTCGGCCCAGGCGGTGTCGGGTTCCTCGGGCAGGTCGCTCGTCCCGCACAGGCCGACCAGTCGCTCCTCCAGGTCGCGCGTGCGCTCCAGGGCCTCCTCGCGGGTGTGCTCGCCCCTCCGCAGGGCCAGCAGCCAGGAGCGGTCGGGCTCGGGCATGGGCAGGGTGATCGCGCCGGTCTCCATGAGTTCGGCGCCCTGCAGGCCCAGCCGGACCATGTGGTAGGCGTACTTGGTGTCGAAGCCGTACCGGTCGACGAGTTCGGGGCGGTTGGTGTGCCTGCCGCCGCGCACGCCCTCCATGCGCTCGCGCTGGGCGCGCAGGTAGCCGAGGAAGCGGTGGCCCGCCCGGCGGGAGAGCAGCCGTTCCCGCTGGGCCCGCAGGTCGTGGCCGATCGCGGTGACGGTGACGATCTCGTGGTCGGGGACGAACAGCGGGAGCAGCACGGTGGGGTTGCCGTCCAGGGCCAGGCGGGTCCACTTGCGCAGGGAGTACACGGTCAGGTCCAGGTCGCCGGGGCCGGACCTGGTGTGCTCGGGCCGGCTGTGGTGGACGTACTGCTCGAAGGGGCGCAGACCGATGACGTACTCCGGCGGCTCGACGCAGATGCCCATCTCGTCGCGGTCGTTCTGGCCGTCGAGCTGCAGACCGTGCACGGTGGATCCGACCGCGCAGCGCAGCACGGTGCCCTGGTCGGCGATGCGGGCGAACTCGGGCGCGGAGTGCTTCACCGGCGTGGTCCTTCGGTCTACGGGTGCGACATTCGCACAATAGTGGGACATTGCGGTGATTCGGTGCTTGCCGGGCGGGAGTCGGAGGGCGTTGACTGGTGCCCGCCGCGGTGCCGCGGCCCACGACGACGAGAAAGCAGGACCGTGTCCGAGACCTCCCCTCCCCAGATCGACACCTCCGCCCCCCACAACGCCAGGATCTGGAACTACTGGCTGGGCGGGAAGGACAACTACCCGGTGGACCGGGAGATGGGCGAGCAGATCCGCTCGTTCTTCCCCGAGATCGTGGACAACGCGGTCGCCGACCGGGGGTTCCTCGTCCGTGCCGTCACCCTCCTCGCGCGGGACGAGGGCGTGCGGCAGTTCCTGGACATCGGCACGGGCCTGCCCACGCACAACAACACCCACGAGGTCGCCCAGTCCGTGGCCCCCGACGCACGGGTGGTCTACGTGGACAACGACCCCCTGGTGCTGGCGCACGCGCGGGCCCTGCTGACCGGGACTCCCGAGGGCGCCACCGACTACGTCGACGCCGACCTGCGCGACCCGGACGCGATCCTGGCGGCGGCGGCACGGACGCTCGACCTGTCCCGGCCTGTCGCGCTCATGCTGCTGGGCGTGGTCAACTTCGTCGCCGACGACGCCGAGGTGCGCTCGATCCTGGACCGGTTGCTGGGGGCCCTGGCCCCGGGCAGCTTCCTGGTCGTGTCCCACCCCACCGACGACCTCGACCACGACCGCGCCCACCAGGTGGCGGCGGCGTGGAACGAGAGCGGCACGCCCAAGCTGACGATCCGCTCCGCCCGGGGCATCGCCGCGCTCTTCGAGGGCCTGGAGCTGCTGGAGCCGGGGGTGGTCTCGTGCTCGCTGTGGCGTCCGGACGCCACCGAGGTGGGCGAGATCCGGCCGGTGTCCGAGTACGGCGGTGTGGCCCGCAAGCGCTGAGCCGGGCGGGTGCGGCCCCGGCCAGGGAGGGCGCGGGGCCGCCGGGGTGACGCGTCCGGGGACATGGAGACGTGTCCCCCGCCCCCGGCGCGGTCAGTCCCTGGGGCGCTGGTCGATGATGCGGCGGAACTTGCCGACGGAGCGCTCGATCTGCTCGGGGTCGACGACGTCCACGCGCACGCTCACCCCGACCCGGTCCTTGACCGTCGCGGTGATCTCCCGGGTGAGCGCCGCGCGCCGGTCGGCGGTGCAGTCGGGGCGGGCCTCGACGCGCACCGCCATGTGGTCCAGGCGGCCCTCCTTGGTCAGGACCAGCTGGAAGTGCGGCGCCAGCCCGTCCAGGCCCAGGATGATCTCCTCGATCTGGGTGGGGAAGACGTTCACGCCGCGCAGGATGATCATGTCGTCGCTGCGGCCGGTGACCTTGTCCATACGCCGCATGGGGCGGGCGGTGCCCGGGCGCAGCGTGGTCAGGTCGCGGGTGCGGTAGCGGATGACGGGCATGGCCTGCTTGGTCAGCGAGGTGAAGGCGAGTTCGCCGTAGGAGCCGTCGTCGAGCACGTCGTGGGTGACCGGGTCCAGGATCTCGGGCAGGAAGTGGTCCTCCCACACGTGCAGGCCGTCCTTGGTCTCCACGCACTCGTTGGCCACGCCCGGGCCCATGACCTCCGAGAGGCCGTAGATGTCCACCGCGTGGATGTCGAAGCGCTCCTCGATCTCCAGACGCATGCGCTCGGTCCAGGGCTCGGCGCCGAAGATGCCGGTGGTGAGGGAGGTGCCGCGGGGGTCGATGCCCTGGCGCTCGAACTCGTCCAGCAGGGTCAGCATGTAGCTGGGGGTGACCATGATGACCTCGGGGCGGAAGTCCTGGATGAGCTGGACCTGCTTGGCGGTCTGGCCACCGGAGGCGGGGATGACCGTGCAGCCCAGCCGCTCGGCGCCGTAGTGCGCGCCCAGGCCGCCGGTGAAGAGCCCGTAGCCGTAGGAGACGTGCACCTTGTGCCCGGGGCGCCCGCCCGAGGCGCGGATGGAGCGGGCGACCACCTCGGCCCAGGTGTCGATGTCCTGGCGGGTGTAACCGACGACCGTGGGTCGCCCGGTGGTGCCGCTGGAGGCGTGGATGCGGCTGACCTGGTCCTGGGGGACGGCGAACATCCCGAAGGGGTAGTTGTCGCGCAGGTCGGCCTTGGTGGTGTGCGGGAAGTGCCGCAGGTCCGCCAGCTCCCCGAGGTCGCCGGGGTGGACGCCGGCCTCGTCGAACTTGGCCTTGTAGAGCGGCACGTTGGTGTAGGCGTGCTCCAGGGTCCACCGCAGGCGTGTGAGCTGGAGGTCGCGCAGCTCGTCGACGCTCATCCGCTCGGCCGGGTCGAGCGACTCCGGGGCGGGGGCCCGGCCGAGCCGGCGGGAGGAGTCGGCGTCGGCCGGCTTCGTCGTGGTGTCCTGGATTGCCATGGATCTCTCCGGGTACTCTGCTCCGCGCGTCCTCGGACGGTCTCCCGAGGGGCCGCTTGGTCTTTCGAGGGGCCGCTTGCGGCCGTCGTCGGCGGGGCGGGCCGCACGGACTTGCTTACTGACCGAACGTTCGGTTACTAATGCATTAACGCAGTTGCCCGGCGGCCGTGTCAAGGAGACGTGTCGATGGGATCACCAGTGTCGGTGGCGTGCGCCACCGGTCCGCACAAGGGGAGTCGTGCATGAGCGAGGTCTACGTCGTCGACGGGGTGCGCACACCCCAGGGGCGCTACGGGGGTGCCCTGGCCGGAGTCCGACCCGACGACCTGGCCGCCACGGCCGTCGCCGAGGCCCTGCGCCGCTCGGGCGCGCCCGGCTCGGCCGTGGACGAGGTCATCCTCGGTGCCGCCAACCAGGCCGGGGAGGACAACCGGAACGTGGCCCGCATGGCGGCGCTGCTCGCCGGACTCGACCCCTCCGTGCCCGGCTACACCGTCAACCGCCTGTGCGCCTCGGGGCTGACCGCCGTGGCCTCCGCGGCCCAGGCCATCCGCGCCGGCGAGGCCGACCTGGTCGTGGCCGGGGGAGTGGAGTCCATGACCCGCGCGCCCTGGGTGATGGCCAAGCCCGGCACCCCCTGGGCCAAGCCGGGCGAGGTCGCCGACACCTCCCTGGGATGGCGCTTCACCAACCCCCGCTTCGCGGCCCACGACGCCGCGGTCCCGGACGGCGCCACACCCGACGACCTGCGCTACACGCTCTCCATGGGCGAGACCGCCGAGGAGGTCGCCGTCCTGGAGGGGCTCACCCGCCAGGAGTGCGACGCCTTCGCGCTGCGCAGCCACGAACGCGCCGTGGCCGCGGCGGAGGCCGGGCGCTTCGACGCGGAGATCGTCCCGGTCACCGTCACCGGACGGCGCGGCGCCACGCACGAGGTCACCGCCGACGAGGGGCCCCGCCCCGAGTCCTCCATGGAGTCCCTGGCCCGGCTGCGGCCCGTCTTCCGCGAGGGCGGCATCGTCACCGCCGGGAACTCCTCCTCGCTCTCGGACGGGGCCAGCGCGCTGGTGCTGGCCAGTGCCGAGGCCGTGCGCGAGCACGGACTCACCCCGCGCGCCCGCGTGGTCGCCTCCGCCGCGGCCGGTGTCGCCCCGCAGATCATGGGCCTGGGGCCGGTCCCGGCCACGCACAAGGCGCTGGACCGGGCGGGCTGGTCGCTCGACGACGTCGGTGCCGTCGAGCTCAACGAGGCCTTCGCCGCCCAGTCCCTGGGCGTGATGCGCCGGCTCGGCCTGAAGGAGGAGCGGGTCAACGCCGACGGCGGCGCCATCGCCCTGGGCCACCCGCTGGGCAGCTCCGGCGCCCGGCTGGTCGTGACCCTGCTCGGCCGCATGGAGCGCGAGGACGCCGCGCGCGGCCTGGCCACCCTGTGCGTGGGCGTGGGCCAGGGCGCGGCACTGCTGGTGGAGCGCCCGTGACCGAGCACCCCGACTTCACCGCTCTGCGGGTCGAACGCCGCGAGGACCGCGTGGTGGTGGAACTGCACCGCCCCGAGGCCCGCAACGCCATCAACGCCCGGATGATCGACGAGCTGCACCGGGTCTGCGCCGAAATGGAGGCCTCGCCCCGGCCGCTGCTGCTCACCGGGCACGGCACCGTCTTCGCGGGCGGCGCCGACATCGCCGAGCTGCGCGAGCGCGGCCGCGAGGAGGCCCTCGCCGGCATCAACAGCCGCCTGTTCGAGCGCCTGGCCCGGCTGCCCGCCCCGACCGTCGCGGCCGTGGACGGGTTCGCGCTGGGCGGCGGCGCCGAACTCTCCTACGCCTGTGACCTGCGCATCGCCACACCCGAGGCCGTCTTCGCCCAGCCCGAGCCCGGCTTGGGCATCATCGCCGGGGCCGGCGCCTGCTGGCGGCTCAAGGAGCTGGTCGGTACCTCGGTGGCCAAGCAGGTGCTCCTGGGCGGGATGCGCCTGGACGCCGAGACGGCCCTGCGGCACGGACTGGTCGCCGAGATCGTCCCGGCCGCGGAGCTGCGCGAGCGCGCCCACGCCCTCATCGACCGGATGGCCGCGTCCTCGGCCCTGGCCCTGCGCATGACCAAGACGGTCCTGGACGCCGACGGGCCGCACCCGCTGGCCGACGACCTGGCACAGGCGGTGCTGTTCGAAAGCGCCGACAAGCACGACCGGATGACCCGGTTCCTGGAGAGGAAGAAGCGATGAGCACCACCGCGCGGGCCGTCCCCGCGACCGTCGCCGTCGTCGGCGGCGGCACCATGGGCGCCGGCATCGTCCAGCAGTTCCTCACCGCCGGGGCCGAGGTGGTGCTGGTCGAGGCCACCGAGGAGGCCGCCCGGGCCGGCCGGGCACGGGTGGCCGCCGGACTGGACGGGGCCCGGGAGCGGGGCAAGCTGGACGAGGCCCCCTCGCGCGTCCTGGCGCGCCTGGCCACCGTCACCGACGTCGCCGACCTGCCGCCCCGCGCCGGCCTGGTGGTGGAGGCGGTGCCCGAGCGGCCCGAGCTCAAGATCGCCGTGCTGAGCGCGGCCGAGCGGGTCGTGGGCGAGGAGGCCGTCCTGGCCTCCAACACCAGCTCGCTGTCGGTCACCGACCTGGCCGCCGCCCTCAAGCGTCCCGAGCGCTTCCTGGGCACCCACTTCTTCAACCCGGTCCCGGCCTCCAAGCTGGTGGAGATCGTCACCGCGCCGCAGACCGCGCCCGAGGTGCTGGCCTCGGTGCGCGGCTGGGTCACGGCGCTGGGCAAGACCGAGATCGTGGTCCGCGACGCGCCGGGCTTCGCCACCAGCCGCCTGGGCGTCACGCTGGGGCTGGAGGCGATCCGGATGGTCGAGGAGGGCGTGGCCTCGCCCGCCGACATCGACACCGCCATGGAGCTGGGCTACCGGCACCCGATGGGTCCGCTGCGCCTGACCGACCTGGTCGGGCTGGACGTGCGGCTGGCCATCGCCGAGCACCTGGCCGCCGAGCTGGGGGACCGGTTCGCCCCGCCGGAGCTGTTGCGCCGTATGGTCGCCGAGGGAAGGCTCGGCAAGAAGGCCGGGCAGGGCTTCCACACCTGGGACGAGGGAGGACACACGCGTGAGTGAAGACAGGGCGGCGGAGTTCGAGGAGGCCGACGGGCTCGCCACGGTGCGCCTGCGCACTCCGGCGCTGACCCGGCGGGTCAAGGAGGAGCTGCTGGCGGCGCTGCGGCGGGCGGCGGAGTCCACCACGGCGCGCGCGGTGCTGCTGCTGGGGTCGGAGAAGGCCTTCTGCGTCGGACAGGACCTGGCCGAGCACGCCCGGATCCTGGACGAGGCGCCCGAGCAGGCGCTGACGACCGTGCACGAGCACTACAACCCGATCGTGCTGGCCCTGGAGGAGATCCAGGTGCCGGTCGTGGTCGGGATCGGCGGCGCCGCCGTCGGCGCCGGGCTCGGGTTCGCGCTCGCCGGCGACGTACGCGTCAGCGCGCGCCGCGCCAAGTTCGGCACCGCCTTCACCGGGATCGGGCTGGCGTCGGACTCGGGGCTGGCCTACCGCCTGGTGCGCTCGCTCGGCCAGGCGCGCGCGATGGAGATGATGCTGCTGGGCACGGTGATCGGCGCCGACCGCGCGCTGGAGCTGGGCCTGGTCACCGAGGTCGTGGACGACGACGCCTGGGCCGAGCGCGCCCGCGAGGTCGCGGTCCGGCTGGCCTCGGGCCCCACCAGCGCCTTCGTGGCGGCCAAGCGCGAGGTGCGCGCGGCGGCCTCGGGCGCGCAGGAGCTGCCCGAGCTGCTGGCGGAGGAGGCCGACCTGCAGAACCAGCTCGGGGTGACCGCCGACCACGCGGGTGCGGTCAGGGCGTTCCTGGACAAGCGGGCGCCGACCTTCACCGGTAGCTGACCAGCCCGGATTCCCCCGGCCCGGGTACTTGCCCGAGCGGGGGAATCCAGGGATACTAATTACTGACCGAACGTTCGGTTATGAAGGGGTAAGAGCAATGTCCACCGTGACGGCCGACCCGGCGCCCTCGGGCTCCGACGAGGCCCACCAGGCGGAGTTCGACGCCAAGGTCGCCGCCGACCAGCGCATCGAACCGCGCGACTGGATGCCCGAGGGGTACCGCAGGAGCCTGGTGCGCCAGGTGTCCCAGCACGCCCACTCCGAGATCATCGGCATGCAGCCCGAGGGCGACTGGATCGCCTCGGCGCCCAGCCTGCGCCGCAAGGCCATCCTCCTGGCCAAGGTCCAGGACGAGGCCGGACACGGCCTGTACCTGTACGCGGCCGCCGAGACGCTCGGGGTCGACCGCGCCGACCTGACGACGCGGCTCATCGAGGGCCGCCAGAAGTACTCCTCGATCTTCAACTACCCCTCGCTGACCTTCGCCGACGTCGGCGTGATCGGCTGGCTGGTCGACGGCGCCGCCATCTGCAACCAGGTGCCGCTGTGCCGCAGCTCCTTCGGGCCCTACGCCCGCGCCATGGTGCGCATCTGCAAGGAGGAGTCCTTCCACCAGCGGCAGGGCTACGAGCTGCTCATGCGCATGATGGAGGGCACCGGGGCCCAGCGCGCCATGGTCCAGGACGCCGTCGACCGCTGGTGGTGGCCGTCGCTGATGATGTTCGGCCCGCCCGACGCCGACTCGCCCAACACCCAGCAGTCGATGGCCTGGCGCATCAAGCGCGACACCAACGACGACCTGCGCCAGAAGTTCGTCGACATGACCGTCCCCCAGGCGGACAAGCTCGGCGTCACCCTGCCCGACCCCGAGCTGGTGTGGAACGAGGAGCGCGGCCACCACGACTTCGGCGAACCCGACTGGGTCGAGTTCAAGCAGGTGATCTCCGGCAGCGGCCCCAAGAACGCCGAGCGCGTCGAGCGCCGCCGCGCCGCGCACGAGAAGGGCGCGTGGGTCCGCGAGGCCGCCACCGCCTACGCCACCAAGCACCAGAGCGACCGGGAGGCCGCGGCATGAGCACCGAACACGGCACGGCGGACGCGTCCCGGCCCGAGTGGCCCTTGTACGAGGTCTTCGTCCGCGGCAAGCGGGGACTCAACCACGTCCACGTGGGCTCCCTGCACGCGCCCGACGACCACATGGCGCTGCACAACGCCCGCAACCTCTACACCCGCCGCAACGAGGGCGTCAGCATCTGGGTGGTGCGCGCCGAGCACATCAGCGCCTCCAGCCCGGACGAGAAGGACCCCTACTTCGCGCCCAGCGGCGACAAGGTGTACCGGCACCCCACCTTCTACTCCATCCCCGACGATGTCCCGCACATCTAAGGAACGGCCCATGAGCGGCGACGACCACATCTACTCGGTCCTGGCACAGGAGCACGGCGGCGACGACCGCTGGGCCTTCGGCACCGGCTTCACCGACGCCCTCGCGGGCGTGGACACCACCCTGCCCGAGGGCGTCGACGGCGACGACCTGGCGCTGTACTGCCAGATGCTCGGCGACGACGCGCTCGTGCAGGCCCAGCGGCTCGTCCACTGGGTCACCGACGCCCCCGAGCTGGAGGAGGAGGTGGCCCTGGCCAACATCGCGCTCGACCTGCTCGGCCAGGCCCGCCTGCTGCTCTCCCGGGCCGGCCAGGCCGACGGCACCGGCCGCGACGAGGACCGGTTCGCCTACTGGCGCGGACCGGCCGAGTTCCGCAACGTCCACCTGGCCGAGGCCCCGCGCGGCGACTTCGCCCGCGCCGTGGCCACGCTGCTGGTGCTCTCCACCGCCCGCCTGGCGGTGTTCACCCGCCTGGTCGACAGCGCCGACCCGGTGCTGTCCGCCATCGCGGCCAAGGCCGTCAACGAACTGGCCTACCACCGCGAGTACGCGGTGTCCTGGACGCTGCGGCTGGGCGACGGCACACCCTTCTCCCACGAGCGCATGGCCGCCGCGGTCGCCGACGTGTGGCCGCTGACCGGTGAGCTGTTCGCGACCCACCCGGTCGAGGCCCGCCTGGCCGCCCAGGGCGCGGGGGTGGACCCCTCCACCCTCGCCGACGAGGTGCACGGCGTGCTCACGCAGGTCCTCACCACCGCGACCCTGGCCGCGCCCGCACCCTTCCCCGAGGCCGCCGTGGCGGGCCGCGACGGCCGCCACACACCCGACCTGCCGCCCCTGCTGGACGAACTCCAAGGGGTGGCCCGGGAGCACCCGGAGGCGACATGGTGACCACAGCGCACGACACCGGCCGCACCGCCGCGGGCGAGGCCGCCAGGGAGCGCGCCCTGGCGGCGGCCGCGGCCGTGGCCGACCCGGAACTGCCCATGCTCACCCTGGCCGACCTGGGCATCCTGCGCGGCGTCGACCTCGACGAGGACGGGACCGTCCAGGTGTGGATCACCCCCACCTACTCCGGGTGCCCGGCCCTGACCGAGATGCGCGCCGACGTGGACCGGGCCGTGCGCGCGGCCGGTGTCGACCGCGTGCGGGTGCGTACCGCGCTCTCCCCGGCCTGGACCACCGACTGGATCACCGGGGAGGGGCGCCGCAAGCTCGCCGAGCACGGCATCTCCCCGCCCGGGCAGGCGCCGCGGCGCGCCCCTGGGCCGGTCCCGCTGACCCTGCTGCCCACCCGCACCGCCCCGCGCTGCCCGCTGTGCGGCGCGGCCGACACCGAGGAGCTGTCCCGGTTCGGCGCCACCTCCTGTAAGTCGCTGCACCGCTGCCGGTCCTGCCTCGAACCGTTCGAGCACGTCAAGGAGATCTGACCGTGACCACACCCGTCACCGACGCGCCCGCGGCACCGCGCCGCGCGGCGGCGTTCCACCGCCTGCGCGTGGCCGCCGTCGAGCGCCTGTGCGACGACGCCGTCGCCGTCACCTTCGACGTCCCCGACCACCTGGCCGAGGAGTTCGCCTTCGCGCCCGGGCAGTCCCTGACCCTGCGCCGTGTGGTGGACGGGGTCGAGGAGCGGCGCAGCTACTCCATCTGCGCGCCCGTGGGCGGCGCGCCGCGCGTGGGCGTGCGCCTGGTCGCGGACGGCCTGTTCTCGACCTGGCTGGTCAACGAGGTCGAACCGGGCGACGAGATCGAGGTGGGCACCCCCACCGGTCGGTTCAGCCCCGACCTGACCGTCTCCGGCCGCCACGTGATGATCGCCGCCGGTTCGGGCATCACGCCGATGCTGTCCATCGCGGCGTCCCTGCTGCGGGCGACCGACTCGCACGTCACGCTGCTCTACGGCAACCGCCGCAGCGACACGGTCATGTTCGCCGACGAACTGGCCGACCTCAAGGACGCGTTCGGTGCCCGCCTCGAACTCGTGCACGTGCTCTCCCGGGAGCCGCGCGAGGCCGAGCTGTTCACCGGCCGCCTGGACGCCGCCAAGCTCGACGCGCTGCTGTCCACGATCGTGGCCGCCGACGCGGCCGACCACTGGTGGCTGTGCGGCCCCTTCGGCATGGTCACCGACGCCCAGGAGGTCCTGGCGCGGCGGGGCGTGCCGCGTGAGCGCGTGCACCAGGAGCTGTTCTTCGTCGAGGGCGAGGAGCCCCCGCCGCAGGCGCGCCACGAGGAGCCCGGTGTGGAGGGCCCGGCCACCGAGGTCACCGTCGTCCTGGACGGCCGCACCAGCACGCTGACCCTGCCGCGGGACACGCCCGTCCTGGACGCCGCCCAGCGCTACCGCCCCGACCTGCCCTTCGCCTGCAAGGGCGGGGTGTGCGGCACCTGCCGGGTCCGGGTCTGCGAGGGCGAGGTGCGCATGCGCCGCAACTACGCGCTCAGCGACGACGAGGTCGCGGCCGGGTACGCGCTGGCCTGCCAGTCGCTGCCGCAGACCGAGACCCTGACCGTGGACTTCGACTCGTGAGCGCGCCGGAGCAGAGCGCGGCGCGGCGGATGTTCGAGGCCGACCGGGCGTCGAAGAACCTGGGGATGCGGCTGGTGGACCTGGGCGAGGGCACCGCCACCGTGGAGATGGCCGTGGGCCCGCTCATGGTCAACGGGCACGGCATCGCGCACGGCGGATTCGTGTTCACGCTGGCCGACACCGCGTTCGCGTGCGCCTGCAACGCGGACGGGCGCGGGGTGACGGTCGCCTCGGGCGCGGAGATCACCTTCGTGGCACCCGTGCGCGAGGGCGACCTGCTGGTGGCCACGGCCGCCGAGCGCGTGGTCTTCGGCCGCAGCGGCCTCTACGACGTCACCGTCCGCCGGGACGGGGAGGTCGTCGCCGAGTTCCGCGGCCGCAGCCGCACCCTCAACGGGGGATAGCCGTCGGAGCGGCCGGTCCGGGGATCCGGACCGGCCCCTCCGACGCGTCAGCCGGAGCGGCGCATCATCATCCGCTGGAAGATGATGAAGACCAGCAGCAGTACCCCGATGACGATCTTCGTCCACCAGGAGCTGAGCGTGCCCTCGAAGGAGATGATGGTCTGCACGGTGCCCAGCACCAGCACACCCGCCACCGACCCGGCCACGTAGCCCACCCCTCCGGAGAGCAGGGTCCCGCCGATCACCACCGCGGCGATCACGTCCAGCTCCATGCCGACCCCGTGCAGCCCGTAGCCGGAGAGCATGTACAGGCTGAAGAGCAGACCGCCCAGCGCCGAGCAGAACCCGCTCACCGCGTAGACGCCCACCCGCACCCGGCCCGTCGGCAGGCCCATCAGCCGTGCGGAGGACTCGCTGCCCCCCACGGCGTACACCGTGCGCCCGAACCGCGTCAGGTGCAGGACGTACACGGCCACCAGGACCACGGCCAGCGCGATCAGCACGCTGTAGGTCAGGGTCACCTCGTCCCCCAGCGAGATCGTTCCCGTCGCCAGCTCCCGGAAGACCGGGTCGGTGATGGAGATCGACTCCACGCTGATGAGGAAGCACAGCCCGCGGGCCAGGAACATGCCCGCCAGGGTGACGATAAAGGGCTGCACGTCGAAGAAGTGGATCACCAGCCCCATCAGCAGGCCCAGCGCCGTGCCCGAGGCGAGCACGGCCAGGGCCGCGGCGAGCGGCGGCCATCCGGCTTCCAGCGTGGCCGCGGCGATCATCGTCGACAGCGCCGCCACCGCGCCCACCGACAGGTCGATCCCGCCGGTCAGGATGACGAAGGTCATCCCCACGGCCAGCACGATGAGGAACGCGTTGTCCACGAACAGGTTCGTGGCGACCTGCGGCGAGGCGAAGCCCTCGTAGCGCACCGACCCCGTACCGAAGGTCAGGACGAACACCGTGAACGTGGCGATGACCGGCAGGAACCGGCGGGGGATGCGGTCGACGCGGTCCTTCACGCGTCCGACGTCCAGGACGTTCATGGCGCGGCCACCTCCTGGGCGCGGGTGTCGGCTGGTTCGGTGCGGCGCCGGGGTCGGAGCAGCTCGGACGTGCGCGGGGACTGCAGCAGGCACACGGCGATCACCACGACCGCCTTGAACACGAGGATCGCGTCGGGCGGCACACCGATGCTGTACACGGTCGTGGTCAGCGTCTGGATCACCAGGGCGCCCACGAGGGTGCCGGTGAGCGAGTACCGCCCCCCGGCCAGCGAGGTGCCCCCGATGACCACGGCCAGGATCGCGTCCATCTCGATCCACAGGCCCGCGTTGTTGGCGTCGGCGGCGTTGACGTTCGAGCTGATCATCAGGCCGGCCACGCCCGCGCACAGCCCCGCGAACACGTACACCGTCCAGACGATCGTGCGCGAGCGCACCCCGGCCAGCCGGCTCGCCCGCGGGTTCGTGCCGACCGACTCCACGAGCATGCCCAGGGCCGTGCCGCGGGTCAGCGCGGCGACGGCCAGCAGCACGCCCAGGCTGATGAGGATCGCGATCGGCAGGACCACGAAGCCCGCGCCGATCCGGTGGTAGACCGGATCGTCCACCGTGATGATCTGGCCCTCGGTGACGAGCATCGCGCCGCCGCGTCCGGCCGTCATCAGGACCAGGGTCGCGATGATCGGCTGGATGCCCACGACCGAGACGAGGAAGCCGTTCCACAGGCCCAGCAGGACGCACACGGCCAGCGCCAGCAGTATCGCGGTGACCGCGCCCCCGCCGGACACGAGCCAGGTGCAGGCGATGGCGCCCGCGACGGCCGCCACGGCGCCCACCGACAGGTCGATGCCCCGGGTGGCGATCACCAGGGTCATCCCCACCGCGATGAGCAGGGTCGGCGCCCCGTTGCGCAGGATGTCGACCACGCTGCCGTACAGCGCCCCGTCCTGGATCCGGACCTCCAGGAACGAGGGGTTGACCGCGACGTTGAGCACGAGCAGGCCGACCAGGGCCGCGACCGGCCAGAAGAGCTGGTGGCGCATCATGAGGCCATCGCCGTGCCCTGGCCGTCGTGCGCTGCGATCGCGCCCATCACGTCGTCGACGCTCACGTCGCCGCCCGTGAGCTCGGCGGTCTTGCGCCGGTCGCGCAGGACCACCACGCGGTCCGACACCCGGACCACCTCCTCCAGTTCGGCGCTGATGAACAGCACCGCCATACCGTCCGCGGCCAGGTCGGCCACCACCTTCTGGATCTGCGCCTTGGCGCCGACGTCGATGCCGCGCGTGGGCTCGTCGAGGATGAGCAGGTCGGGCCGCGTGACCAGCCAGCGGGCCAGCAGGACCTTCTGCTGGTTGCCGCCGGAGAGGGTGCTCATGACGGCGCCCGGATCGGCGGGGCGGATGTCGAGCTTGTCGATGTACTCCTCCACCAGCGCGTCGGCCACGCGCCGGGGTACCGGGCGCATCCATCCGCGCGCGGCCTGCAGGGCCAGGATGAGGTTGTCGCGCACGGTGAGGTCCGCGATGAGCCCCTCCGCCTTGCGGTCCTCCGAGCACAGGGCCACGCCGCGGGCGATCATCGACCGGGGGCCGCGCGGGCGGACGGCACGGCCGCCGACGGTGAGCGTCCCGGTGTCGGCGCGGTCGGCCCCGAACAGCAGCCGGGCCATCTCCGTGCGCCCGGAGCCGAGCAGTCCGGCCAGCCCCACCACCTCGCCGGCGTGGATCTCCAGGTCGAACGGGGCGATCGACCCCGCACGGCCGAGCCCGCGCGCGGTCAGGACCGGCTCGGTGCCCGGAGCGCGGTCCCCGGAGCGGCGCTCGACCTCCTCCAGGGTGCCCAGCTCACGGCCGAGCATCACCGAGACCAGCTCCAGGCGGTCGGTGCGGCCCGGCAGGTACTCGCCGACCAGGGAGCCGTTGCGCAGCACGGTCATCCGGTCGGCGATCTCGTACACCTGCTCCAGGAAGTGCGAGACGAACAGGATCGCCACGCCCTCGTCGCGCAGCACGCGCACGATCCGGAAGAGCTCGGCGACCTCGTCGGTGTCCAGGCTGGAGGTCGGCTCGTCCAGGACCAGGACCCGCGCGTCCACGGCCAGGGCCCGGGCGATGGCCACCAGCTGCTGCACGGCGATGGGGTGGCTGTCCAGGCCGGATCCGGGGTCGATGGACAGGCCGATGCGCTCCAGGAGCCGGGCCGCCCGGGCACGGCAGGCCCGGGCGTCGATGGCGCCCAGGCGCCGCGGCTCCCGGCCCAGCAGGATGTTCTCCGCCACCGAGAGGTTGGGGCAGAGGTTGACCTCCTGGTAGACGGTGCTGATCCCGGCGTTCTGCGCCTGCACGGGCGCGCTGAACTCCACGCGCTCGCCGTGCAGGCGGATCTCGCCGGCGGTCGGGCGGTGCACCCCGGTGAGGGCTTTGATGAGGGTGGACTTGCCCGCGCCGTTCTCGCCCATCAGCGCGTGCACCTCGCCCGGGAACAGCTGGAAGTCGACGCCGGAGAGCGCCCGCACACCCGGGAAGTCGACGGTGACACCGCGTATGTCGACCACCGGTTCGGTCGGTGGCGCTGGGGAATCGGTCATGGCCCGTTGCTTTCGTCGTCGTGAGCGGTCCCCGGCGGGGCTCGGTCGGGGGGTGCCCGCCGGCCGTCGTGCCGGCGGGCAGGGGAGCCTGGGGCGTGGATCCGCCCGCACAGGCCCTAGTACTGGCGGTCCGGCAGGGCCGCCTCGGCCTCCTCCTGGGTGAAGGTGGTCTCCTCCACCACCACGCGCTCGGGGACCTCCTCGCCCGCCACGACCTGCTCGGCGAGTTCCATCAGCTGGTCGCCCAGCAGCGGGTTGCACTCGACGATGAAGTTGATCTCGCCCGCGGCCAGGGCCTCCATGCCCGCCTCGACGGCGTCCACCGTGATGATCCGGATGTCCTCGCCCGGCTCCATGCCGGCGGCGCGGATCGCCTCGATCGCGCCCAGGCCCATGTCGTCGTTGTGCGCGTAGACCACGTCGATGTCGTCGTGGGAGCGCAGGAAGGCCTCCATGACCTCCTTGCCGCCCGACCGGGTGAAGTCGCCGGTCTGGGTGGCGATGATCTCGATGTCGGGGTTGTCGGCGATGACCTCCTCGAACCCCTCCTTGCGGTCGATGGCGGGCGCGGCGCCGGTGGTGCCCTGGAGCTCCACCACGCTGGTCTCGCCCTCCGCGTTGT
Organism: Nocardiopsis aegyptia; assembly: GCF_013410755.1. Taxonomy (GTDB): domain Bacteria; phylum Actinomycetota; class Actinomycetes; order Streptosporangiales; family Streptosporangiaceae; genus Nocardiopsis; species Nocardiopsis aegyptia. The sequence goes on from NZ_JACCFS010000001.1 coordinate 6,586,310, forward strand.
CGACCAGCCACTGGCCGGCCTTGCGGCCCTCCTCGACGAAGTCCGACCCGAGGAAGGTCTCGTACAGGGAGGTGTCCTCGGAGTCGATGGCCCGGTCGGTGAGGATGACGGGGATGTCGGCGCGCTGGGCCTCCAGCAGGACCGCGTCCCACCCGGTCTCCACGACCGGGCTGAAGGCGATGACGTCGACGTCCTGCTGGATGTAGGACCGGATGGCCCGGATCTGGTTCTCCTGCTTCTGCTGGGCGTCGGAGAACTGCAGTTCGATCCCGGCGTCCTCCGCCGCCTGCTGGATGGACTCGGTGTTGGCGGTGCGCCAGCCGCTCTCGGCGCCGACCTGGGCGAAGCCCATGGTGATCGTCCCGTCGTCGGCCTCGTCCGAACCGCCCGAACCGCCTGAACCGCAGGCGGTCACCGTCGCGAGAACGAGCGCCGCGGCGACCGTGGTGAACCTCTTCATTGGGGGGAGCCTCCATGTCGACGGTGATCCGCTGGATGTGGGGGTGATCAGGATCACGTGGCCAATATAGTGAGCGCTAACATTTTGTGAGTCAACCCCTCTGGACGGCACGATTCGACGACATTGCTCCCGGCCGGGGAACGGCGTATGTTAGCGCCAACGGTGTTTCGGGAGCTGACGCCCGGGATGCGGGCCGCGCCGGGCTCCGGCCCCGGAACCGTGACGGTCGCGCCATCGCGGCACCGATCGGCCGACCGCAGTAGCCTGGTGGCCGTCAACAACCCAGTGGGCGCCAGCGCCGACAGTCGAGGAGTCATGGGTGGACCACACGCCTTCGTCCGTCCGGGTCAACCGCGATCCCGCCATGACGGACGTCGCCCGACTGGCGGGCGTGTCCCACCAGACGGTCTCCCGCGTCCTCAACGAGCACCCCAACGTCCGTGAGCAGACCCGGCTGCGCGTGCGCGCCGCCATCGAACAGCTGGGCTACCGGCCCAACCGGGCCGCCCGCGCCCTGGCGACCGGCCGCTCCCAGCTGATCGGCGTGGTGGCCCAGAACTCGACGCTGTTCGGCCCCTCCTCGCTCCTGGCCGCGTTCGAGCTGGCCGCGGCGGCGCAGGGGTTCGTGGTCAGTGTCCGCCGGGTCCGGGTGCTGGACCGCGACTCCATCGCCGCCGCCGTGGAGCACCACCGCGAACAGCGGGTCGCGGGCATCGTGGTGATCGCGCCGACCGCGGCCGCCGCCGAGGCCCTGGGCGAGGTGCCGACCGAGGTCCCCCTGGTCGCGGTGGACGGCGACCCCGAGCGGGACGCCACCCTGGTGACCGTGGACCAGGAGGCCGGTGCCCGGCTGGCCACGCGGCACCTGCTGGCCGCCGGCCACCGTACGGTCTGGCACGTGTCGGGCCCCGCGAACTGGTTCGACGCCGCCGGGCGCGTGCGCGGCTGGCGCCGGGCGCTGGAGGAGGCGGGCGCGGAGGTGCCGCCCGTCAACGCGGCCGACTGGAGCGCCGCCTCGGGCTACCGCGCGGGGCTGATGCTCGCCCGCATGCCGGAGGTGACGGCGGTGTTCGCGGCCAACGACCATCTGGCGCTGGGCATCCTGCGGGCGATGTTCGAGCACGGCCGGTCCGTGCCCGGCGACGTGAGCGTGGTCGGGTTCGACGACGTGCCCGAGGCCCCCTTCTTCATCCCGCCGCTGACCACCGTGCGGCCCGACTTCGACAGCGTGGCCGCCGAGGCCCTGAGCGTGCTGCTGTCGGTGATCTCCGGGGAGGTGGCCGGCTCCACTCGTCGGGTGATCACCCCGACCCTCGTCGAGCGCGACAGCGTGGCCGCCCCGACCGGCTGAACGGACCGCGCGCACCGGCGCCGCGGACACCGAACCGGCGTCCGGTCCCCGGCGTCCCACCGGGGGAAGAAGCCGCGCACCCGTGCGTCACCGCACGCAGTCGAGAGGTCCCCTTGAGCAACGACGTGCCTGCCCCCTACGGGCCGCCGCCGACCGATGCCGGTTCCCCGGTCGAACCGCAGACCGCTGCGCCGCTCCCGCCCGGCCTGAAGCCGTTGGAGAAGGGCGACCCCGCCCGCGTGGGCCCCTACCGCCTCGTGGGACGCATCGGAGCGGGCGGCATGGGCGCGGTCTACGGGGCCCTGGACGACCGGGGCCGGTGTGTGGCCGTCAAGACCGTGCACGTTAGGTTCGCGCGCCGCTCCCGCTACCGCGACGCTTTCGCCCGCGAGGTGCGCATGCTCGCCCGGGCGCGCGGCGTCAGCACCGCCCGGCTGCACGCCGCCGACGTCACGGCCAAGGTGCCCTGGCTGGCCTTCGACTACGTGCCCGGTCGCGACCTGCGGGCCCATGTGCGTGCGTTCGGTCCGCTCTCGGGCGACATGCTCCGCGCGTTCGCCGCGGGCACCGCGGAGGGCCTGGCCGCCCTGCACGCGGCCGGGATCGCCCACCGCGACATCAAACCGGGCAACGTGATCCTGGCGCCGGAGGGGCCCAAGATCGTCGACTTCGGGATCGCGACCGAGATCGGCGCCGACCGCGCCACCGACCGCGCCGCCTCCTACGGCACGCCCGGGTGGGTCGCGCCCGAGCGGTTCACGGGCGCGACCGCCGCCCCGGAGGCCGACGTCTTCGCCTGGGGAGCGCTCGTGGCGCTGGCCGCCACCGGGCGCGACCCCTACGGCACGGGCGCTCCGGACGAGCTGCGCCGCCGCGCCGAACAGGGCGCCTACGACGTGGAGGGCGTGCCCGACGCGCTGCGGGCCCTGGTGGAGCGGGCCCTGTCCGCGGACCCGGCGGCCCGGCCGCGCGCGGTGGAACTCATGCGCGCCCTGCTGCCGCCGCCCGAGGAGGTGGGCGAGACCGGCCGGGTGCCGGCCGAGCGGACCCTCGCCGCCATGCTGCGCGCCTACTGGCGCGGGGTGGACGACGCCGGACACGACCCGGCCCGCTGGGCGGTGGCCCTGGGCGTGCTGTCGGCGGCCGGGGTCGCGGGCGGCCTGGCCGCCGGCACCGGTGCGACCACCGGAACCGGAACCGCTGCCGGAACCGGTGCGGGTGCGGCCGGAGCGGCGGGTGCTCCGGGCGTGGCCGGGGGAGCGGCGGCCGCCGGCGCCCAGACGGCGACGGGTTCCTCGGCCGCCGGCGGTGCGCTCAGTGCCCTGGCGGGCTCCAAGCTCGCCGCCGCCGGAGTGGGCCTGGTGCTCCTGGGCGGCGTGGCGGCCGGCGGCTACGTCGCCTACGACCGGTTGCTGGGGCCGCGGGCGGCCGTCACGGAGGCGGCGGGGATCCTGGAGGAGGGGCAGGGGTTCACCGTGAGTCTCCGGCGCTCCTACACCACCGCCTACGCCGAGGAGGTCGCCGCGCAAACCGGTGAGCCGGTGGAAGCGGTGATCGCCGACAGCGCGGTCGAGGAGGAGTACCTGTACTCGGCGGACGACCGGACCTTCCTCGTCCGGGGCGCGGCCATGGGGGAGGGCACCGTCGCCGCGGCCAATCGCGACGGCGGTCTGTACGTGTACGGACCCGCGCCGGAGGCCGCCTACCGGTCGGGTCTGGTGCAGAGGGAGTTTCCCGAGGGGACCACGGCCGAGGCGCTGTCTCCCTCACTGGTCACCGGCCCGGTACGGGGCATGCTGGATTCGGGGGAGCTGGAGCGCGTCGGGGGATCCGGTTCCGAGGGCGGTGGCGAGAACACCGTGTACTCCGGTCCTGTGACCGGTGAGCTGATCGTGGACGGCGAGGTCCTGCGGGAGCGGACCGTCGGCCTGCTGGAACTCGATTCCGCCGGGCGGCCCGCGGAGCTCTCCTACGACGTCGGTGCGTGGGCCGTCCGCATCGCCTTCACCGAGGTGGACGAGGCGGCCGACGTCGTCGAGCCCCAGAGGGTGCCGGGTGCGGGGGGAGAGGACGTGGTGGCCGTCCACGCGCCCGTGTGCGGTCGGCGCGACATCTCGGAGAAGACCTGGGAGGTGCGTGCCGACGGTTGGGACATGTCGTGCGAGCGGGCTCTGGAGGTGACCGACCTCGCCTACTTCGCCGAGGAGGACGAGGACCGGGTGGAGTTCCTGCTCGGCTACAGCGGTAGCGGAACGACGTCCTTCCTCGTCGACGAGGAGATCTACTGCATGGCTGTGCGCGACTACGACATGAACGAGGCGTACTTCGAGTTCGGGACCAACCCCTGGTTCCTGCATCCGTGCAGGGGAGCGACCCCGCAGGGGCAGGGGGAGCTCGGGTACCTGGAGGTCGACATCGAGGACACCGTGCTCATCGGCTACGTCCTCGTCGAGTGAGCGCCGGGGCCGCGCCGGTGAGCCGGCGCGGCCCCGGACATGGCTGTGGCCCGCGTCCCCCAACGCGGGCCACAGCGTGCGCGGCCAGTGTGCACAAGGTGCGGTCTGGCCGCTGGGAAGGCGGATGCGGCGACTGAATACGTGTCGGAAACCCCCATTGCCGACACGAGCGCGCGCATCCGCGCATGGATTGTGGAGAACGCCTCACAGGTACTGGATCGGGTGGGTGGGGCTTTTCGGGAGTCAGTCTGGGGCGCTTTCACCTGTGACAACGCCTCGCCTACATCCAGTGTTCCCGACAACCGGAGGGATTTTCGGTTCCTTCGGTAAAAAGCGAGTGCGGACTCGGCCACGGGTCCCTATGCTCGCCTTCTCCCACGCTGGAAGGAACGCTCCCATGACCGAAGCACTGACCCTGTGGCGCCCCACCGGCCCCGCGGAACTGGCCCTGGTGCGCGCTTCCGGGTGGCGGGAGTGGCCGCCCCGGCTGCCGGACCAGCCGATCTTCTATCCGGTGCTGAACGAGGACTACGCGGTGCGGATCGCGCGCGAGTGGAACCTGCCACGTGACGGCGAGGGCCACGTCACCCGCTTTCGCGTCGACGCCGACTTCGCCCGACGTTACCCGGTACGGCAGGTGGGCGGGCGCACGATCCTGGAGTTGTGGGTGCCCGCCGAGGAGTTGGCCGAGTTCAACTCCCATCTGCGCGGGCCCATCACGCTGGTGCGGTCGTTCCTGCCCGATCACCCCGAGGGGGTCGAGCCGGGCTGAGGGGCGGGGGCGCTGTCGCCGCCCTGGACGAGGGCGAGGTCGGGATCCACGGCGGTGAGGGCGGTCATGACGTCGCCGAGGGCGTCGGACAGGACCACGGGCTCGCGTTCGGCCGGGCGGGTGTCGGTGGGGGCGGGGTGCCGTCGGGGGTCGAGGGTGGTGGCCATGGGATGTCGGGCGCCTCCGGTGGGCCGCGCCCTCCTCCTTCTCGTGTGCTCACGTTCTCTCAGCCGTTCCGGTCGCCGTCACCGCCGGTGACCGTGGGCCGACTCCGTCAGGGATAGCACGCGGTGACGACGGTTCACCGGTGCCGTCGGGCTCCGCGCTTCCCCGGCCGGGCCGATCCGTTGGGATTGTCGTACCCGCGCACCACATCCGGGTGAACGCGCACCGGGCGGCCTGTGGACAGAGCGGACACGGAGGGCGACCACGGCGGGTCCGCGCTCCCGTGTCGGGGGCGGTCCGCGCACCCCCGTGCCGGGGCGGCTCGCGCGGGGAATACCTACGGGGTCCACGCCGTTCGAGATGATAGTTTAATTGGAAACTACTTCTTCGGAAGCTAACGCGGAGGGCGGCCATGCAGTTCGGAATCTTCTCGGTGAGCGACGTCACCACCGACCCCACCACCGGGCGCACACCCACCGAGGCCGAGCGCATCAAGGCCATGGTCACGATCGCGCTCAAGGCCGAGGAGGTCGGCCTCGACGTCTTCGCCACCGGAGAGCACCACAACCCGCCCTTCGTGGCCTCCTCCCCGACCACCATGCTCGGCTACGTCGCCGCGCGGACCAAGGACCTCATCCTGTCCACGTCGACCACGCTGATCACCACCAACGACCCGGTGAAGATCGCCGAGGACTTCGCGATGCTCCAGCACCTGGCCGACGGCCGCGTGGACCTGATGATGGGCCGCGGCAACACCGGCCCCGTCTACCCCTGGTTCGGGCAGGACATCCGCCAGGGCATCCCGCTGGCGCTGGAGAACTACAACCTCCTGCACCGGCTCTGGCGCGAGGACGTCGTCGACTGGGAGGGCAAGTTCCGCACGCCCCTGCAGGGCTTCACCTCCACCCCGCGCCCGCTGGACGGCGTCCCGCCGTTCGTCTGGCACGGCTCCATCCGCAGCCCGGAGATCGCGGAGCAGGCCGCCTACTACGGTGACGGCTTCTTCCACAACAACATCTTCTGGCCCGCGACCCACACCAAGAAGCTGATCTCGCTCTACCGGCGCCGCTTCGAGCACTACGGGCACGGCAAGGCCGACCAGGCGATCGTCGGCCTGGGCGGACAGGTGTTCATGCGCAAGAACTCCCAGGACGCGGTCAGGGAGTTCCGCCCCTACTTCGACAACGCACCGGTCTACGGCGGCGGCCCCTCCCTGGAGGAGTTCACCCGCGAGACCCCGCTGACCGTGGGCAGCCCGCAGGAGGTCATCGACCGTACCCTGGGCTTCCGCGACTCCTTCGGCCACTACCAGCGCCAGCTCTTCCTGATGGACCACGCGGGGCTGCCGCTCAAGACGGTCCTGGAGCAGCTGGACATCCTGGGGGAGGAGGTCGTGCCCGTCCTGCGCAAGGAGTTCGCCGCGGGCCGGCCCGCCCACGTCCCCGACGCACCCACCCACTCCTCCCTCCTGGCGGCCGGCCGGAGGGAGACCGAAGGCACCGAGGAGCTCTCATGACCACCCGTACGCTCGTCACCGTCTCGGCCGGCATGAGCAACCCGTCCTCGACGCGGCTGCTCGCCGACCGGCTGACCGCGGCCACCGAGCGCGCGCTGCTCGACCGCGGTGAGAACGTGCGCACGCGCACGGTGGAACTGCGCGACGTGGCCCACGACGTCATGAACGCCATGACCACCGCCGTGCCCACCGGCGACCTGCGCGGCATCCTGGACGACCTGGCGGCGGCCGACGGCGTCATCGCCGTGACACCGGTGTTCAACGCCTCCTACAGCGGCCTGTTCAAGTCCTTCTTCGACGTGGTCGACCCCGAGGCGCTGGACGGCAAGCCGGTCCTGGTCGGCGCGACCGGCGGCAGCCCCCGGCACTCGCTGGTGCTGGAGCACGCCCTGCGCCCGCTGTTCTCCCACACCCGCTCGGTGGTCGCGCCGACCGGCGTCTACGCGGCGTCGGAGGACTGGGGCGCGGGGGAGGCCGGCGGACGCGAGCTGACCGAGCGCATCGAACGCGCGGCCGGCCAGTTGGCGGGGTTCGTCGCCGAACACGAGTCCCGGACCAGGGACCCCTACGAGGAGCCCACGCCCTTCGCGGACTTGATGTCCGGCCTGGGCGCCTGAGCCGCGGGGACGCGCGCCGCGCGTCCCCGCCATCCGCCACCGAACCGTCCGGCTCCACCGGCCTTCGCGCACACGGGCCGGGCGTCGGTGGCCGAACGGCGTTCGGTAACGTGTCGCCATGGATTCACCGAGCGTGTACACCCGTTGCCAGGACCGCCTCCTCGGCCTGGCCGCAGAGCTGACGGCAGAGCAACTCGCCACCCCCGTGCCCGCCCTGCCGGACTGGACCGTCCTGCAGACCTACGCCCACCTGGCGGGCGTGTGCGCCGACGTGGTCCGCGGCCTGGTACCGCCCTCCGACGACACCGTCACCGCGCGCCAGGTCGCCGAGCGCGCCGACGCCGACCTGGCCGCCGTGTGCGCCGAGTGGCGCCGCGAGACCCCCGTGCTGCTGGAGGTCTTCGCCCGGGAGACCCGGGCGCGCTACCGGCTGCCGGCCCTGGACGTGTGGCACCACGAGAACGACATCCGTGGTGCGCTGGGCCTGGGCGCCCAGACCCAGGACGCCGACCAGCTCGCGCACTTCGTCATGGGCGGACTGGCCCGCACCTGGGAACCGGAGCTGCCGGGGGTGCGCGTCGTGGCCACCGACACCGGGCAGGCGTGGCGGCTGGGCGAGCGGGAGGACCTGGAGTGGCGGGCCGGAGCCTTCGAGCTCGCGCGCGCCGTGACCGGCCGCCGCAGCACGCGCCAGATCGCCGCCATGGACTGGAGCGGCGACCCGGCCCCCGTCGTGCACCGCCTGCCGACCCTGCCCGCGCCGGAGGCCGACCTGTCCGTGTGAGGCCGCCCGAGGCCCCAGGACCCGGTCCCGAGGCCCGGCCCTACACCGTGCGCCGTGCCCCGCGCTCCCCGGCGGCACGCCGCTCCTGCCTCGGGATCCGCTTCCCCCGCTTGTCGGGGCGCTGCTCCTTGGGCAGGTCCCGCAGCTCCACGTAGGGCTCCTCGCCCACCAGGTGGCCCGCCTCGGCGGCACGGCCGCGCTCGACCTCGGCGTTGAACTCCTCGCCCAGCAGGATCGCGATGTTGGTGATCCACAGCCAGACGAGGAAGATGACGAGCGTCGCCATGCTCCCGTAGGTCCGGCCGTAGCCGGCGAAGTTGGCGACGTAGGCGGCGAACAGGGCCGAGGCGGCCAGCCAGAGCACCACCGCCAGCACGCTGCCGGGACTGACCCAGCGGAACCCGCGCCTGGCGTTGGGCGAGGCCCAGTACAGCAGGGCGATCATGAAGACCACGATCACCAGGAGCACCGGCCACTTCGCGATGTCCCACACCGTCGCCACGACCGGTCCCAGCCCCAGGGCCTGCCCGATTCCCTGCGCGACCGCACCGGTGGCGGCGACGGCGAGCACCGTGAACGTCAGCAGGACCACGAGCAGCAGGGTGACACCGACGCGGACGGGCAGCGTCTTCCATACGGGCCGCCCCTCGGGGACGTCGTAGACGATGTTGGACGCGCGCATGAACGCGGCGATGTAGCCGGAGGCCGACCACAGGGCGACGGCCAGTCCCACCAGACCGAAGATCCCGGCCGCGGCCGGATTGCCCTGGAGGTTCTGGATCGCGGTCGTCACGACTCCGGCGACGTCCGCCGGCAGGACCGCGTCGACGTTCTCGGTCAGCGTCCGCGTGGCGCCCGGACCGGCCAGGCCGAGCAGGGACACCAGGACCAGGACGGCCGGGAACAGGGACAGGAGGCCGTAGTAGGTGAGCCCCGCCGCCAGATCGGTCAAGTTGTCCTCCCGGAACTCGCGGAACGTCCGTTTCAGGGCCGCCCACCAGGAGAACCTCGGCATCTCGCCCGGCCCCGTGGGCGGGTCCGACGAGGCCTGCGCACCGGAGGACGCGTCGCTCGGCCACTGAGTCATCGCTGGCTCCTTCCTCCCGCCGGTGATCGGTGCCCTGTCCCCGGGCGCCTACCCCGGGCACCGCCGGACAAGCGGGCGGGGCGCCCGGATACCGGATCATCGACAGGGCTTTTCCGGCCCTTGCCCGCGGCCACCTGGACCTTCGCCCCGACCGCCCGCGCGCCGCGCCCCCGCGGCCGTGCGCGAGGTGTGAGTCCGGCGCGCAATCCTTCTCGTTACACCCATTGCAGCGGCTTTCCTCCGGTGTTAACTTTTCGGCACTGCTTGGGAGCGCTCCCGTGACGGGAGCGCTCCCACACCGACCGGGACAGCGCCGACCCGGTCCGGACGGCCTCCGGCCCCCCACCCCCCGTCCCGCACCGTCGAACGCACACCCACACCCCCCATACCCCCCATACCCCCCCAAGGTCTCGGCCCCGCTGCCCACGCCGAGGCGCCCTCCACCCCGGCCGCACCGCGGCCGGGGCCCGCGCCCCGCCCCGCGGCATCCGGGGGACGAGCACCCTCCGAGGAGGATGCGCAGTGACCACGCACGTATCCCGGCCCCGCCACCGACGGCGATGGCCCCTCCCAGCGGCCCTGGGTACCGCCCTCGTGGCGGCCCTGCTCACCACCGTGTCCGCCCAGGCCGAACCGGCCCCCACGGCGGACTACGAGTACACCCCCGTCGCCGAGAGGGTCCAGCGCGAGAATCCGGAGCTGACGCAGTACGAGTCGGCCTTCCTGGAGCAGTACGACACCATCAAGGACCCCGCCAGCGGCTACTTCCGCGAGTTCGACGGGCTCCTCGTCCCCTACCACTCCGTGGAGAAGCTGATCGTGGAGGCGCCCGACACCGGGCACGCCACGACCTCCGAGGCCTACAGCTACTACCTCTGGCTGGAGGCCACCTACGGCCGCGTCTCCGGCGACTGGCAGCCCTTCAACGACGCCTGGGCGTCGATGGAGGCCTTCATCATCCCCTCCACCGCCGACCAGCCCACCAACGGCTCCTACGACCCCTCCGCCCCGGCCTCCTACATCCCCGAGTCGCTCTCGCCCGACGACTACCCGATGCCGATCACCCCCGAGGTGCAGCCCGGCCAGGACCCCCTCGCCGACGAGCTGAGCAGCACCTACGGCACCGACGAGATCTACGGCATGCACTGGCTGCTGGACGTGGACAACATCTACGGCTACGGCTTCTGCGGCGACGGCAGCGACGACGCCCCGGCCTACATCAACACCTTCCAGCGCGGCTCCAACGAGTCGGTCTGGGAGACCGTCCCCCACCCCTCCTGCGAGACCTTCGAGCACGGCGGGGAGAACGGGTTCCTCGACCTGTTCGTGGAGGACCAGTCCTACTCCGAGCAGTGGCGCTACACCAATGCGCCCGACGCCGACGCCCGTGCCGTCCAGGTCGCCTACCTCGCGCACGAGTGGGCGTCCGAGCAGGGCAACGCCTCCGCCATCGCCGACAGCGTCTCCGACGCGGCGATGATGGGCGACTACCTGCGCTACGCGATGTTCGACAAGTACTTCAAACAGATCGGCGACTGCGTCGACCCGGCCTCCTGCCCGCCCGGATCGGGCAAGGAGTCGGCGCACTACCTCATGGCCTGGTACTACTCCTGGGGCGGCGCTCTGGAGAGCGCCGAGTACCCCTGGGCCTGGCGGATCGGCGGCTCGGCCGCCCACCAGGGCTACCAGAACGTGATGGCCGCCTACGCGCTCTCGGAGGTCGACGCCCTGCGGCCGGAGTCGGCGACCGGCGCCGAGGACTGGGGCATCAGCCTCGACCGGCAGCTGGAGTTCCTCCAGTGGCTGCAGTCCTCCGACGGCGGCATCGCCGGCGGCGCGACCAACAGCTGGGAGGGCGACTACTCCGAGCCGCCCGCGGACACCCCGACCTTCTACGGGATGTTCTACGACGAGAAGCCCGTGTGGCACGACCCGCCGTCCAACCAGTGGTTCGGCTTCCAGGTCTGGGACATCGAGCGCGTGGCCGAGTACCACCGCATCACCGGTGACGAGCGCGCCGGCGACATCCTCGACGCGTGGGTGCCCTGGGCGATCGAGAACACCACGGTCGGCCCCGACGGCGAGTTCGCCGTCCCGGCCGAGATGGAGTGGAGCGGCGCGCCCGACGACTGGACCGGCACCCCCACCGGCAACCCGGACCTGAACGTGGAGGTCGTCTCGCACAACCAGGACGTCGGCATCGCCGCCGGCCTGGCCAAGACCCTCATGCACTACGCGGACGCCACCGGCGACGAGGCGTCGCTGGAGACCGCCGAGGGCCTGCTGGACGCGCTGCTGGCGCACCAGGACGACCTGGGCGTGGCCGTGCCGGAGGTGCGGGCCGACTACGAGCGGTTCGATGACACCTTCGACGCGCCCGACGGCGGCCTCTACGTGCCCGAGGGCTGGACCGGACAGATGCCCAACGGCGACGTCGTCGACTCCGACTCCACGTTCGCCTCCATCCGCTCCTTCGTCGAGGACGACCCCGACTGGCCCCGCGTGCAGGAGTACCTGGACGGCGGCCCGGCGCCGGAGTTCACCTACCACCGCTTCTGGGCCCAGGTCGACGTGGCCACGGCCCTGGCCACGCACGGTGAGCTCTTCGGCGGCTCCGACCCGGACCCCGACCCGAGCCCGGACCCCAGTCCCGACCCGAGCCCGGACCCCGACCCGGTCGGCTCCTGCGAGGTCGACTACGACATCGCCTCCGACTGGGGCCAGGGCGCGACCGTGAACGTCACCGTGCGCAACACCGGCGACGGCGACGCCGAGGACTGGGCCCTGACCTGGACCCGGCCCTCCGGTGAGGACATCACCGGGTCCTGGAACGCGGAGATCGAGGAGTCCGGCTCGACGGTCACCGCCACACCCGTCGGCTGGAACAGCACCATCGCCGCCGGGGGCCAGACCTCCTTCGGCTTCCAGCTGACCCACGGAGGCCAGGCCGCCACCCCGGAGGCGTTCGCTCTGGACGGCGAGGCCTGCGCGACCGGCTGATCCGCGACCCGCGGACCGGCCCCGGGGCCGGACGCCGACCCCACCCGGCGTCCGGCCCCACCCCACCCCCCACGGACCACGACGACCCCGAGGATCCCCCCATGCCAGGCAGGACACGCACACGAGCCAGGGCGCTGGCGGCCGTCGCACTCGGCTGCGCGCTCGCGGCCGGCCCGGCCGCGGCCGCCCACGCGGCACCGGCCGAGCCCGCCGCCGAACCCGCGGCGCAGCAGAGCGGGCTGCGCGAACCCGCCGACCGACTCGGTCTGCGGATGGGCACCGCCGTCTCCGCGCACCTGCTCGACCAGCAGGTCTACTCCGACACCGCCGCCACCGAGTTCAACACCATCACCCACGAGAACTCCCTCAAGTGGGAGTCGGTCCAGCCGCAGCGGGGGCAGTACTCCTTCGCCAACGCCGACCGGGTCATGGAGTTCGCCCAGGCCAACGACCAGCAGGTGCACGGCCACACCCTGGTCTGGCACAGCCAGCTGCCCTCCTGGGTGGAGGACGGCGGCTTCTCCGCCCCGGAGCTCACCGACATCACCACCGAGCACATCGAGACGACCATGGGCCGCTACGCCGGGGAGATCGCCACCTGGGACGTGGTCAACGAGCCCTTCAACGAGGACGGCACCTTCCGCGACTCGGTCTTCCACCGAACGCTGGGAGAGGACTACGTCGCCCAGGCCCTCACCACCGCCGACGCGGTCGATCCGGACGCCCGGCTCTTCGTCAACGACTACAACATCGAGGGGATCAACGCCAAGAGCGACGGCATGTACGCACTGGCCCGGTCCCTGCTGGACCAGGGTGTGCCCCTGGACGGCATCGGCATCCAGGGACACCTGATCGCCGGCCAGGTCCCCGGCGACATCCGCCAGAACATCGAGCGCTTCACGGACCTCGGGCTGGAGGTGGTCATCACCGAGCTGGACATCCGGATGGACCTGCCCGTCACCCAGGCCAAGCTCGACCAGCAGGCCGCCGACTACGCCCGGGTGATGGACGCCTGCCTGGCGGTGCCCGGCTGTTCCGGGGTGTCCGTGTGGGGCGTCACCGACGCCCACTCCTGGGTGCCCGACGTCTTCGAGGGCCAGGGCGCGGCGCTCCCGATCGACGAGGCCTACGAGCCCAAACCCGCCTACTGGGCGGTGAGCGAGGCCCTGGGCGGTGACACCGGACCCGGGACCGGCGATCCGGGGGAGCCGGGCGAGCAGGACTGCCTGGTCACCTACACCGTTTCCTCCCACTGGGGCCAGGGCGCGGTCGTCGACGTCACCGTGCGCAACGACGGATCCTCGCCGGTCCCGGACTGGTCGCTGACCTGGACCCAGCCCGCCGGTGAGCGAATCACCGGCGCCTGGAGCGCCCAGGTGGCCCAGAACGGGAGCGAGGTCACCGCCACCCCCGCGGCCTGGAACGGCACCATCGAACCGGGCGGGTCGGTCTCCTTCGGGATGCAGATCACGCACACGGGCCAGGCCGGATCACCCGAGGCGTTCGCGCTGGAGGGCCAGGCCTGCCGGACCGGGTGATGGGTCCGCCATGGGCCGGGCGTCCCACCCCCCGGCGCCCGGCCCGCCCCGCCCCTCGTCCCCGACCGGGCTCCCGCGGCCCGTCATCCCGCCCGCGCTCCCGACCGGCGCCGGGGACAGCTTCCCGCCACTGTCCCCGGCGTCCCCTCAGACCCCGCTCGACAACGTTGTCTCCGATCCATGGAGGAATCACCCGATGAGAACATCCGTCCCCCGGCGCCTGCTGGTCGCTCTCGGCTCGGCCCTGGCCCTGATGGCCGGGCTGCTGGCGTACGCGCTGCCCGCCCAGGCCGACACCGGCTTCCGGATCAGCGAGGGCCGACTGGTCGACGCGGCCGGAAACGACTTCGTCATGCGCGGGGTCAGCCACGCCCACACCTGGTACCCGCAGGAGACCCAGTCGCTGGGCGACATCAAGTCCCTGGGCGCCAACGCGGTGCGGGTCGTCCTCAGCAGCGGCGACCGCTGGAACGAGAACGGCGTCGACGACGTGGCCGCGGTGGTGGCCGACTGCAAGGCCCACCGGCTCATCTGCGTCCTGGAGGTGCACGACACCACCGGGTACGGGGAGGAGGCCGAGGCCGCCACGCTCGACCAGGCCGTCGACTACTGGCTGCGGGTCCGCGACGCCGTCGAGGGCGAGGAGGACCACGTCCTGGTCAACATCGGCAACGAGCCCTACGGCAACGACGCGGCGACCGTGCAGGACTGGGCGGCCGACACCTCCGCGGCGATCCAGCGCCTGCGCGACGAGGGCTTCGACCACACCCTGGTCGTGGACGCGCCCAACTGGGGCCAGGACTGGTCGCACACGATGCGCGCCGACGCCCAGCAGGTCTTCGACTCCGACCCCGACGCGAACACGATGTTCTCGATCCACATGTACGGCGTCTACGAGCAGGAGTCGACCGTCGTCGACTACATGGAGGCCTTCACCGACGCGGGCCTGCCGCTGATGGTCGGCGAGTTCGGCATCGACCACAGCGACGGCAACCCCGACGAGGACGCCATCATGGCGCACGCCGAGCGCCTGGGCCTGGGCTACATCGGCTGGTCATGGAGCGGCAACAGCGGCGGCGTCGAGTACCTCGACATGGTGGAGGACTTCGACGTCGACCGGCTCACCCCCTGGGGCGAGCGGATCTTCCACGGCCCGGACGGGATCGCCGAGACGGCCGAGGAGGCCCCGGTCTACGGCGGGACCGACCCCGACCCGTCGCCGAGCCCGGACCCCACGCCGAGCCCGGACCCGACCGACCCGCCCGGGGACGGCGACTGCGAAGCCGAGTACACGGTCCAGCACGAGTGGTCCGGCGGCTTCCAGGCGCAGGTCACCGTCACCGCCACCGTGCCGATCACCGCCTGGACGGTCACCTGGACCTTCGCCGACGGTGAGCGCGTCACCCAGTCGTGGAATGCCGCGGTCACCGGTGACGGCGACCGGGTGAGCGCGGACAACGCCGCCTACAACGGCACGCTTTCGGCCGGACAGTCGACCAGCTTCGGCTTCACCGGCTCCCACGAGGGGACCGTCGGCGTCCCCGAACTCGACTGCACCGCCTGACACACCGGCCGCGCGGGGCCGCACGGCCCCGCGCGGCCACCCACCCCCCACCGAATGGAGCAGTGAACAACGATGAGAACGAGGACGCGCCACGCACTGATCACGACCGTGGCCCTGGGCGGCCTGGCGGCCGGCTACGCCGTCGCCGTCACCCCCGAGCCCGCCGAGGCCCACGGGGCCTACACCTACCCGGCCAGCCGCACCTACGCCTGCTTCCAGGACGCCACCGGCGGCAGCAGCGGCGGTGCCCTCCAGCCCACCAACGACGCCTGCGCCGACGCCCTGGCCGAGGGCGGCGACTACGCGTTCTGGAACTGGTTCGGCAACCTCATCGGCGACGTCGGCGACGCCCACCGCGAGCGGGTGGCCGACGGGGAGCTGTGCGGCCCCACGGAGGACTTCGCGGCCTTCAACGCGGCGCGCACGGACTGGCCGAGCACGCCGCTGGAGCCGGGCACCACCACGGAGTTCCGCCACAACGCCTGGGCGCCGCACCCGGGGACGTTCTTCACCTACGTGACCGAGGACGGGTGGGACCCGAACTCGCCGCTGGCCTGGGACGACCTGGAACTGATCGACGAGACCACGAACCCGCCGCTGCGCAGTGAGGGCGACGCGGGGGCGGAGTACTACTGGGACGTCACCCTGCCCGACCGCGAGGGACGGCACGTGGTGTACGTGGTCTGGGAGCGCTCCGACAGCCCGGAGGCGTTCTACAACTGCTCGGACGTGGTCTTCGGCGAGGACCCGGGCGGCCCCGACCCGTCCCCGAGCCCGGACCCGACGCCGAGCCCCGACCCCACGCCCAGCCCGGACCCGACGCCGAGCCCCGACCCCACGCCGCCGGAGGAGTACTGCCGGGCGGAGTACTCGGTGGTCGGCGAGTGGTCCAACGGCTTCCAGGGCGAGGTCGAGGTGACCGCCGGCGAGGAAGACCTCGACGGGTGGATGGTCGACTGGGTGTTCGCCAACGGCCAGGAGATCCAGAGCGCCTGGAACGCCGACGTGGTCGACCACGGCGCGCACCACGAGGCGACCAACGCGGCGCACAACGGTACGCTCGCGGCCGGGGAGTCCACCACCTTCGGGTTCGTGGCCTCCCACGACGGAGTGAACACCCTGCCCCGGGTGTCCTGCCAGGAGGACTGATCCGCGGCGGGGCGCGACGGCCCGCGTACTGACGCGATCCGACGCGCACCGGAGCGCACGCGGTCGGCCGGCTCCGCGGTCCCCACGGGGGCCGCGGAGCCGCACCCGCACCCGCGGCCCGGTCCCCGCGGGTGCGCGACCCGGTGCCCCCCCGGCCGCGGCCCTACGGGGTGTAGGGGATCCGGTCGACGGCCCGGACCTCGCCCAGGGTCGACCACTCGTTGCGGCCCAGCCGCGCCAGCGGGCGCAGCCGGGTCACCTCGGGGTGCCCGTCCACCAGCACGTCCTCGTCCAGGGCCACGTGCACGACCCGGCCGAACACCACCGTGGAGTCGCCCAGGCACAGCGTCGAGTGCAGCACGCACTCCAGCGCCACCGGGGAGGCGGCCACACGCGGCGGCTTGACCACCGCGCCGGCCTCGCGCGCGACGCCGACGCGGTCGAACTCGCCGACCTCCGGCGGGAAGGGCGTACCGGTCGCGTTGACCGCCTCCTGCAGCGGTTCGGAGGCCAGGTTCACCACGAACTCACCGGTCTCCTCGGCGTTGCGCAGGGAGTCCTTGCGGCCCACCGAGGTGAACTGCACGATCGGCGGCTCGGTGCAGGCGATCGTGAAGAACGAGTGCGGGGCGAGGTTGTCCACGCCCGCGGCGGAGGTGGTGGAGACCCACGCGATCGGGCGCGGCACCACCACGGCCGTCAGCAGCTGGTAGAAGGCGCGGCCGGGCAGGTCGTCAGGGGTCCGTTCAGTACGCATCGGTCCCATTGTCCCGTGTGCCGGACCGGGTCGGGGGCATACTCGCGCCATGGAACTGGTCACTGTCGACGACGTCCGCTCCGCCGCCGCCCGGATCGAGGGGACGGTCGTGCGCACCCCCCTCACCGCCGGCCCGGCCGGAGGCCCGCCCTTCCTGCTCAAACCCGAGAGCCTGCAGCCCACCGGCGCCTTCAAACTGCGCGGCGCCGCCAACGCGGTGGCGCTGCTCGACGCGCGGCAGCGGCGCAGGGGAGTGGTCACCCACTCCTCCGGCAACCACGGCCAGGCGCTGGCCTACGCCGCACGCGCCCAGGGGGTGCCGTGCACCGTCGTGGTCCCCGAGGGCGCGGCCAAGGTGAAGGTGGACCGGATGCGGGCCTGGGACGCCCGCGTGGTCATGGCGGCGCCCGCCGAGCGCGAGACCGTGGCGCGGGGCCTGGAGCGGGACGAGGGCCTGGAGCTGGTGCCGCCCTTCGACGACGACCGCGTGATCGCCGGGCAGGGCACGGTGGGACTGGAGATCCTGGAACAGTCGCCCGAGGTCACCACGATCGTCCTGCCCGTGGGCGGGGGAGGACTGGCCTCCGGCGTGGCCACGGCGGCCTCGGCCGTCCATCCCGGCAGCGTCCGGGTGGTGGGCGTGGAGCCCGAACTGGCCGCCGAGGCGGCGGAGAGCCTGCGGACCGGGCACCTGGCCGCCTGGCCGCCGGAACAGACCTACCGCACCATGGCCGACGGGGTGCGGGTGTGCCTGTCCCCGCGTACGTTCGCCCACCTGTCGGCGCGCCTGGACGAGATCGTGACGGTGACCGAGGACGAGATCGCGCGCGCGGTGGCCGCGCTGGCCCACGGCGCGCGGCTCGTGGCCGAGCCCAGCGGTGCGCTGGCGGCCGCCGCCCTGCTCGCGGGCCGGGTGCCCACCGTCCCGGGACGGGCGGAGGCGACGGTCGCGGTGGTCTCGGGCGGCAACCTCGATCCCGAACTGTTCGCCCGCCTGGTGGCGGGTCGCTAGGACTCCAGCCGTGGTTCGCGGCCGACAGCTGGGTCCACGCAACACCCGATGGCAACGGTGGCTGCGGCCCCGGCCGCCGATCGAGAGATGGCCGCTGGGCACCGTGAGCGTCGGCCGACGGTGGAACAACGCGGTCAGAGCGCCATGCGGCAGTAGAGTCCATGGTCGTGCGACCGAGCCCGTCCAGCCAGTGCTGCAAGCTCGTCGAGGAGGTCCGCAAGATGGCCGGGATCGGCATGGCCGTAGAACTCCTCCGCTTGCGACCACGGTACGGAGATCTCGGCCAATCGAGCGGGGGGTGCGTCCGCCAAGGCGTCGCGGAGCTCGTCGGGCAGAGTGACGATCCAGGTGCTCTCCGCCTCCGGGCTCGTCACCAGATGAACGAATCGGGGATGTCCGGTCACCCGTGACACAGGTTCACGAATCAGCAGTGCCACCGCCTGCCCGAGCAGGACAGCGGGGTCGATCGTCTTGAAGCGGAGCATGTCGAAGCCGGCCTCATCAGGTCCCTCTGCGAAGGCTGATGCTGCTGCTTGATCGCCGGGTGCGCCGAAGTACTCGTAGAAGGTGCTCACACCGAGGAGTGTGACAGTGCGCCCCGACAGTCGGCATCCAATTCGTCCTGGAAGCCCCTATTTCTCGCGTCGGTCACCGGAATGCGGGGACGTCGGCGGCGGGAATCGGACCGGCCCCGTGCCTTTCGCCCTGGGCGGAATGTCATGGATGTTTCCTCCTTCTTGTCTGATTCATATCCCTATTGTCCGCTTCCTGGGAGAAAGAGGCGTGTTCTGTCCTCAATAAAACGGTCCGGATCACATGATCGCGTTGACACATGAGTTCATGTCAGAAGATGATCCTCGAAAGAGGATCCACGACGCACCTCCGAAATCTCGGGCCTTTTCGCCGAAGCCGTGATGATCGTCGTGACGGACCCGGACGGGAGAACACTGTGGCGCACACCGGTGGCGGTGCCGAGGGCGAACGCGTGAGTGATCCTGTACTGATCGCGGCAGGGGCCGCCGACCTGGTGGTCGAGGGCGTCGGAACGGCCCTGCGCAGGGCCGGGGCGCTGCTGGGACGGTCGGACCTGGCGGCGCTGGCCCGGGACGGCCGGGAGGAGCTGAGGCAGCGGGGGTCTCTGGCGTTGCGGCGGCACGCCCCCACGACCGAGTCCCACCTGGAGCTGCTCGCCCGTCGTGCCGCCTCCCGGGGATCCGGCCCGGGCGATGTCTGAGCCGACGGAACACGCCCGGTTCCGGGCGCGGGTGGACGCGGAGCTGGAGACCTTCGCGCGGCAGGAGACCGAGCACCTCCTCGCCGTCGACGCCGACCTGCTGCCCGTCGCCGAACAGCTGACCGCGGCGGCGGCCGGCGGCAAGCGCCTGCGCGCCGCGTTCTGCTACTGGGGGTGGCGCGCGGCCGGGCAACCGGACAGCGACGCCTTGGTCAGGGCCGCCGCGGCGATGGAGCTGGTGCACGCGGCGGCGGTCGTCCACGACGACCTCATCGACGAGAGCCCGACGCGCCATGGTGCCCCCACCGCCCACGCCGCCCTGCGATCGGCGCTCACCGGCGGTACCCGGCCCCAGGCCCGGAGCCGCGCCCTCGCCCTCCTCACCGGGGACCTGCTGATGGCGTGGGCCGGACAGATGTTCCTCCTCTGCGGCCTGCCCTCGGCCTACCTCGCCCGTGCCCGCGGACCGTGGTCGGTCATGGCCCGCGAGCTGGTCGCCGGGGAGTGCCTGGAGGTCCTGCGCACCGGCTCCCGTCCCGACACGGCCAGATCGATCCAGGTCGTCCGCTACAAGACGGCCAAGTACACGGTCGAGCACCCCCTGCACATCGGCGGCGCGCTGGCCGGCGCTCCGGGGGCCCTGATGGAGGCCTTCACCGCCTACGGGATCCCCCTGGGCGAGGCCTTCCAGCTCCGGGACGACCTGCTGGGGCTCTTCGGCGACCCGGGACGCACGGGCAAGTCGAACCTGGACGACGTCCGGGGCAACCGGCCGACCGTCCTGTTCGCCGAGACCTGGTCGGCCGCCACCGCGGCCGAGCGGCGGGAGCTGCGCGCTCAGCTCGGCCGGCGCGACCTGGACGAGGCGGGCCTGTCCGAAGTCCGGCGGATCACGCGGCGCACCGGGGCCCCCGACCGCGTCGAGGAGATGATCACCCGGCGCACCCGGGCGGCGGACGCCGCACTCGCCCGTGCGGGGCTGCCCGGTGAGGCCGCCACCGCCCTGTCCCACATGGCGGCCCTGGCCACGGACCGAAGGTACTGAGCCGTCGAGAGGATGCCATGCACCACACACCGGAGTCCATGAGCGCGCTACGGCGGGTGGGGGACGAACTCGCCGACGCCACGGTGGAGACACTGTTCGAGCGTGGGGAGGTCGGCAGGTTCAACACCCTCATGCGCTACGTCTCCACGGTCGGGCAGGAACTGCCCGAAGGGCTGCCGGACGTGGCCCACGAGTACCTGCGGGCGACCGCCGCCCCACCCTCCTGGGTCGACTGGGGCGAGATGGAGCGGGCCCGGCTGTTCTTCATCGACAACAACGTGCACGTCTCCACCGCACTGGCCTTCTCCGCCATGCCCGCCTGCTACGTCATCCCGCACGTGGCCAGGCTGCTCAGCGCCACCCACGGCCTGGAGTACCCCTCGCGACGGATGGCCGAGACCGGGCAGTTCACCGTCTACCTGATGCAGCCCGACGCCTTCGAGGCGGGGAGCCGGTTCGTCCCCGCGGTCCAGAAGGTGCGCCTGCTGCACGCCTCCATCCGCTACCACATGCGCCGCGAGGGGCTCTGGGACGAGGAGGCGCTGGGCACACCGATCTGCCAGGAGGACATGATCGGCGGCCTGATGATCTTCTCGATCCAGGTCCTGGACGCCCTGCACCGCCTGGGCGTCCACATGTCGGCCGAGGGCGCGGCGTCCTACTTCTACGCCTGGCGCGTCGTCGGCGAGATGCTCGGGATCAGCCCCGGGCAGGCCCCGGCCGACCTGGAGGAGGCCCGCCTGTTCTCCGACCAGTACATGACCCGGTACATGGGGCCCTCCGAGGAGGGCGCGCGGCTGACCCGCCAACTCATCGACCTCTACGAGGAGGTCGTTCCCGGAACCCTCCTGGACCCCGCGGTCGCCGCCCTCATCCGCTACCTCGTCGGCGACACGTGCGCCGACTGGCTTCAGGTTCCGCGCAGCGCCTGGGACACGGCCGTCAAGGCCTCTCCCGCGCTTCTCGGCGTCCTGGAGACCGTCGAGGACCGCTCCCCGCTGGGGGCCTGGGCACTGGACCGGCTCGGC